>JAGCBO010000121.1 GCA_017652125.1 Clostridia bacterium | reverse complement strand
GCACATACCGGACACAGACTGATTGCTATCATTTCACTTGTGGATGAAGTAAAAGACGGTATCGATCGCAGAATTGAAGTCACCAAATCCGACAATTTCATCAGCACAGCAGAAATCCACTCAATCCCCTTTTCACTTTAACCCCAGGTTGCAAATTTCCTATTGCCTCTGGAACATCTGTAGTGAATCGTATCCCAGATCATCCGGATAATATGAACTACCAGCAGCTGGCAAAGAAAGTCAGGTACTTCAAGGAAGATGAAAAGGGGGTCGCTGCCATGTGTAAGGTAATGGAAGATATGAGACATGAAAACGCAAGGATAGCCGCAGAACGCAGAAGTATAGAGATTGCAAAAAGACTGATTGCTGATGGTATAGTCCTTGAAAAAGTAGCAGATTACTCCGGACTGACACTGGAGAAGGTTCAGGAGCTTGCGAAGCAAAGGACAGCATAAGCATCGGACGATCGCCCCGGTGAATTGAATACGAACGGACCGGGTCTGAATCCCCCAGGGGGACAGGACATGGCCCGTTCTTTATGCCGGTCGGAGCGAGCCGTCCAGAGCAGCGCGGCGATGTGCCTAACGATCATTGATCCCGGCCTCCGATGACATCATGAGTCAGCGGGAACCATCCCGGTGATTCATTGCAAGTAATAAGATGGTAAAAAGATTCAGTCCGGAACCGTCCAATCCGCAGCCACATCTCCCGGAACCTGCATATACATTACTGTCCGGCATGAAACGCCGGCCCGAGAAAAGAAAGCCCGCCGCGCCGGTGACGAATGATGGCGGCGACGACGAGGACGAGGGTGACGAAGAAGGATAAGATTCACAAACCGGGGCCGCGAAATGCAGCCCTGGTATTTTATTCTGCCGCCGGCCCCCGAGCTGGGCCGGAAAGCAGGTTGAGAAATCGCGGGATTTACGGTAGAATGGAACCATAGATTCAGCAAACGAAAACAGGGCAGAAGAAATATTCAGAGCCACAGGCTGTCCGTACCGCCGAAGGGGCCGGCGGGAGAGAGCGCAGGAGGGAAACGATGATGAAAACAGCAGATCACAGCCTGCTGTCCGCCCGGGCGTATGAGCGGGCCGCAGGCGAAAAAATCCCCCGGGAAGACCGTCCGGTATTCCATCTGACGCCTTTAACCGGATGGATGAACGATCCCAACGGCTTCTGCTTTTACCGCGGGCAGTATCATCTTTTCTACCAGTACAATCCGTATGCGACGAAATGGGACGCCATGCACTGGGGGCATGCCGTCAGCCGGGATCTGCTCCGCTGGACTTATCTGCCTGCCGCGCTGGCTCCGGACGCTCCGTATGATTCCTTCGGATGCTTCTCGGGCAGCGCGGCCGAGCTTCCGGACGGACAGCATCTGCTGATGTATACCGGCGTACGGCAGGGGGACGGAGACCAGACCTTCCAGACCCAGTGTATCGCCGTCGGCGACGGAACGGACTACAAAAAGTATGGAAAAAACCCGGTTCTGGACAGCGGCGCGCTTCCGGAGGGCCTGAGTCCCCATGATTTCCGGGATCCGAAGATGTGGCGGACGGAGGACGGCGGATACCGCTGCGTGGTGGGCACCCGCAGGGAGGACCGGCGCGGCGTCCTGCTCCAGTATGAAAGCCGGGACGGACTGGATTGGCGGTACGTCGGCGTGCTGGCGGAGAACGACGGACGTTTTGGCCTCATGTGGGAGTGCCCGGATTTCTTCCCGCTGGACGGAAAGCAGGTGCTGTTTGTCAGCCCGCAGGATATGCTCCCGGAAGGACTGGAATACCACAACGGCAACGGGACCGTCTGCCTCACGGGACACATGGACGGGGACCGGTTCGTCGAGGAGCATCACCAGGCGATCGATTACGGGATTGACTTTTACGCGCCGCAGACGATTCTGACCCCTGACGGAAGGCGCGTGATGATCGGCTGGATGCAGAACTGGGATACCTGCGGAACAACCGGGTATGAGGAGCGGCTCTGGTGCGGGCAGATGACCCTGCCGCGGGAGCTGTTTCTGAAAAACGGCCGCCTCTGGCAGCGGCCGGTCCGGGAACTGGCGCAGTACAGAAGCGGGAAAACCGAATACCAGAACGTCCTGCTGGCCGGAGAAAAGACGCTGGAAGGCATTGAAGGCCGGGTCGCGGAACTGGATATCCGGCTGCGCCCCGCGGATCCCAGCAGCCCTTACCGGAATTTTATCCTGGTTTTCGCCCAAAATGAGAAGTATTATTCCACCCTCAGCTACCGGCCCTATGAATCCTGGCTGCAGATCGACCGGAAGTTCTCGGGATCCCGGCGGGCATATGTCCACCAGCGCCGGTGCCTGGTATCCGACCGCCACGGAGAAATCCGGCTGCATGTGATCCTGGACCTCTTCAGCGTGGAAGTGTTTATCAACGGCGGAGAGCAGGTCATGACAGCAGCCATCCTGACAACATCCGAGGCCGGGGGCATCTCCTTTGAAACAGACGGAAAGGCTGTGATGGACATCACAAAATACACCCTGTCGGAGGGAAAATGAGGATGCCGGACAGCGATCCGCCTCAATGATGCGGCTGCATTTTTCACAACACATCCTTTTCACGTTCCTTCCGCTGTCGTCCTTCTGCTTTGGGTCATCCGTTCAGAAGGGCTTTTCCCGCAGCGATCCTCCCGGAACGGAACCGCGGCGGGAAAGCGTTTACAGGCCTTTATACACCAGATCCCGGATGCGCGGATGGATGACCGTGTAGCTGTCCATGAAATTATGCACGTGCAGCGCGAAGAAAACGCTGACGCGGTTTACGGGATCGACCATGGCATAGGCGCCGGCGGCGCCGTCCCAGCCGAACTCCCCGACCGGGGAAAGACCCAGGGACGGATCCGTCTTTACACGGACGCCCAGGCCGTAGGAATACTCCAGAAAGCGCCATACGCGGAACTCCCGCAGCGCCTCGCCGGTAATCACGGAGCGGGTAAAGAGTTTTACGGTTTTCTCCTCCAGGATCCGCGCCCCCGTGCGGCCGACGCCGCCATTGGCCAGCGCTTCCAGCACAGGGAAATACCCGTTCACGGTACCGGCCAGGCCGGCGCCGCCGCTCTCATACTTCGGGGTCAGGGCATAGATGTTCACCGGGTTCTCCCGCAGCACGATCTTCTTCGTGTCCGGCAGGCAGTCATACATCGCGCTCAGGCGGCTGAGCTGTTCCTTCGTCGGATGGCAGGTCAGCTCCGTGATTCCCAGGGGCCTGAAGAGGTGGTTCTGCAGGTAGTCTTCGAAGCTTTCTCCGGAGACGACCTCGATCACGGCCGCGATCACGTCGTGCGCGAGGGAATACTGGTAATGGGTTCCCGGCTCGAACAGCAGAGGAATCTCCGCCAGCGCCGCGATGACCTCCCGTGTCGACGCGTCCGGTTTTTCCGCCTTCAGGTTCCGGATCGCCTCGGACTCCAGGTCGTAGGTAAGGCCCGCCGTCATGGACATCAGGTCGATGATCCGGATCTGCCGCTTCGCGAAATGCGCAGGCTCCGCAAGTCCCGGGCTGAAGAACGGCCCGCGCGTCTTCCAGTCGTCGTTGATAACCGTCATATATTCCCATTCCGGCAGAAAACGGCAGAGTGGATCATACAGGCCGGCTTTCCCCTGTTCGATCAGCTGCAGCATGGCGGTCATCGTGATGACCTTGGAACAGGAATAGAAATAATAGAAGTCCCTGTCGCTGACAGGCGTTGTTTTCGCCGCATCCGCATAACCCGCCATATGGCGGAAGACCGTCCCGTGGTCCTTTGTCACGACGAGGTCCAGCGCGGGCGCCCCGTATTCTTCTTCCAGTGAATCGAGGTACTGTTCCAACAGTTTGAAGTTCATAGCCCCTCCTGTACAGTTTCAGATTGTTTTCCGCGCCGCTTCCCGGGCGGCCGGTGAATGGCCGGTTCCGTGTTACGCGCATCATAACACATTCGCGGCACAATGTCAATCGTTTGACATTTCACCCGGGAGCCATTGCGCAAAGCACCCTCCTTTCCCCATGGGAAAATGTACGTACAGCACGAAATACGGTCAAAAATGACAAATATATTATGTCAAACGGTTGACATTTTGCAGGAAGTGTGATACGATCAGGAAAACATGGCCCGTGAGGTCATGAAAGGATTTCTTAACACGGAGGGTTTCCTCCGAAGAAAGCAAAGGAGCGATGAATATGTCCAAGCGAATCCGTTTCGTATCCCTGGTTCTTGCCCTGGTCCTGGCGCTGTCCGTATGCAGCTTCTCCGTGGCCGACGGGTATGACAAAGTGGTGTTTTCCTACGCGACCTTCAACAACATCCCGACGAATGACGTCCGCGTCTCCATCGAGGAAGCGATCAATGCCATTACCCGGGAAAAGATCGGCGTTGAAGTTGAACTGATGCCCGTTTCCATCTGGGAGTATTCCTCCGCGGTCAGCCGCGGCCTGCAGGGCGGCGACCAGATCGACGTTTTCCAGACCCTGGGTGATTTCAACGTCGCCGTAAGCACCGACATGGCAGAAGACATCACAGACATGATCGATACCTGCGCTCCCGAGACGAAGGAAATCATCGGCCAGGACTGGCTCAACGCCTGCTCCTTCAAGGGCCGCATTTTCGGCATCCCGACGATGAAGCCCATCGCCCTGACCCCCATGGTGGTTTACCGCAAGGACATCGCCGATGAGATCGGCCTGGACTTCAGCAATGTGAACACCCCGGCCGACCTGACCGAGCTGCTGCGTAAGGTTAAGGAAGCCCATCCGGAGATGACCCCTGTGGCGGCCGTGAACGCGGGCAACATCGGCCTGCAGCTGACCGTTCCGAATACCGACTACCTGAGCGACGACTACTACACCCCCAAGGGCGTCATCATGAACGATGAGCTGACCGTCATCGACTTCTACGCCACCGACGCCTTCAAGGATGTCTGCAGCCTGGCGCGGTCCTGGTACCTGGAGGATCTGGTCATGAAGGACGCCGCGACCACCGCTTCCACCGCCGCCGAACTGATGGCGACCGGCAACTATTTCTGCTACATCGCCAGCTACAGCTATCCGGAAGAGGACACCGCTGCGAGCATCTCCGCGCAGGCCGGCGGCTATCCGCTCGGAGCGAAGATCATCGGTTCCGCCTTCCTGGACACCACCGCGATCAACGCCCTGACCTGGTGCGTATCCACCACCAGCAAGGTCAAGGAATCCGCCCTGAAGTTCCTGAACCTGACCTTCTCCGACAAGGAGATCATCAACCTGCTGATTTACGGTCTGGAAGGCCGCGACTACGTTAAGAAGGAAGACGGCACCGTGAACTACCCCGAAGGACAGGATGCCGCTACCGTGCCCTATACCGCGCAGCTCTCCTGCGGCACGATGGGCAACTTCTTCCTGATGTACCCGATGGAAGGCACGAATCCCGCCTCCCTGGACTGGGAACTGGAGCAGAACAAGACGGCCAAGACCTCCGCGGCCATGGGCTTCACCTTCGACAACAGCCGCGTAAAGAGCCAGTATACCGCCGTGGCGAACGTGATTTCCCAGTACCTGCCCGGCCTGGTCTGCGGCAGCGTGGATCCGGAAGCGGATATTCCCGAGTTCCTCGAAGCCCTGAACGACGCCGGCCTGCCGGACATCATTGCCGCCAAGCTGGAACAGCTGGACGCCTGGGCTGCCGCCAACAAATAATTCCTGTCTCCCGGGGCGGAGAGGTTTTCCCTCTCCGCCCTTCTTGTTTCAGAGCCGCCAAGGAGGTTAAAACCTATGACTGCACGCGCTGTCAAAAAGAAAAAGAGCAGTACGGCGCAAACCCTGCCCCTGATGCTGATCGCTCTGCCCGGCCTCATCTACCTGCTGATCAACAACTATCTTCCCATGTTCGGCGTGTTCCTGGCCTTCAAGGACTACAGCTATGCCCGCGGGATCTTCGGCAGCAAATGGAACGGTCTGGACAACTTTGAATTCCTGTTCCGTACCAAGGACGCCTGGATCATGACCCGCAATACGATTTTGTACAACGCGGCGTTCATTATCCTCGGCACCGTCTTCGCGATTTTTGTCGCGATCCTGATCCATGAAATGGGAAAGAAGCGCCGGGTCAAGTTTTACCAGGCTTCGCTCATGCTGCCCAATCTGCTGTCGTGGGTCGTGGTCGGCTTTATCGTCTACGCCTTTCTGAACGCCGATAACGGGTTCATCAACAAAACGGTCTATAAAGCGCTCGGCTGGGAACCGGTCAGCTGGTATTCCAAAAAGGAACCCTGGCCGTTTATCCTGACCTTCGTCTATCTGTGGAAATTCGTCGGCACGAACTCCATCATCTATGTGGCCGGCATCGCGGGGATGGACCGGGAAATCTTTGAGGCGGCTCAGCTGGACGGAGCCTCCAAGGTGAAGCAGATCCTGCACATCACCGTGCCCATGCTCAAGCCGACCATCATCACCCTGACCCTGATGGCTGTCGGCCGGATCTTCTATTCCGATTTCGGCCTCTTCTACCAGGTTCCGGCCAACTCCGGCCGCCTCTTTGCCGTCACCCAGACCATCGATACCTATGTCTACCGCGGCCTGATGGAGAGCAACGACGTCGGCATGTCCGCCGCCGCGGCCCTGTATCAGTCGGTGGTCGGCTTCATCCTTGTCATCGGCGCGAACGCCCTGGTTCGAAAAATCGACAAGGAAAACGCCCTGTTCTGAGGAGGTGAGCGCGATGAAGAAAGAAAGAATCAAAAACGACGTGAAGAGCTTCAATGTCTTCTCGACCGTCGTGCTCACCATCCTTACCGTGATTACCCTGCTGCCGATCATTCTGATCGTCATCGCGTCATTCACGGACGAGCAGGTCCTGCTGAGCAGCGGCTATACGTATTTCCCCTCCAG
Organism: Clostridia bacterium; assembly: GCA_017652125.1. Taxonomy (GTDB): domain Bacteria; phylum Bacillota; class Clostridia; order Christensenellales; family Aristaeellaceae; genus Aristaeella. The sequence goes on along the minus strand of JAGCBO010000121.1, from coordinate 23,387 downwards.
GCTCAGCCTGGACAGCTATTACTACATGGTCCGCCAGGGGCCGATGATCCTGCGCTCCTACGGAGTCACCGTCCTGGTGACCGTCCTGGGTACGGCCGGTTCCGTTCTCCTGACCGCGACGCTTGCCTACCCCATGTCCCGGAAGGATTTCAGATGGCATAATACCCTGAGCTTTATCGTGTTCTTCACCATGCTCTTCAACGGCGGCGTGGTTTCGGCCTACATCATGTGGAGCACCATCTTCGGCATCAAGAACACGCTCCTGGCCCTGATCCTGCCGAACTACCTGGTCACGGCATTCAATGTTTTCCTGATCCGGAACTATTATTCCAACAGCATCCCGAGCGCCCTGATCGAATCCGCGAAGATCGACGGTGCGACGGAACTGACAATCTTTCTGCAAATCATGGTTCCGCTGGCCGTGCCCGTCATGGCGACCGTCGCCCTCTTCACCGGGCTCACCTATTGGAACGACTGGACCAACGGCCTGTATTACATCACCGATCCCGAGCTCTACGGCATCCAGAACCTGCTGATCCGGATCATGAACAACATCCAGTTCCTGAAGTCCTCCAGCAACGCCGCCCTGCTCGGCACCCAGACGGTGGACCTGCCCGGCACTTCCGTGCGCATGGCCATGGCCGTCATCGGCATTCTGCCGATTCTGATCGTTTTCCCCTTCGTGCAGAAATTCTTTGTCAAAGGCGTAGTATTGGGGGCGGTAAAAGGATGAACGTTCGAGAAGTCATGCAGACCATTATCCGGGCGACGGAAGCGCCGCCTTTCCCGCAGGGAAATACCTGCGACGTTCTGATTGCCGGAGACCCGGAGAAGGAAGTCCGGCGCGTCGGATCCACCTTTATGGCCACCGTGGACGTGATCCGCAGAGCCGTTGAGGAGAAGGTGGATCTCATCATCACCCATGAACCGACCTGGTTCACCGGCGGCGACAGCCTCGAATGGGTGGACGGAGATCCGGTCTACCTGGCCAAGAAGAAGCTGGTGGACGAGAGCGGGATCGCCATCTGGCGCTTCCACGACTATATGCATTTTGCCCGGGAGGACGGGATCTACCGCGGTTTTGACCGCCAGACCGGCTGGCGCTTTTACCGGATGCCGCCGCTTCCCGTCGATCAGCGGCCGATGCCGGGCATCCGCTTTGACGGCTGCTACGAAATCCCGGAGACCACGCTCAGAGGCCTGGCGTCTTTTCTCCAGGACACCTTCAGCATGCCGGATATCCGCTATATCGGCGATCCGGACATGCCGGTCCGCCGCGTCGGCGTCCTGCCGGGCGGCGGGAGCCTGGGGCTGGGGGTCGAACAGATGCCGATGCAGCTGATGGCCCGCCGGAACCTGGACGTCCTCCTCTGCGGCGACCTGACGGAATGGACCCTTCCCGCCTATGTGCGGGACGCTTCCCAGATGGGCATGAACCGGGCGATCATCGTGCTGGGCCATGAGCGCAGCGAGGAACCCGGGATGAAGTATCTGGGGGACTGGCTGTCCTTCCTGCTGCCGGACCTTCCGGTGGTGTTCCTGGACGCGGGAGAACCCTTCCGGTATTTCCACCGGACCGTTGAAAAGGAGGACTGAGCGCCATGGCGGTTATCCAGACTGAATACTATTCCGTGTCGATGTGCGGGTTCATCAGCTTTGCCGCCGTCCTGCCCGTCGACCTTCCCCCGACGGCCAAGCTTCCGCCCCGCTACGCGGGCGGCCCCTGGCCCACGCTGTACCTGCTCCACGGCTACAGCGGTGCGCGCAACGACTGGCTGCGGAACAGCCGGATCGAGACGCTCGCGGCGCAGTACGGCATCGCCGTGATCATGCCGGAAGGCGGCAACCGCTTCTGGGTGGACAATCCCGAGACCGGTATTTCTTCCGGCAGGCTGCTCGGGGAAGAACTGATCACGGTCACGCGCGCCATGTTCAACCTTTCGGACAGGCGCGAGGATACCCTGATCGGCGGCCTCTCCATGGGCGGCTACGGCGCCATCCGCAACGGCCTGAAGTATCACGATACCTTCAGCACGATCCTGGCCTTCTCCTCCGCGCTGATCACCACGGCCTACGCGAACGGGGATTTCGATAAGGCGACGGAAATGGGTGTCCCTTCCGGTTACTACCGCCATGTTTTCGGCCCGAAAGAGCAGGTGCCCGGCAGCGACATGGACCCGGCGGCGCTGGCCGGGAAGTGCCTCGGGAAAAACGCGCCCGCGCTGTTCATGGCCTGCGGCAGCGAGGACTTCCTCTTCAGCCGCAACCTGGAACTGCATGACGCGCTGGTCGCCATGGGATATCCCCATGAGTGGTGGGTTGAACCGGGCGTCCACGATTTTGACTTCTGGAACCGCGCGATCAGCGCGGGCCTTGCCTGGTGGGACAGGCAGAGAAACAGCGCAAAGGAGGGAACCCCATGACGCCCGTACTGGATGTGCATGTCATCACCGCGGACGCGGTGCAGTTTGAAGCCGGCGCCGCCGGATCCGTCGTCATGATTCCGTTTCACGGCACCGTAACCGGCACCGTCTTTGAAGGAATCGTCGAGCCGTGCGGCGTGGATACCCAGGTGGTCAACCCGGCGGGTGTCCGCCGCATGTCCGCGCGCTATATGCTGACAGGGCATGCCCTGCCGCCGTATGAGGGCGACTGCCATATTTATATCGAGAACAACGGCTGGTTCACCGGAAGTCCGCCTTTGCCGTTTACCACGGTTCCGACCTTTATAACCGATCACGAGGGACTCCGGGAACTGCTCTCCCGTCCTTTCATCGGCAAAGGATTCGTTGAGGAGGACGGCCTCCATATCCGCTTCTACGAAGCCGGCAAAGACTGACGGTACGGAAGGACCGGAACGGAGGGACGGTCTTATGAGAAAAAAATGGATTATTCTGCTTGCACTGTCACTGATATTCACATCTTCTTACGGAAAGGCGAAGGATAAAGGCCCGCAAATGAAAAAAGAATCCTATACTGTCGTCAAAACAGACAAGGAACCGGACTGGAGCAAGATACCGGTTCTGCAGATTGATAAGGTCCTGTGGACGGAGGACTTTGGAATACGCGCACAGGGACAGTTATGCTATTCCGATGACGCGCTTTTCGTCCATCTCCGTGCGGTTGAAAAAGATGTTCGTGCCGAAAACACCGAACCGCTGTCCCCGGTATTTGAAGACAGCTGCCTTGAGTTCTTCCTTATGACTGTTGATACACCAAACTATTTCAATTTCGAAATCAATCCGAACGGATGCCTTTCCATCCAATTCGGACCAAGTAAGCCGGACAGAATCGAGATCGTAAGGGCGGATGCCGGAGAATATTTCAATATTCACCGGAACAGAACAGGGGACGGCTGGGAAGTATTCTATCAAATTCCCCTGGCGTTTTTCCGTCTGTTCTTTCCGGACTTTCAGTTTGACGGAGAAATGGCAGCCAACTTCTATAAATGCGGAAATAAAACCGTCCATAAGCACTATCTGTCCTGGTCACCGATTGACCTCGAGGAACCGAATTTCCACTGTCCCGAATACTTCGGCGTAATCCGGTTCGCAAAACCGGAGCAATAAGGAAGAACTCTTGCGTCCCGCTTTCATATGCTGTAGAATAGCCTCACCGGGAAACAGAAAAAGAAAACCGATCTGCAAAGGAGGCTGCCTGATGAAAAAGACCATCCTGTCCCTTCTGCTGGTTCTGTGCCTGCTGGTTTCCGCCGCCGGGTTCACGGAACAGGCCCTGACAGAGAAAGCCACCCCCCTGTATACCATAGACGGCGAGGCGGACGGCGAGCTCATCCTCCGGTTTTATGAGGAGACGCCCCATATTCCCTACATCGGGATCCGTGAATACATGACGCGGATCATGCACTTCACAGTCACCGCGGAAGCAAACGAAAACGGCACGCTGACGCTGAAAAACGAACTCGGCGGCGAACTGCTGTGCGACGCGGCGGCCGGAACGATTACCTCCCCGGACTGGATCAAAATGATTACCCCGAAGATGCCCCTGGAGGGAGAGCCGCACAGCCTGAAGGACAGCAGCTGCGCCTTTGTCCGGATTACGGACATCACCTATGAGGGCGAGCCCGCTCCCGTCACCTTCGACTTCGCGAAATACGGGATCAGGATCTACACGGACCGGGAGGAAGCCTGGCTTCCCCTCTCCGTACTTTCCAATATGATGACGGACATCGCCACCAACCATCTGCGGTTCGACGGAAAAAGCCTGCACCGGGCACGGATGTCAACGAACTCCAAAGCGGAGGATCCCCTCCTGATGAACGACACCATCGCCGCCCTGATGAACGGGCAGGAAAGGCCGGCGGACGTCATCACCCAGGGCTACGCCGACCTGTGCTTCTCTTTCGATTATTTCTTCGGCCATCCCGGTGTGGCGACGCTGGACGCGGCGATAGCGGAAAAAGGGCTGGACCGGGCGCTGGCGGATCTGGGAAAAACGGGCGACGATCTGAAGAAAGGCCTGCTTTCCCCCGGTTTCACGGAATACCTGTCCGCGCTGCAGAAGCTGTTCACCGTCTATCTGGCCGACGGCCATACCGCCGCTCTGGACGGCAGCAATCTGACAGCCAAAGCCGATCCAGCCAGTATAAAACAGCTTGCCGGAGACTTTTTCAGCAATGTCAGAGGCAGCAGGCAGGTGCTGAAGCAGCTCCTGCACCTGGCCATCACCCCGCAGCGCAAGCTCGCCTGGGGGGACGACTTCTACCGTGAATACGGCCAGACGGCCATCGTCCGGTTGGATACCTTCATGCCGGATCAGGACGCGTGGGACGCCTGGTACAAGGGAACGGGCAGCTTCCCGGATGACTGCGTCGGCAAGATGGTCTCCGGGCTGAAGCGGGCCAAAGAGAACGGGAAAATCCAAAACGTGATCATCGACCTGACCTGCAACGGCGGCGGAAGCTCCGACGTCCTGATGCTGCTCGCCGGCCTGACCACCGGACGGAACATTCTGCGCGGAAGGAACCGCCTGACGGGCCAGACCATGGTCGTGACCTATGAGGCGGACACCAATTTTGACGGCGTTTTCGACGAAAAGGACAGGGGCGCGCAGTTCGATTTTCATTACGGCATTCTGACAACCCGCCAGGCCTTCTCCTGTGGCAATTTTTTCCCGATCGTCATGCGGGAGGAAGGCGCGGCGGTCATCGGTGAGAAGACCAGCGGCGGCTCCTGCTGCGTCCAGTTCGGCATGGATTCCCTGGGACTCCGCTGGCTGATGTCCTCTGCCCAGTGGCAGCTGCTCGACCGGGACGGCGAGAGCGTGGAAGGCGGCTGCACCGTCGACATGCCAATCAAAGCCCGCTCCATCGGCATCGTTGACAGCCTGCTCGGCTATCTGGGCGTCGACGAAGGTCTTCCCATCTTTACCGACCTCTATGTCGATCAGTACCTGGATCTCCTGATGAACACCTGGTTCCATACCAGCGCCGAACGGGAGCCCGCCGCGTAAACCGGATCCTTTTCCGGACTCTCCGTTTAACACCGGGAAAACCAACGTTCCCGGGGGTTTTCCTTTTGCCCTGTAAGTGGTCCGCAGCCAAAAAGGACTTCACTCTCCGGTGAGAATGAAGTCCCCAAAGACGCCGCATCCTGAGTCACGGGGACGGTTCTCATTGACTCATTTTTGAGCGATGTGCTATAATCATGGCATCAATCTTCATGCATCGGGGAGGAAATCCGGATATGCCAAGGCAAGCACGCCGTATGAGCAGCACGGGATATATGCATATCATCATCAGAGGAATCGGACGCCAGCTGCTCTTTGAAGAAGACTCTGATTATCAGTACTACCTCACAATGCTGGAAAAATACAGCATGGAAACCGGAGTACGCATCTGCGCATATTGTCTGATGGAGAATCATGTCCATCTGTTGGTTCATGGAGAAAAAGAACAGATCGTTCTTTTCATGAAAAAAAGTAATGTCAATTACGCAGGCTGGTTCAACTGGAAATATGAACGAACCGGCCATCTGTTTCAGGACAGGTTTAAAAGCGAGCCGGTCGAGGATGAAAAATACCTGTTCACGGTATTTCGATATATTCTCCGGAATCCGGAAAAGGCCGGCATCTGCCCGGCTTCAGAATACCGCTGGAGCAGTTATCACCTGTTTGAGAATCCGCCCCAGTTTATGGAGCTGGATCTGTTTCGAAAGCAGCTGAAGAACACAATGCAATACCATGCTTTTCTCTGTCTCGAAAACGACGATGAGTGTCTGGAATTCCGGGAAGCGCCGCATAATGATGAATGGGCAAAATCCGTTATCCAGAAAGAGCTGGGGATCCGGAGCGGAACAGAGCTTCAGAATCTGGACAGGAACCTCAGGAATGCCGCATTAATCAAGCTTCGGACAAAAGGATTGACCATCCGGCAGATTGAACGGCTGACAGGGATTAACCGGAATATTGTTCAGCGGGTCTCCGGACAGATGAAAAAGCCGCAGAAATGAGTCAGTGAGAACCGTCCCCTTGACTCATGTGGAAAAAAAGAAAGAGGAACTCTCCGGCAGGCCGGAACCGGACGCTTCTTCATTTGATGAGCGGGAGCGGGAGATCAATAACGAATCCGAAACCTATATCCGGAAAAGCACTGAACTGAAATCAGTCATTTTCCGCCTTTCCGAAAAAGAGAAAGATCTGTCCGAAAAACACCGGCACTATAAAGACAATATCCGGGAGGCCGAAAGCGATCTTGCCCTCGCCAGAAAACTGCGGGGGGATTCGGGCATCGGGCTGCAGCGCTACGTGCTGGCCGTCATGTTCAGCCAGGTCATCGGAGAGGCAAACCGGATGCTGCAGTACGTGCACGGCGGGCGTTACCACCTGTTCCGCACCGATGACCGCGGCTCGGGCAACAAACGCGGCCTGGAGCTGAAGGTTCACGATAATCGCAGTCCCGAAAAAGAGGGCCGCAGCGTCAGCCTCCTGTCCGGCGGAGAAAAATTCCTGGTTTCCCTGGCTCTCTCCATCGGCATGTCCACCGTGGCACAGAAATCCGGCGTACAGATCGAGGCTCTGTTCATTGACGAGGGCTTTGGTACGCTGGATAACAGCTCCATCCAGGACGCCATGGACATTCTGGAAAACGTGCGCCGAAGCAGCGGGATGATCGGTATCATCAGCCATGTCCAGCTTCTGGAAGACGCCATCACCACCAAACTTCATGTACTGAAGCGCGAAACCGGCAGCGTGATCGTACCGGAATGATCGTATGAGACTGGTATTCATTTCACAAGGCTTAAGATTTCTGTGGAAAAGATGCACTTTGTTTTGTCAGACATCATATTGACAATCATCAATGTATAGTATATGATATTCACATTGATACTGATCAATGTGAGGTGACCGTATGGATACGAATCAGATCAGCCTGATCTGCAAGGCTCTTTCCGACCCAAACCGGCTTCAGATCATTCAGCTCCTGACCTGCGGAGACCAGTGCGGGTGTGATCTGCTGGAGCGGATGCAGATTACACAGCCCACGCTGTCCCACCATATGAAGGCGCTGGAGGGCTGTGGACTGGTCTCTTCCGTAAAGAAGGGCAAATGGAACCATTATTCCCTGAACAGGGATCAATGGACAGCTTTCCGGGATTATATCGAATCGATCCGGGCGGCCTGTAAGGAGGAAGGAGGATGCTGCTCATGAAAGGCAATGCAGAACGCAAGGAAAGAGCTCTGCAGTGTTTTGCTGAACATCTGCATTGCTCTCAGTCCATTCTGGCTGCGTTTTCGGAAGAATGCGGCATCACGGAGGAGCAGGCGTTCATGCTCGGCTCCTGTTTCGGCAGCGGCATGCGCAGGGGGAATGTCTGCGGCGCGTGCGCCGGCGCGTTAATGGTACTCGGCCTGATGTACGGTGAAACCCGCGCCGGTGATCAGGAAGGCCGCCGGAGAACGAACATGCTGAATGATCTGATGATGAACCGTTTCAGTGAAGTCAACGGATCATGCCTCTGCAATGATCTGCTGGGCTGCGATGTCCGGACGCCGGAAGGCGTGCAGTATGCCCGGGATCATCATCTGTTCACGGAATTCTGCCCGAAGATGGTGGCAAGCGCGGTGGAAATCCTGGAGGAGATCCTGTCAGAAATGAAGGAATGACTACAGGCACAAAGATCTCCGCATACGGAGAGAAAGAGAGGAATAGTATGATCTGGGATCTTCGAATTGACCTGAAATTCTTTGCGATTGCAGACAGCCAGGAGCTTCTTACAGCACAACAGCGTATGATAAAAAACCATGAAAAACATCACTGCCACGAACGATTTCCATGCGTATAGCTTAATGAGATAAAATCTCAAAGACTTCAGTGAAACGGAGGAACCACCCTATGAAGCTGACAGGAAAATTAAAGAAACAGGTTGATGAAGCAGCCAACAGAGAAGAGAAAAGAAGCCTCATTGAGCAGGCAGGCATGGAGCTGACCGACGATGAACTGGATCAGGTCAGCGGGGGAGAGTATAGGGGAGGGTTATTGTATGAGATGCAAAAACAACTGAAGCCGGCGGGGTCCCGGCCCTCGCGGAGGTAGCGGCAGGGGGCGAGGATTACCGGATTATGTTTTTCAGGCTGCCGGATCCGCAGATAAAGGCCTGACAATCCGTGGGAATACCGAGGATCATGCCCGTCATACTGCTGAGAGAGACGAGATACCACTTGTCTCCGTAGCGGCAGATGGTCGGGCAGCAATAGAGCGTTTCATCACCGATCTCCGCAGCACCGATGAGATTGACAGCTTCATCAGCGCCATAGCACGCTGTCTGCCGGATGAACTGTTCCGGGTTCAGACCGACAGAGAATTTACCGTCTGTAACGTCATCCGGCTGGAGAAACCGGAGGCCGGACATCTGCGTCAGCTTTTCCAGCCTTCCGTTTTCGAATCGCTGCAGGAAGACATCCACATCATCTGAATCCTTCCGGAAGGCGATCGTTCCCGTTTTCTGCCTGGACGGCGCGTCATCGCCGAGAATATACAGCTCCAGGGAACGGTAAATCAGATCGGCCTGATAGCAACGAATTATATTCACATTGGCGGAAAACATGAAATCATTTACGGAGGGCATTCTGGGACGCATCGTGGGCTGATACGCTCTGACTCTCTCAAAAAATGCCTTGAAATCATAATGCTCCATCTGGGTTTCCCACGCGAAGGCGCTGAGCATCTGTTCGAAGTCGAGATTTTTCAGGCCTTCCATATAGCAGGTCAGCGCTTCTTCCGGGGAACTGAAACCTTCTCCCTCATATCTGCCGGAAAAGGAAACCGTCTGCTGCAGCTTTGTGCCGCAGTTTCCGCAGAATACGGCGTCGGAATCAGGCGGATACTTTGCACCGCAATCCGGGCAAACAATCTGTTCAGGCTTCTGCACTCCGCACTTTGTGCAGAAGTTTTCGCTGTTGGCCGCGCCGCAGCCAGGGCAGATCCACTCATCCCCTTCGGCGAGGGAAGATGTGCATCCGAGAGCCAGGAGCAGCGCCAGCAGAGCAGCCAGCATCTTTCTGAAGTTTATCATCGATCTGTCCTCCATTGAAAAAATAAGCATTCGGCGGAATGGCCGGCGTGAGACATCTGCTCAGCCCAGTTTCCCTTCGTCTTTCGCCTTCCCGACCAGCGCCGCAAAGTCTTCGTAATGCCAGTCGGGCGTAGGTTTCTCACAATCGATATCATGGAAGAAGCAGCTGGGAATCTCCGTCTGCTTCAGGTTTTTCTGAATACACAGATTGCAGCCCTGATCATGATTAACCGGGTGGCACGGGCATTTGTAATCCGTGCAGGTACAGAAATCTCTTGCTTCCTTCATTCCGCCATCCTCCTCATCATATCTCCGGTCAGCCGGTAAATCCTGGCGCTGTTCCCCGTCCAGTCCTCCACAGGAACAGCGCCAGGAGAAAGACAGAAATCAATACCCGGCTTTTGATCTGAAGCGCATGCGCATCAGCTTTCCTTTTCCGCGCTTTCCGGCGGGAGCTTCTTTTCCGATGCCGCTTTGCCCACCAGACCGCCGGTGGTCACGTTTCGGATGGCCTGGGGAATATCCAGCCCGACCGCGTCCTTCACCGCCTCAAAGGTCTGCAGCATCGTACCGGCCGTGTCCCGGGCCATGGAGGTCGCTCCGCCTTCGCCGAAGAGAATGATCTTTTCGGTCTTGCTCAGGGGCTCGGAAACCGCGCGGGCAATATCCGGCAGCTTGTCCGTTACCATCTCCATCATCGCGGCCTGACCGTAGAGCTGCATGGCCTCCGCCTTCATCCGCATGGCTTCGGCTTCCGCCTCTCCCTTCATCCGGATGGCTTCCGCCTCCTTCTGCGCCGCGTAAAGGGACGCGTCCGCTTCCGCCTGCCTGCGGTACTTTTCCGCTTCCGCCTCGGCGATTTTCCGGTCCTTCTCCGCCTGCGCCTTTTCGCGGATTTCCACGTTCAGCCTTTCGCGCTCGATCTCAACCGCCTGGCGCTTCAGCTCCGTTTCCTTCTCCAGCCGGGTCATTTCCGCGGCGGCGTGCTCTGTGGCAAAGATCTTGTTAATCCGTTCCTGCTCGATCCGGTAGGCCATTTCCGCCTTTGCGCGGGCTTCCTCCGTCTCCTGCTTGAAGGCGGCCTTCTGCACCTCCAGGTCGCGGTTCTGGCGGGCGATTTCCGCCTCCGCCTGCATCTCCGCGAATTTGGATTCCTTTTCCGCGGCGGCTTCCGCAATCCGCTTGTCCTGTTCCTTTTCGGCGACATTCCGGGCCGCCATCGTATCGATGACCGCGCCATCCTTGTCCGAGAAGTTCTGGATGGTCAGGTTGATGATTTCCAGGCCCATATTGCTCATGTCGCTCATGGCCGCCTTGATCGATTCCTGCGCAAATTTATCCCGGTTCTGAACCAGTTCCGCGATGGTCATCTGGCCGATAATCTCGCGCATGTTTCCTTCCAGAACATCCTTGGCCAGCGCCTTGATCTGGTCCGAGTTATAATGCAGCAACTGCTCCGCGGCCGTGGCGATGGACAGATCATCCGATCCGATCTTGATGTTGGCCACCGCGTCCACCAGGACGGAGATATATTCCTTGGTGGGAACGGGCTGGGCGGTCTTGATGTCCACCTGGGTCAGGCACATGTCCAGCTGGTCAATCCGCTCCACGGCGGGAATGAAGAAGGTGGCGCCGCCCCGGACGATGCGGTAGCCGAACTTCTTGGTGGATACCGTTCCGTCCGCGTTCCGCACTTTATAGTTCCGGCGCAGCAGGCCCGAGATGATCAGCGCCGTATCCGGAGGCGCGATCTTGTAGCGGGGGATAAACTTGATCAGAATAATCAGTCCCACGATTCCGAGGAGGATCCAATACCAGTTCTGCTGAAGAAACTTCAGAACGTCTTCCATCTTTCTTTCCCCTTTCCGTTATCTGTCTGGTTTTTTCCGTCTGTCCATATTATACAGCAGCCGGACCGCTTTACCAATACCGGATCCGCGCATTAGACCCGGCTATTTCCGCGGAAAAGGAAAAATAGCGCAAAAAAAAGCGAAACGGAAATCTTCTCTTCCGTTTCGCCCGCTCCGGGATTCCGTTTCACTCAGGCATTTCCGCCTTTGGAGATGGACAGGCCAACCTTTCCGCTGATCCTGGAAACTCCGGGCAGCGGAGGACGCCCTGAATTGCCGCCTGCGTCCTGTTCTCCGCCCTGCACCTGAAAAATACCGATGAAATCATTCACGGCCGAACCGCCGGTGACCTGATCCAGATCCTCCGGATTCAGCTCCGCGGCATGCTCATTCAGCGTTCCCTTTGCTTTCAGTTCCTTATCGCTCATGGTTCATCCTCCCTTTCCGTTCCTGTTTTTTCTGATCCTTTCCGATCCTTTACGTTCCTTTCCATCCTGTGTCCACAAGGATATACGCAGCAAACGGACGGATGGCAGCAGATTTTTTCACTTTCTTCTGTACAGTTCCAGCATGTTCCGGATCATTTCCCCGGGCCGGGTCATTCCGTCAATCGAGCGGCCCCGGCTCATCGCCTCGATCAGCACGGCAATATAGCGGTCCATATTCACCGAAAAGTACCAGGACCGCTCCTTCAGCTCAGGCTTCTGCCAGATCAGGTTCGTCGTGAAAATCCGGTCAAACCAGCCTTTTTCATAGGCCTCGTCGAATTTCTCCAGTCCGCCGGTAAACAGCCCGAAGGTGGAGAAAATGAACACCCGGCCGGCGCCCATATTCCTGAGCTGGCGGGCCGTATCCAGCATGCTTCCTCCCGAGGCGATCATATCATCGACCACAATCACGTCCTTCCCGGAAACGGAGGAGCCGCAGAATTCATGGGCGATCACCGGATTCGATCCATCCACGATCTGCGTATAGTCCCGCCGCTTATAGAACATACCGATGTTGATGCCGAACAGGGACGCCATGAACACCACCCGGCCGGTCGCCCCTTCATCCGGCGCGATGAACATCATATGATCACTGTCGATCTTCAGATCCTCATATTCCGCCAGGAGCGCCTGGGTAAACTGCAGGGCGGGAGAGACGTTTTCCAGGGCCATCAGGGGGATCACGTTCTGCATTCTGGGATCATGGGCATCAAAGGTCAGGATGCTGTGAACCCCCATCTGCTCCAGTTCCCGCAGCATCACGGCGCAGTCCAGCGATTCCCGCAGCGTCTTCCGGTGCTGCCGGCCTTCATACAGAAAGGGCATGATCACGGTAATCCGCCCGGCCTTCCCGTTGCAGGCGGCAATGACGCGCTTCAGATCCTGATAATGATCGTCCGGAGACATCCGGTTGGCGCTCCCGTCCATCTGATAGGTCAGGGAGGTGTTGCACACGTCCACCAGAATAAACAGATCCCGGTCGCGAACGGACTGGCGGATCACGCATTTGCCTTCTCCGCTGGAAAAGCGCGGGCACTCGACCGGAATCAGCAGGGATTCCCCCCCGTGCCAGTCCATCAGGATCCGGTTGATTTTCTTTCCCATACGGGCGGCGGATTCCAGCGCAATCAGCCCCAGGTCTCCTCTTTGGGCGGACATTTCCACTTTTCCCCTTTCCTGATGACCTCCGGTCACTCCCCTGTTCAGATCCCGTGTGTTCCTTATCATAGCACAAATCCGAAGGATGCGGAAGAGTACGGCGCCCGCCGGTCACAGATCCTGCAGGAGGGAATCCAGCCTTTCCAGCGCCAGGGCGTGCCGCTGATAGACCCAGGTTTTTCCGCGGTGCATCCGGTCCGCCACGGAGGTGAGGGGCGCATGCTCCAGATAATGATAGCTCAGAAGCTTCTCATCCTCGGGATCTTCCAGGCGGACCATCCGGTCCATAATCCTGTCCACCAGGGAACAATAGGTTTCCTTCAGTTTTCTGACGCTGTCCTTCGCTTCCGACAGGCGGATCACCGCGTCCTCGTTCGCGTGGACGTTCCGGGAATGAGAAACCCTTTCCCCGTCCAGGGAGAGGGGGCCTCCTTCCGCCAGGCTCTGAAAAAGCGCCACCTTCCGCTCCGCCGCACAGAGGCGGCGCTCCGCTTCATTGATTTTTCCGAAGAATTCGACCGCTTTCATTTTCATCCTCCTCATCCGGCGCCCGCGGAAGCTCTGCGCATGGTGCTTTTAAGCACCATGCCTGGGCTAAAAATATCACCCGCGCTCGCCGGTGGTAACTTTACGCAACGATCATAGCACAGCTTTTTCCTGAAGTCAATATCATCGCGAAAAAAAGTTGCGTAAAAGTACCAGACGGGAGGGGTCTTATGTCCGGCGGTGATCGATCTCAGCGATTCTGCATCCCGGAAGCGTGCTGTCGAACCGGCAGGCCTCCGCGTGATCACAGTAGGCGCAGGGGGATTCCATGCCGTCCTTCACCGGCCGGGGGGAGGCTTCGCCCCGATAGATCTGCGTCACCCGTTCGGCGACCGCCGAGACGGCGCAATCCTCCACCGCCTTCATTTCCTCCGCGGTAACCGCGGAGACCGTATCATTGGCCGCCTGTTTTCTCGCGATTTTCACCGGCCGGGCGGCCTCACGGATCCGCTCCTCATCCAGAATCATGCCCGAGGTGCGCAGATGATTGTCGATCTCCTCCGTAATTTCCTCTGCGTCCTCGCTGGGAACCAGCACATCCCGGACCGGCTGATAGAGCCCGCCCGCGGCTTCATAGCCGTCCAGCCCCAGCCGGGCGGCGCGGATATAGAGCGGCAGCTGCAGCTGAAGGCCGGCCTCAATGGAATTCCGCCGGATTTCCTTATCGGACATCTTGTTGTCCACGATCATGAAGTACTTTTTTCCGTCTTCCGTTTCCAGGGTATCGATCCGGTCTATCCGGCCGGAGAAGGCCACCAGATCCCCGTCGCCGGTCTGAATCCGGACGGCCGGAATGCGGATCCTTCCGGTCGGATCGGGGGTTCCGAAGGGGACCTCCGCCGCTATCGGCAGAAAATGCGGCTTCCGGCGGAAGGCGCGCATCATGCTCGCGACGGAGGTACGGACGCCGCGGATGATCCCGGCCCCCTGATAGCGGTGCATCGTATCGGAGGTCAGGATCCCGCCCTCCCAGGCTCCCGCCCGCTCCCTCAGGAGCTGATTCAGCAGCTTCGTCTGGGTCTCCTCGGACAGATCCGGCCATTCCGGCAGCCGCATGGCTCTTTCCAGGAACATCTGCAGCACATCATGGTTAAAGGTGCCCTGCTCATTCCGCCGGAAGGCATAGGTTCCCGTGGGGAACAGATCCAGCCCGTACTGCAGGAAATGGCGCCAGGGGCAGGAGCCGAAGGTTTCCACCCGGGAGATGGTCATGCCGTGCGTCCGGTAGAGGATCCGGGCCTGCTCCGGCGTAATCCGGGCGGAAGGCACCGCGACATGCAGGCCGTTCAGGACGCCTTCCGTCTTCTTTTTCCATTCTTCCGAGCGGTATAAGGCGTTCAGCGCGTTTTTCCAGAGAATGTCGTCCGGCGAATTTCCCTGCAGGAAGCCGTCCCGGCTGTCCTTTGTATCCCGCAGCCGGACCGCCAGCGCCTCCAGGGCGAAGGCCGGCGCAAAGGGACGGAGATCCGTTTCCATCAGACCGCCGGTCACGTTGGCCGGATTCATTTTGCCGACGATCCGGGAGAGCCTTTTGAAGGCGGTGGAGGGCGTCATCACCCCGCCGCTGGGCCGGGCGCCGGAGCAGGAGATCATCAGCTCCTGACGGGCCAGGGAGACGGCCTGATAGACATCCTGCTTCTGGCGGGCCGCCAGATCCATCAGGGACTGGCCGATCCGGCTGTAGGGTCTTTCCGGGGCATCGGAGTCTTCGCTCTCCCGGTCATGCTCCTGATTGTACTGCTCGATGAATTCCTCCAGCCGGCTTCGCTCATGCTCGGAGAGGATTCCGCCGCCGGCGGAGATCTCGTTTTCCTGCAGGCCCATCACGATCATGCAGCGCACGCCGGAGGAGAAGAACATCTGGGGCGGCGCGACCATCACCGCGCCGGAAAGCTGCGGCAGGGACTTGATCTTCCGCGAGGCGAGGGAGGATTCCAGCATCACGCACAGATCGCGCAGCGGAAGCGGCTCATCGCCGATAAAGGTGGCCACGGTATCCAGCAGATCGTTGACCGCCGTCCAGACCTGCCGGTTCCGGTCAATGCTCAGATCGTCGCCCTGGGCGGCCAGGACTTCCTCCTGCGCCAGCAGGCGATCATAGACGCCCGCCTCGGTGACGAAGCCGAAGAGCAGGGCGGCCGCCTGTTTTCCGGTGCAGTCCTTCCGGGACAGCTTCCTTTTCAGTTCGGCGATCGGTTCGATCAGCTGCCGCCGGAGCTGTTCCAGCTCCAGCACGGTTTCCTTCCGGTCCTCCTTTTCCGGAATCCGGAAGGGCTTCAGCCACCGGGCGCGGTGGATGCCGTTCTCCCGGGCATAGTTTTCCATATCCATGACCTGCCGGGGCGTCATGCCCGTGAAGCCGGTTTTCATCAGCCGCAGCACATCCTCCCGGCAGCAGTTCAGCCGCAGAACGCGCAGCAGCGAAAGGAAATACTGGGCATAGCCGCTCATCAGGATCGGCTGATCCTGCTTGGCATTGAAGGGAATGCCCGCCGCGGAAAGGGTCAGCGGCAGCAGGGACGGAAGCGTGTTCTGCTCGCAGACCGCGACGGCCATATCCTCCCAGGGGATCCCGACCCGATGCCAGTCGATCAGCGTCTGGCAGGCATGCTGACACTCCAGATAGGAGTTTTTCGCGTAATAGAGCCGGACATGGGACAGATCCGGCACCCAGGTCCGGGCCAGTTCCGCCATCGCCGCCCGCTGCACGGCGGCGGGATTTTCCCGGATCACCACTTTTTCTTCCCGGGTTTCATAGATTTTTTCGCTGCCGAAGGCGCCCAGGGCATAGATCGTCTTTTCCACATAGGCGATGCCCGGGTCCATCCGCGGCATGAGCTCCTCCCGGAGAACGGACCAGGCGGCGCCTCTGCGCTTCAGATAATAGGCCAGCGCCCGGACCGAATCATTGGCCGCCCTGAAAATATCCCGGTCCGGCCCCACGTCATCGCTGATCAGGCCGATCACCACTTCGTCCGCTCCCGACCCGTCCCCGGCGAAGGCCGCCGCCTCCACCAGGTTCAGGATATCATGGGTAATATAGTCAAAGCCGTAGATCAGCAGCTGGCTGCGGCGGAGAATCCCGCTTTTGCGGATCATCCGCACCGCGGACATCCACTGGCCGACCGTATCCTCAAAGCCTTTTTCCAGAACCCGCTGATATTCGTCCCAGATCAGGGCCACATCCTCCAGCTTCGCGCCGGTCCGGCGGCTGGGGGGCGTATACTGACGCAGAAAGGCGGGGGTCAGCCGGGCCCGGGTGAAATCGTCAATCTGGCCGGCGATCTTCGCCGCCAGCGTCGGCTGGGCCACGGAATCCCGGTAGTAAACCAGCTCCTCCCGGTCATGATGAAGAATGCGGGAGATGATCAGATTCTGGCCGTCCCCGGAGATGGGCTTTTTCTCGCCGCGGCCGGTCATCTCCCGGACTTCGCGGATCAGGGAGGACGGGGAGAAAACGTTCAGATTGAAGATGCCGGCATCCCGGCTGCGGTTGACGATCTCCGTCTCGCAGGCCAGGGTGAAGGACTCCGGCACCAGCACGAGCGGATTCGGGGCATGGTCGATTTCCCGGATCAGGCTGGGAATCAGGCCCGGCGCCCGGGTGGTCACAATCCGGACAGGCGTCATCCGATCTCCCTCCTTTCCACGGGATAAGCCCGGCCCGCGCTGAGCGCGAAGAGCCACATTTCCCTGACCGGGACGCGGGTCAGGCGTTCGAGGGCGACCCGGTACCAGTTCATCTGCATTTCATGCCGGGGCACGAAGGTTTCGGGCGCCGTATCGCGATCGGTCTTATAGTCGACCAGGATCCACCCGTCCCCTTCCCTGAACACGCAGTCAATGATGCCCTGCACCACGGTGGAAGAATGCGGGCTGATTCTCATGGAGAAGGGCGCTTCCCGCTTCACCTCCGGGCTGCGGAGCATTCGTCTGCCCAGATCGCCGGTAAAAAAGGAAACGACGCCGCCGAGGCGGATCATCTCCGCCTCCTCCCGGGTCAGAATCTGCTCCGCCCGCATCCGTTCCATTTCGGCCCGGACCGTCTGCGCCGCGTCGGCGCCCTCCTGCCGCAGGGCCTCCAGATTAATCAGATGGAGGAAGCGATGCGTCGCCGTACCGATATCCGCCGCGTTCCGGATTTCCTGTTCTTCCTCCAGGAAGGCCGGCCGGGAAGGCACGGAGCTGAGGCGGAAGGTGCGGACCGCTTCCGCGGGCTTTCGCTTGTCCTCCAGCGTTTCCCCGCTTTCCTCCCCGGACAGGGGATGGTCATGGTGAGCCAGGGTCGTGACGCTGGTTTTCAGGGGGGCGGGCTTCGCGGTTTCCGGCGTGAAGAGGAGGCTCAGCTCCTCCCGGCGAAGCACCTCCGCGATGCGCTCGTCCACCGTATCCGCGGCTTCCTCCGCTTCCGTGATGGTCCTTCCGGAGACGCGGGACAGCCGCCAGAGGGCATCCTCCGCGGTTTCGTCCAGCTCCGGCAGCCTCACCCGGCGCAGCACCGCCGGCATGATCATATCCAGCATGCTGTCGGTTTTCCAGATCCGGGCGGCGCGGGTCCGGTTATTCCAGAGTTCTTCCTCCCCTTCCTTATAGGAGCCGATCAGGCAGAGCTTCTGCCGGGCCCGGGTCATGGCCACATACAGAAGCCGGGTGCCCTCGGAGATATTCTTGCGCCGGGCGCGGATATCAAAGGCTTCCTTCCCCTGGGAATCCACGGCGCTGTTTTTTCCGCGCCGCACCGCCGGGAGATAAAGACCCAGGGCTCCGCCGGAGGAGGCCACGTTCATGCGCAGCTTTTCATCGCTCCGCTTTCTCCGGATGCTCTTCTGCAGATCCATCAGGATGACCACCGGAAATTCCAGACCCTTGCTCTTATGCATGGTCATGATGCGCACAAAATCATCCCCGGCGCCCATCGCGGGATGATCGTCGCTGTCGCTCTGTCTTGTTTCCCGGGCTTCCCGCAGCCGGCCGATGAAGTCGGACAGGCGCATATCCCCCGCTTTCTGACCGTCCAGCGCCCGCTGATAGAGGGAATCCAGGTTGGCCTGGCGCGCCTTTCCGTCCGGATAGGCGCCGCGGGCCGCATAGATGCCGGTTTCGCGCATGAGCCACCAGATAAAGTCCGGCACCTGCATGGTTTCGCTGATTTTACGCCAGGCTTCCAGCCGGTTCGCCGCCTGCCGGCAGCGGCGGTCGGCCGGGGTTTCGTTTCGCTCCGCGCAGAGCTCGAAGGCCTCATAGAAGGGAACGACCTCGTTCTTCGCGAGGCGGATCTCCGCCAGCTCGGTTTCGGTAAACAGGAAGGGCGGATTGATCAGGGTTCCGACCAGGGCGTCGTCGTGATGGAGATTATCGATCACGGTCAGCAGGCACAGGAAGGACTTGACCTCGGAAAGGCCGAAGAAATCGGGATTTCCCTCATAGAGGGCCGGAATATGCATTTTTTTCAGATGATCCGTCACGGCGGAAGCGACGCCTTTCGCGGTCCGGAGCAGGATGACGATATCCCGGTAGCGGTAATTCTCCCTGCCGCCGGTTTCCGCGGCGGGGGTGATCAGGGAGCGGATATAGCGGCCGGCCGCTTCGCACTGCGCCTCCAGCTTATCGGCATCCTCCTCGCCCTTCTGAACCAGGAGGACATCCACCGGGCCGAAGTCTCCCGGCACATTGCAGCGGAGATGATCCTCCGGAAGATAGTTCATATCCGTGATCCGCTCGTCCATGGCCCCGGTGAACACCTCGTTCACCGCGTCCACCACGCTCCGGCAGGAACGGTAATTATCCCTGAAGAAGATCCGGCGCTCCTCCGCCTCCGCGTCCTCCAGATAGCTTTTGCGCTTCCCTTCGAACAGATCCGGCTCCGCGTGGCGGAAGCCGTAGATCGACTGCTTGATATCGCCGACCATGAAGAACTGATGTCCCGGACCGGCCAGGGACTGGATGATCGCGTCCTGAATGCCGGAGACATCCTGGCATTCGTCCACATAAATATACCGATAGCGGGCCAGCAGCTCATTCCGCTTATCCGGATCCGACATGATGCGGTACGCGATCTGCTCCATGTCCGCGTAGTCGATGGCGCCGGCTTCCAGCTTCTGCTGCTCATACTGCGCGGCGGTCTCTCTCAGCAAAAGCTCCAGCCCGCGCAGCTCCCGGCGGATGACGGCGTTCCGGCGGTCGTTTTTCTCATCCAGCATGGCGTCGATGCGCCGGACGGCCGCGGCGAAGATTCCCTTCGTGCCTTTCATTTCGTTCCGGACGTCGTCAAAACGCTTTTTCCACGCCTTCGTCTCCTCGTCCGAGCCGCGGGGCGCCGACGGCGCCCGGGCAAAGCCGCCCGCGGCGCTCTGCAGCAGGGCCCTTTTTTCCTCCGTCCCCTCCGCGCGCTCATACGCTTCCCGGAAATCCCTGACCAGCTCCGCGTCCGCCCGGGCGGTCTCCCCGCAGGAAGGCAGGGCCCACGGCTCCTGCAGCAGCTCCTCTTCCCGGCGCAGGCATTCCTCCAGGCCCAGCACATCCAGGTCGACGGAGATCATGATCTCCCGGTTCCAGAGCTCAACCGGGGGAGCGCTGACGATTCTGCCGAGAAAATCAAAAGGATCCGGGATGCCCATCAGGACATTATACAGATCCTCAACCATTTTTCCGGTTTCCTCCGGGCTGAAGGCGGTCATCAGGCATCCGACCGCCTGCCGGTCCTCCCGCGTGAAGCGGTCCCTGCGGGTGAAAATCTGTTCGGCCGCGTCCGAGAAGCATTCCTCCATGATATGCTTTTTCTCGGCATCCTTCAGCACCCTGGGATTCATGGAGGCTCCGGCGTTGTCATTATATTCCTTCAGCAGCTGCGTGCAGAAGGAATGAATGGTGCTGATGGTCGCGGCTTCAATCTCGCTCAGCGCCCGGGCCGCCGGCTCCGAGCCTTCCCCGGCGGCTTTTTCCAGCAGATCCCGAAGCTTATCCTTCATGTTCTGCGCCGCGTCCCGGGTAAAGGTGATCACCAGGAACTGGGAAACGGACGCCTCCGGATGCCGGATCAGCGTCTCCCTGATTTTCTCCACCATGACGGTGGTTTTTCCCGAACCGGCCGCCGCGGACACCAGAATCTTCTGATTCAGCGCGCGGATCGCTTCCGACTGGTCAAGATTGAAATCCGGCATGGGCAGATCTCCTTTCAGCGGCCGGTACCCGCGCGGCGCTTTTCAAGGTAGAGCTTCTGATCGGCCCGGGCCAGGCAGCTTCCCAGATCATCCTCCCGGCCCTGCAGCTCATCATAGCCGGCCGTGATTTCCAGCGGATAGGGCAGATTGTCTTTCTGCTGCCGGATCTGCAGCCTCTCCCGGACTCTCGCCAGTACCTTTTCCGGCAGATCTTCCAGCAGCCCGTCCTTCACCACATCCTGCAGAAAGATGGAGAACTCATCCCCGCCGTAGCGGCCCAGGAAGACGGAATAACCGCTGCCGGGCACGGACTCCTTCAGCACGGAGGACACCAGGATCAGCGCCCGGTCGCCTTCCGCATGGCCGTAGGTATCGTTGATTTTCTTGAAATTATTGATATCCAGCATGATGGCATAGGTTTTTTTGCCTTCGCTGAACTTCACCTGGTCCATATACCGGTCGATCTGTCCCCGGTTGTTCAGCCGGGTCAGGGAATCCACCGAAACCAGGGTCTGCATATTCTGAATATAGAAATACATCATCATGATCGTGATGCCGAAGCAGAACAGCGGCGCGTTCAGCACAAAGGTCTGAATCAGCCCGAAGACGATCACCGACAGCGGATAGAGCCCGATCAGCCGGATGATTTCCCGTTCCTCCCGGACCTTTGTCTGATGCGCCTTCCGCATGGCGATGGAGAAGGCGGAAATCAGATACAGGATCGGCGCCGCCACCATCATCGGGTAGTACCAGAAGCTCAGCTCTCCCCTTTCATCCACCCAGAAGCCGGGGGAAATCACATAGGCAATGATGATCGCCAGAATGGAAGCCAGCATGGGAATCAGGGACATGATCCGGACCTTCGGATCATTCCGCCTCGCCAGATTCAGGGCGGCCGCCATATACCGGAACCAGTTATAGGCCATCAGGCTGAGCAGCACATAATTCAGAAAATTGAAAAGGACGACCGGAAAACGGTGCTGAGGAATCCGGCCGCCGATAATGGCCGCCCAGCCGACATCGGAAAGAAAATACAGGATATCGGAGATCAGGGCCCGGACAAACCAGATCTGCTTTTCCTGGCGGGTGCTGTGCCGCCGGTCATGGATCAGCAGAATCACCAGGATCAGGATACAGACAATACTCGCTTCCAGATAGAAAAAGAAATAATCGATCATCTGGATGCCTCCTCATACAACGCGTTCAGCTGCTCCGGCGTCACGGAGCGAACCTGGTTATAAACGACCTCGCCCTTCCGGTTCAGAACGACCGTCTGCGGCAGCGAGGCACTGCCCCTGACGATTTTAAACAGCCGCTCATCGGCGGAATCGACGGCGAAGGAAATACTGAAGCCCTTCCCCGCCAGATACTGCGCCGGATCTTCCGTCACAAAGGGGGAATGGATGGCCAGGACGGCGATATCGTCCTCATGCTCCCGGTACAGATCATCGAACCAGGGCAGCTCCCGGATGCAGGGCGTGCACCAGGTGGCCCACAGGTTGATCAGAACGACCTTGCCGCGATAGTCCGCCAGATGGAAAACGGAGCCGTCCAGGCATTCCGCCGTGAAATCCTCCAGCTGCTGCCCCACCTCGCAGCCGATCGGGGCTTCGCTCTGAAAGTCTACGGCAGGAGCGCTTTCCGCCGGGGCTTCCGTTACCGCGACGGCGGCAGGAGCGCTTTCCGCCGGGGCTTCCGTGGTCACGACGGCGGGGGCAGTTTCCGCCGGGACTTCCGTTACCGCGACGGCGGCGGGGGCAGTTTCCGCCGGGGCTTCCGTTACCGCGACGGCGGCGGGAATCTCCTTCGGCTGAAGGGCGGGATCCAGTACATTATACCAGAGGACGGCGAAACAGAGAAGCGTCAGGGCGGCAGCCCACAGGATGCGGGCCCGGGACCGGCGCTTCTTCGGCGCGTCCTGCGGCTCTCCGGCGCAGCCGGTTTCCGTCGCCCGGAGGGTAATCTTTCCGGCTTTCAGGGAAATTGCGCCCCGGCTGCAGCTGTCCATGCAGCGGCCGCACTGGATGCATTCATGATCGCCGACCCGGCGGACATCCATTTCGCAGTGCGTCACACAGGCTCCGCAGTGGCTGCACCGGTCCGCGTCCACCTTCACGCCGATGATATTAAAACGGCTGAAGAGCCCGTACAGGGCGCCCAGGGGGCAAAGAAAGCGGCAGAAGGAACGGTAGCAGAAGACGCAGGCCAGGCCGATCACCAGCAGGATCACGAATTTCCGCGTAAAGAAAACCCCCAGCATGCCGAAAAAGCCGGGGTTGGCCGGCAAAAGCCCGATCGCCCCTTCCAGCGTGCCGGCGGGGCAGATATATTTGCAGAAGGCCGGCAGCGGCTCATCCCGGGCCAGCCCGTACCACAGCGGCAGCGCCAGCACGAAAAGGCCCAGCACGATATATTTCAGCCAGGTCAGGGCCCGGGTGACGGCGGATTTTCTGATTTTCGGCGTCGGAATCCGGTGCAGGAGCTCCTGAATCAGGCCCAGGGGGCAGATCCATCCGCAGACCGTACGCCCCAGGATCACGCCGTACAGCAGGAGAATCCCCAGCACATACCATCCGGCCCGGTGACCGGAGGCAGCCAGCGTGTTCTGAATCGCGCCCAGGGGGCAGGCGCCCACCGCGCCGGGACAGGAAT
>JAGCBO010000120.1 GCA_017652125.1 Clostridia bacterium | reverse complement strand
GGTGCGTGTGCGAATCCATACCGCCCGCGGTGCGTGTGCGAATCCATACCGCGCGCGGTGAGCGAGGCGCTTGCGCCCGCGGTGCGTGTGCGATACCATACCGCAGCCCCTTTCCTCGTGCGGGAAGAGGCTACATAAAACGCATGGGAGCAGATGCTCCCATGCTGAATCGTACCGAAGAATCAGAACAGGTCGCTCTCGATCGTTTCCTGAGCGGTAGCCAGGGCTTCAGCGGTGTCAGCGCCGTCCACATACACTTCGTTCCACAGGGTGGTTCCGAGGTAGCTGTTGATGGTGGGGCTGATGGAGGTGGAGACGATGAAGCCGATTTCGTCCTTGATCGGGATCAGGGCGTCGATCGGATAGCCGATGAAGTACTGGTTGAACTTGTTGTCATCGGTCTTCATGATGGAAGCGTCATCCCAGATTGAGGTGTTGCAGGGATCGAAGCCCAGCACGGACCAGATCTGCGCTTCGCCTTCGGGAGAAACCTTGGCGAACGCCAGGAACTCGGCGCACAGGGAGGGGTTGGTGCCGTTGGCATAAACCACGGTGCCGGTACCGCCCTGGCCGATGGAGTGCTTCTGGCCTTCCTCGAACACGGGGGCAGGAGCAACCACATAGCGGTCCTTGCAGCTCTCGCCGATTTCATCGGTGAAGCGGCTCATGTACCAGAAGGGCATGATCACGCTGGCGATCTTGTTGTTGGCGATATAAGCCTTGCCTTCTTCGGTGTCGGGCTGACCGCCGGGGCAGACTTCGCAGATACCGGCTTCCAGCCAGCTCTTCTGGGTGTCGATGATCTTGGCAACTTCGGGGATGTTCACGGTCGCTTTGCCATCCGCCTGCCAGTCCTTGCCCTGCTGCGCCAGCATCAGGGAAGCAACCCACTGGGTGCTGGTTTCCACGGTGCCCATCCAGGCATCCGGAACGGCAGCCTTCAGCTTGATGCCGGCTTCCTTCCAGTCGTCCCAGGTCTTGATGTCTTCATAGTTGATTCCGGCGGATTCCAGCAGTCCCTTGTCATAGAAGGAAACCATCGCGCCGACGTGCAGGGGGGCGCCGTAGTATTTGCCATCCTTGGCGTAGATTTCCAGACGGGCCTTCACCAGGTCGGCCATGTAGGGGCTCAGCGCCTCGGTCAGATCCAGCAGCTTGTCGCTGTAGGCCAGCACGTTCGGGAACTGGCCGAGCTCGACGTCGCACATGTCCGGAGCGCCTTCATCAGCCTGCAGCGCAACCTTGAACTTGTTGTGCATGTCATCGTAGCCGATGGTGGTCACTTCCACCGCGATGGGACGATCGGGATTCTCGGCGTTCCAGCGGGCGGCGGCTTTCTCAAAGAATTCCTGGTGCTGTGCGATAAAGGTCCACATGGTGAGGGTCGTGGTGTCGGCCGCGGACGCAAACGAGCAGACGCCCAGCAGCAGGCACAGGGTCAGAGCCAGAGCCAACAGTTTCTTCATAGGTACTCCTCCTTTTATTTTGATGAGCTTTCCGCTCAATCATCCATGGGAAACGGGAAAAGCAATAAAATGGAAAAATTGGTAAGAATTAACGTTATCATTATCGTTAATGTTCTCTTCGCAAGTATCATAGCACGCTTCTTTTACCCGTGTCAACCCCTGATTTGTATTTTTTCGAAAAAACTTTTTCTCCGGGTTCCGGAGGAAGAAGGATCCCCGGATGCCGGCCCGGACGAAGGAAAGCGGACAAAAAAACCGCCGGTCCTTTCGGACCGCCGGAAAAAGAAACGGATTTGCGCGGGAAGACGGCGGGATCAGGGCTTGTCAGCGGCAGCTGTCCCGGCAGATGAGCGTGACCGGCAGAATCACGTGCTGCGGAGGAAGCTCCGGATGGTGAATCCGGTTCCGCAGAAGATCGATGGCCTGCGTCGCTTCCTCCTGGAAGCTGCAGTCGACGGAGCAGATGGGCCGGGGGAAAGCGACATAGCCGGAGATATTATCGAAACCGACGACGGAAAAATCCTCCGGAATACGGAAACCGCAGCGCTCGATCAGGGAGAGCTCCTCCCAGGCTTCCACATCGCAGAAAGAAAAAATCCCGGTGACGCCCTCCTCTTTCCAGCGCTTCAGAAACCGGATGATTTCCTCCGGATCAGTGGACTGACCGTAAATGATATTTTCATCGGGAAGCCCCGCTTCCCGCCCGGCCCGAAGAAATCCCTGAAAACGCTGACGGGTGGAGAAAAGCACATCCCTGTGGGAAAGCATGGCCAGCTTCCGGTGCCCCGCTTCAATCAGGTGACGGCCGACCAGATAGCCGCCGTTTTCCTCGTCGCACAGGACGCAGTCATCCCGGTCTTCCCCCAGAAAGCGGTTCAGCACCACAAAGGGAACGCCGCTGCCGCGAAGCTGCTCCATGGCGGGAGACTGATCGGACCAGGGAATGACCAGAACCCCGTCCACCTGGCGGGAGAGAGCCATATTGACCATATTGGTCTCCATCTCCGGATCATCCTGGGAGCAGAGAATCATCAGGGAATATCCCAGCCGGAAAGCCTCCCGCTGAATGACGTCCGCCAGAACCGCGTAAAAAGGATTGGACATGGTGCCGGCGATCAGGGCAATGGTCTTTGTCCGCCCGGAACGGAGGGAACTGGCAATATAATTGCGGACATACCCCATCTCCCGGGCTTTCTTCTGAATGGCTTCACAGGTCTGGCGGGAGATGTCCGGCTTGTTTTTCAGGGCGCGGGAAACCGTATTGATGGTAAACCCGGTGGCTTTCGCCACATCCTCCAGCGTCACTCTTCCACTCTTTCCGGGCACGGTTCCACCGTCCTTTCCGTCATGACAACACCGCTGGGCCCATCCGGTCTCGGCGGACAGCCCGCAGTACGCAGGTGATCATAACAGAAAATGATTGATTTCTCAAGAGAAATTCATGCGTTTTCTGTCACGGCTTCTTTCATGACCCGGTTTCCGGCTCTGTTTCTGTTTCGTTCCTCCTTTCCGGTCCCGTTGTGCGGAGGCCGGAAATCTGTTATAATCAGTCAATCCGGAGCGTCAGGGGGAGTCAGGAGGATACAGCCGCCCGATGAGGGGTGAAACAGATGAAAGCGCAGGCCAGACCGCATGCAGATGGAATTTATCAGAAAAATGCCCCTGCCCCAGGAACTGATCCGGGATTATCCGATCGAAGAGAATATGAAGCGCAGAAAAACGGCCCGGGACGCGGAAATCGCGGGGATTCTGACCGGGAAGGATCAGCGGATGCTGCTGCTGATCGGTCCCTGTTCCGCGGACCGGGAAGACGCTGTGCTGGAATATATGCACCGCCTGGCGGAGCTTGAGCCGCAGGTCCGGGAGAAGCTGCTGATCGTTCCGCGGGTCTATACCAACAAACCCCGTACCCGGGGGACCGGCTATAAGGGAATGCTGCATCAGCCGGATCTTCGCAAGGATGAGGATCTGCTGGCCGGGATCATCGCGATTCGTCAGCTGCATACCCGCATCCTGCGGGAAACGGGCTTCAGCTGTGCGGATGAAATGCTGTATCCTTCCAACTACAGTTATCTTTCGGATCTGCTGAGCTATGTGGCGGTGGGGGCCCGGTCCGTGGAAAACCAGGAACACCGGCTGGTCGCGAGCGGACTGGGCATTCCGGTGGGGATGAAGAACCCGAGCGCAGGCGATATCAGCGTGATGATGAACTCCATCGTCGCGGCGCAGAGCTCCCAGGAATTCATCTTCCGCAGCTGGGAGGTCCATACGGCCGGCAATCCGCTGGCCCATGCGATTCTGCGGGGATTCGTCGACAATTTCGGCCGGTCTCATCCCAATTATCATTATGAAAACCTGCAGGAGCTTTTGCGGCTGTACCGGGAATCCGGGCTGCTGAATCCGGCCGTGATCGTGGATGCCAACCACAACAATTCCGGCAAGCAGTACCTGGAGCAGATACGGATCTGCAAATATGTGATGCACAGCC
>JAGCBO010000119.1 GCA_017652125.1 Clostridia bacterium | reverse complement strand
CAGCGCCGCAGCTGTCTTCCTGTAGTTCGGCTTTTCCTTCGCCGTCCGTGCTGTGATCGCCATCTGATTCATGCCGGTTTCCTCCGTCTCTTGTGCATTTGTGTGTTTCCCTGATGATCATTCCGTAAAGCAGGCAGTAAACGCTGCCCGCCGCGAACCTCCGCCCTTCCGGGCATTTCCCGCAGGTCATCTGTATACGCTCCTGTAGCAGTTCTTCCGGTGCACCCTGTATGCCGGCTCCGCCGCTCCGGTGTGCTCATACGGATCCACCTCTTTGCCCAGCAGCTTGCTCCCGTCAATCCGGACGAACTCTTCCCCTTCCGGATCCGCGGCTACCATCACCGCTTCCGCGTCCACCACGATCTTCCGGTAGACTCCCCAGGTGATAATCCCGATCTTTTGCCCGCAGAATCTGCATTTATTTGCATCTTTTTTCATGTCCTGTTCCTCCTCCGCCGCGGCTGGTTCACATATCCCTGTCTCCATTTCCTGGTGATCTGTATGTTTTCTTCAAAAACCGGCGCCGGCTGCTCCACCCGCAGGTCATATACCGCCGTGTGTCCGTCCTTGAAACTGACCCGGACGCTGTCCGGGTACCGGCTGATTTCGTGGTCGTAGTATTTGACCACCCCCTGCAGCATGTCCGGACGTTTATCGTCTTTCGGCTCCCAGTTGATCCCGTCTCCGCATACCCTGCACGGCTCCATGTATTTTTTCGCGTACCTGTGTTTGCATGTTTCACAAAGGTTAGTCATGCCTTCACCCCCAGGTCCTCGATCAGCGGCATGTTGTCGTTGATCCCCTCCGCGATCCCTGCGTAGATATCCGCCGCCAGTTCATCTGCCAGGTAGTCGCTCAGCTGTTCCTGGATGATCGTCATGATCAGCTCCATCTGTCTTTCGTTCATGTCTTCCACTCCTTTTCGCATTATCGCGAGTTTTACGACAATAAAAAAGCCAGCGCTGTCTTTTCGTCCAGTTCAAGCACCCGCTTGAACACGATCAAATCTAACGCGCTGAATTCTTCGCCGTTCTTTGCCATCTTCCGATAATATGTGGATGTGTTCATTCCCAGCTCTTTTGCCATCTTTCCTGCAGTGATTTTCTTGTCCTTCATACGCTGCTTAACCTGTACCGTATCCATTTTTCACCCCTCCAGTTGTTGCATTTCCGCGAGTATCCGAAAAAAATATATCACACGCATTTTTGCGAGTCAATACCCAAAATCGCATTTTTGCATTTTTGTTTGTTTTTGACTATTGCAAATTTGCAACACTTCATTATAATATTATTTTGAAGGAGGCATATAAAATGATTGGTGATCGTATCAAACAGGCGCGTCTTGCTCTTGGTTATTCTGCTGAACAGGTCGCTGCTTTTCTTCATGTTTCTCCCGCTACAATTTATCGTTATGAAAACGGTGATATATCTAAACTCCCTTCCAAGTTTATCAAACCCCTTGCGGAGTATCTTTGTGTGCCCCCTGGTTATTTGATGGGCTGGTCTGATGATCCAGTTCCCGTTTCCAACGTCCCCCACACAGAAGAAGCCCGAATCCTCGCTAAAGGAATTGACCAGCTTCCCAAAGAGCAGCGCGAGCAGGCTCTGTCCGTTGTCCGGGCCATGTTCGTGAAATATGCAGATTATTTTGAAAAGGAGAATGCCGATGACACCTGATTACCAGCTTGCGGCAACCAAAGCCACGGAAACCCTGATCAAATTCGGAATTAATTCCGCCCCCGTCGATCCGCTCCCGATTCTGAAGAAAACCCCCGGCGTTCTGGTTGTTTCTTACCAGAGCCTGTCCGATGATCTGGATCGGGATCGCCAGTGCATGATCGAAACCTTCGGTGAAAAGAACCAGGACGCTTTCACCTCCGTCAATATCAAAGACGGAAAAAAGCTGTACATCGTCACCTTTAATCAAATGCTTTCCCTCTCGCTGGTTCAGCGTGCGCTGGCCCGTGAACTCGGCCACATCCTGCTCGGCCATGACGGCACCCGCCCGGAGGATGTCCGGAACGAAGAAGCGAAATGTTTCGCCCATCATCTGCTGGTTCCCCGTGCGCTGATCCACATGTTCCATGCTTCCAACCTCCGCCTGACGGAAGAAGTCCTCGGCAATCTTACCGGCTGCTATCATGTCTGCCTGTCCTGCATGCGGAAGACTCCGGCGGTTAACGTCCCCAGGGAGTTGAATGCCCAGGTTCGTGATCAGTTCATCCCGTATTTCAGAAATTTCTTTGATTTCCAGCGCTATGCCGCCCACAAGGACGGATCCGCCATCGCAGATCTCGGCACCTACATGGACGGATACGAAGAGTGAGGTGCTGCTAATGATCCTCTTTTTAATCTTTCTGCTTCTGCTTTTTATCGCTGGAAAGATGTTTTTGGGCATGGCGTTGGAAGTAGTTGGTGCAATTCTTGGTTTTCTTATTGTTTTTATTGTTTATTTTGTAAGGAGGAAACGTCAATGAAAAAGGTCCTTTTGTTTTTGCTTGCCTTATCTCTTTTTCTCCCCACTGTTTCCTATGCTGGAACCGTCGATTATCTTATCGGTGCATGGATCGGTTTGCGTGAGGAGTATCCCGGAGATGTATCGTATTTCCTTGTAGATCTGTATGACGATTATACAGCCCTCTATGAATCCAACAGCTTTACTAAATATGATAACGAAGGCTTTCAGATAATTCGCACCGGCACATGGGATTTTACTGACGGAGTTGTTCATGTCCGTTTCAAAAACTATTGGGATGAGAGTCAGGAAGATGATTTTGAGCTTGAATTAACACAGGACCATTATCTCGCTCATAAATTGGCTGTTTCGTATATTCTATTTTCAAAAATGCAAGGATGCCGAAAAGTTAAACACACAAAAACAGTTAAATCCTGGGATTAAGGTGTTTTTATGAAAAAAGCCGTCACCCCTTCCTGCGCCCCCCGCACTGCCGTTGCCTATGCCCGCTATTCCTCCGCCGGCCAGCGTGATGTCTCCATCGAGCAGCAGCTGTCCGACATCCGGGCCTTTGCCAAGCGGGAAGGCTTCACCCTTGTCCATGAATACGCGGACCACGCCCGCTCCGGTTTTAAGAACACCTCCGCCCGCACGGCTTTTCAGACCATGATGTCCGCCGCTGAATCCGGCGCTTTCGATACCCTGATCGTCTGGAAGGTAGACCGCTTCGGCAGGAACCGGGAAGAATCCGCCGTTTTTAAGGGCAGGCTCCGCCGCCGCGGCGTCCGTGTTCTCTATGCCATGGAGCCGATCCCGGAAGGCTCCGCCGGCGTCCTTCTGGAGGGCATGCTGGAAGCTACCGCAGAGTGGTATTCCCGCACCCTTTCTGAAAACGTCACCCGCGGCATGACGGATAATGCTCACCGCTGTCTTTATAACGGCACCAGGATCCTCGGCTACACCCGCGGCCCGGACGGTCGCTATGCCCTTGTCCCGGATGAAGCCGCCGTGGTTCGGAATATT
>JAGCBO010000118.1 GCA_017652125.1 Clostridia bacterium | reverse complement strand
GTATAATGCTTCCGATTGTTCCTTCAATCCTTCCGAGGGGGATACGACCGTGCCCAGAAACAGAATGATGATCTCCGAATACCGGAGCTATGAGCTTCCTCCGGATTTTCCCCTCCTGGTGCTGGACGGGGAATCCTGGAAGATCAGCCCGACCCGCAGCGCCAATCTGCATTTCCATAACTGTGTGGAAATCGGTCTGTGCCGGGACGGATGCGGGAAAATTTCCGCCAACCGGGAGGAATATGCTTTCCGGTCGGGGGATGTTACCTTTATCGCGCCCCAGGTTCACCATACCACCTGGTCTGATCCCGATTCCATCAGCCTCTGGAGCTACCTCTTTCTGGATGCGGAGAAGCTGATGGCCATGAGCGATCTGCCCTCGGCCTTCCGGGATCTGGTCAACTCCGGCTTTCTGACCTTTCATTTGCAGAACGCTCCCTGGGCCTCCTCCCTGGTCTGTGAGATCATCAGGGAGATGCAGGAAAAGGAGCCGGGGTACCGGGACTGTGTCCGCGGCATGCTGATGACGCTGTTTTCCAGAATGCTCCGCTCCTATCAGCCTTCCCGGGAAATGCCCGCCACCTTTACGGCGCTCATGCCGGCCCTCACCTGGATTCAGGAGCATTATGCCGCCGAGTTCACCATGGAGGAGCTGGCGGACCGGTGCCATCTGAGCCCCACCCACTTCCGGCGTCTTTTCCGCAGCCAGCTCGGAACCACCCCGCTGGATTATCTCCATCAGGTCCGGATCTCGGCCAGCTGCGGCCTTCTGCTGAACACCCGGGACAGCGTGGCTTCCGTCGCCGGCCAGGTCGGCTATGAATCCCTGAGCTGTTTCAACCGTCATTTCCTGCGGGTGATGGGAATGGTGCCCAGCCGCTGGCGCAAGGCGGAAGGCGGTCAGCCCCGTCCCTCCGTGATCACCTTTACCGGCTGGTACAGGGCGGAAACCACGGAGGAAATTCTGCAGCGCGCTCCGGCGGAAGAAAGCTGAAGGGGCGGCACGATCTTCATCGTGCCGCCCCTTTTTGATGGATTTTAGTCTGTTAATTCCGGACTTCGGTCTGTTTGAGCGCTGGCTCAGAAGTTCTGGGAGGAAAAAGTACGGATCCGGATGATGCCGGGCAGCTCCGACAGGGTCTCCAGCGCGTGGGTGGAGGGAAGCTCCTTCATCTCCATCACGGTCACGGACATATCCTTCCGGCTCTTGTTGACCATGTTTTCGATGTTGATGCCTTCCCTGGAGGCCGCCGCGGTAATATTGGAAATCATATTCGGAATATTCTCATGCAGCACCAGCACCCGCACCGCTTCCGGCGGAGCAAGCTGCACCTCCGGATAGTTCACGCTGTTGTGAATGCTGCCGTATTCCAGATAATCCCGGATTTCCGCCGCCGCCATGCGGGCGCAGTTCTCCTCGCTCTCCGGCGTGCTGGCGCCCAGATGCGGAATGCATACCACGTTCTCCGTGTCCAGCAGCGCGTCGTTCGGGAAATCCGTCACATACCGCCCCACCTTGCCTTCGGCCAGGGCCGCCTTCATCGCGTCGATATCCGCCAGTTCGCCCCGGCTGAAGTTCAGGATGCATGCCCCGTCCTTCATCCTGCCGATCATCTCCGCGTTCACGGAGCCGCGGGTCTGATCGTTCAGCGGCACATGGAAGG
>JAGCBO010000117.1 GCA_017652125.1 Clostridia bacterium | reverse complement strand
GAGCGAACCTGCCCATTGTCAACTTTCTGTTAACACCTGTGGTGCTTGCCTTGCCCAATAAGAAAGAGAACCGACCGGGACTGATCGATCCTCTAGCTTACTACCTGAAAAATGCTTGAAACCATGTTACGATGTAGCGCCATATACCTGACCGGTACGTACGGTGCAATGAGAGGGGCGAGGGTTAACGCCCTCCCTCTACTCTATTTCCTTATTTCTCTCCGAGACCCTGGAGGTGATCCGATTGACAACCGCCGCGAAAGTCATTCAGCCCGATCTTCGTAAAAAGAAGATTAACTGGCAGAAAGTTGCCGTGATAACCCTGTTTGCAGCGGTGCCCATGTTCCTGCTGATCCTGTTTACGTATGTGCCCTTTGCGAAAATGATTCAGTTCAGCTTTTTCAATATGAGCTATACGAAAAACAAGGGATATGTCGGCTTTGATAATTATCTTCGGATTTTTTCGAAGCAGGAATATGTCGGCGCGATCCTGCTGAGCCTGTATTACATGGCCGGCGCGATCGTGCAGCTGGCGCTGGCTCTGTTTTTTGCCTCGGTTCTGAGTCTGGAAAAAATCAGGGGAGGCGGCGCCTTCAAGGCTGTGATGTTCTTTCCTTTCCTGGTCAACGGCATCGCGATCGGATACATCTTCAAGTTCTTCTACACCCGGGGCTTCGTGCTGGATTCCGTGCTGCAGGCCATCGGGATTCCGCTGGACGCCCTGCCGTACTGGCTGCGGGATCAGAACATCAATAACTGGTCTCTGGTTTTCACTTCCGTGTGGAAATACTGCGGCCAGAACATGGTGCTCTTCATCGGAGCGATTGCTTCCATCGACCCGACCCTGTATGAGGCGGCGACCATTGACGGGGCCAACCGCTGGCAGCAGTTTAAGGCGATCATCCTGCCGGGAATCAAGACGGTGTTCATGCTGAACCTGATTCTGAGCATCACCGGGTCGCTGTCCGCTTTTGAGCCGGCCTATGTGGTCGGCAGCATGGGAGCGAACGGGACGGCGACGTTCTTCATTAAGATTCACCAGATGGCCCATGTTTCCGGCAAGGTCGGTCAGGCCTGCGCCATGGCGATGGTGCTGATGATCCTGATCCTGATCTTCACCGTGGGACAGCGGCTGTTCTTCCGCTACGTGATGAAGGATTCCGATAACACCTTCAATGCCAAGTCCAACAAGGCGAAGGCTTTGTGGTAAGAAAGGAGGAAGTCCAATGAGCAATGTCACCTCTTCCGTTGTGCCATCCAATTCCGCGGCCCGGACAAAGCGGTTTATCATCCGCTTTCTGGAATACCTTGCCCTGCTGCTGGCGAGCTTTATCGCCCTGCTGCCGCTGATTTCCTCCTTTATGATTTCCTTCAAGACGGCCGAGGAATACGGAAGCACCAACGCCATGACCCCTCCGCAGAACTGGCTGAATTTTAATAACTACATCCAGGTCTGGACCGAGGGCGATATGCTTCGGGCGTTCCTGACCTCCGCGGGCGTTGTGGTGGTGGTCGTACTGGTTTCCGTCATGATGGGATCCATGCTGGCGTATGTGCTGAACCGGTTCCGCTTCCCCGGCAATAACCTGATCCGGAATCTGTTTATGATCGCGACCCTGATCCCCGGAATCGCCATGCAGGTTACGACCTATCAGATCATGAAGGATCTGGGCTTCCTGAATTCCATCGTCGGTTACGCGATCCTGATGAGCGGCACGGATGTCATCTCCATCTATATCTTCCTGCAGTATTTCGAGAACCTGGATGTCGCGCTGGATGAATCGGCGGTGCTGGAAGGCTGTACCTATTTCGGCGTATTTTTCAAAATCCTGCTGCCGCTGACCAAACCGGCCATCATCACGGTGGCGGTGCTCAAGGGCGTCGGAGTATACAATGAATATTACAACGCCAATCTGTATCTGCAGTCCAATTCCTGGAGAACCATTTCCACAGCGCTGTATTCCTTCTCCGGCCCGTTTAAGAGTTCCTACAACATCATCTGCGCCGGGGTGCTGCTGACGCTGATTCCGTCGCTGATTGTGTTCCTCTTCTTCCAGAAGCAGGTATACGCCGGACTGGCCAGCGGTTCCGTGAAGGGCTGAGCAAGGAGGAGCTTATGCTGTACAACGAGATCAAAGCGCATCTGGAGGAAAAGATTCTGCCCTTCTGGGAAGCGCTGAAGGATGATGAACACGGCGGATTCTACGGTTACATGGATGAAAGCCTGAAGCTGAACCGGCAGGCGGACAAGGGCTGCATCCTGAACAGCCGGATTCTGTGGACCTTTTCCACCGCGGCCCGGGTGCTGAAACGGGCGGATCTGGTTCCCTTCGCAGATCAGGCGTATGCGTTTCTGAATTCCTTTCTCGATCCGGAAAACGGCGGAGTGTACTGGTCGGTTACCTGGGACGGGAAACCGGCGGATACCACGAAGCACACCTACTGCCAGGCGTTTGCCGTCTACGGACTGGCGGCCTATTACCGCCTGACCGGAAAAGAGGAAGCGCTGGGGAAAGCGATGGATCTGTTCCGGGTGATCGAGCGGAAATGCCGGGATGAAAAGGGCTATCTGGAAGCCCTGAAGGCGGATTTCTCTCCGGAAAGCAATGAGAAGCTCAGCGAAAACGGCGTCATGGCTTCCCGGACGATGAACACGCTGCTGCATGTGATCGAGGCCTACGCGGAGCTGGAGCGGGCCTGCCCGGATCCGGCGGTCCGGGAAGCGGGCATTCGCGGGCTTGAACAGGCTCTGACAACCGTGTATAATCCGACCGGGCGCCGGATGGAGGTTTTCTTTGACGCGGACTTCCGGTCGCTGCTGGATATGCAGAGCTACGGGCACGACATAGAAGGCAGCTGGCTGCTGAAGGACGCGGCGGAAAGCCTGGCGGGCGGGGCGAAGGCTGAAAAATGGCAGCCGATGTGCCTGGATCTGCTGGAAAGCGCGACGGAGCGCGCCTTTACCGATCACGGCCTGCATTACGAGATGGTGAACGGTCAGCTCAACACGATCCGGGCCTGGTGGCCCCAGGCGGAGGCCATGCTGGGCTTCCTCTTCGGATGGGAGTCCACCGGAGATCCGGTCTGGCTGCGGCGGATGCGGACCCAGTGGGACTATGTGCTGCGGTCGGTCGTGGATTCCCGCGAGGGCGGGGAATGGCTGAATGAGATCCGGGAGGACGGAAGCTCCATCGGGAAGCCGGTGGTCGAGGAATGGAAATGCCCCTATCATAACGGAAGAATGTGTCTGCGGCTGCTGGAGAGAGGCCTGCCGGCGGATCTCTGAGGGCGGAAGGCCGGGTCCGGGAGCGGCAGCGCAGAACAGCATGGATGGAGAGAAGAGAAATGAGCGGCAAAAAGGCCACCATGCGGGATATAGCCAGAGCAATCGGTACCAGCACGGTGACGGTGTCCAAGGCGATCACCGGGAAACCGGGGATGAGCGACAAACTGCGCGGCCGGATCCTGCGCAAGGCGGAGGAGATGGGCTACCGGTATACCGGAAAAGCGCCGGTGCATTCCCTGCAGCATCTGGATATCGGAATCCTGATTCCGGAGCGGTATTTTCAGGAGGAGTCCTTTTATTCGACCCTTTACAAGCAGCTGATTCTGAAGCTGTCGGAATACGGTCATTTCGGCCTGCTGGAGATTCTGAATGCCCAGACGGAAGCCCAGCTGCAGATGCCCAATCTGATTCTGACGGAGCGTGCTCAGGGACTGATTATGCTCGGGGAACCCTCCAAGGCATACTACCGGATGCTGGCGCAGTCCGGAACGCCCACGGTGTATATGGATTTCTATGACGAACAGGGAAACGCGGACTGCGTGGTGGGCGACAATACCTACGGCGCCTATCGCCTGACCAGCCATCTGATCCGGAACGGACATACCCGGATCGGGTTTGTGGGCAACCGGCGGGCGACCGGCAGCATCATGGACCGGTATCTGGGGTATTACCGGGCGATGCTGGTGAACAATCTGCATGTCCGGGAGGACTGGGTTTTATCCGACCGCGGCGAGGACGGGGCGCTGAAGCCGCCCGTGCTCCCGGAGGAGCTGCCCACGGCTTTCGTATGCAACTGCGATCTGGCGGCCCGGTTTCTGATTGAAGAGGTGAAAAAGCGGGGACTCCGGGTGCCGGAGGATATCTCCGTAACGGGCTTCGATGATTTTACGGGAGGGATGGAGGTGGATCCGCCTCTGAGCACCTTCCGGGTGAACACGGCCGGCATGGTGGAGCTGACGGTGAAAACCATGATGGAACGCTGCGCCGGCGTACAAAGGCCTTTCGGACGGACGGTGGTCGGCGGTCAGCCGGTATACCGGGAATCCGAAAAGCCCCTGACGGAAAAAACGGACCGGCAGAAATGAATGAAATAAACAGGACGGAGGAAAAAAGAACATGAGTGTAAAGCTGATTGGCGTTGATGCGCTTCCGAACATTCCCTGGCAGGATCGTCCCGCGGATCTGAAAACGGAGACCCCGGTCTGGCGGTATTCCGAAAACCCGGTGATGGGACGGAACCCGACTCCCCGGATCGCCCGGATTTTTAACAGCGCGGTCGTTCCGTGGGAGGACGGCTTCATTGCCGTGCTCCGGGGAGAGCAGGTCAACGGAGTGCCCTATGTTTATCTGGGCCATTCCCGGGACGGGATTCACTGGGATGTGGAGCCGGAGAAGGTGCCCTTTACGGACGAAGCCGGCAGGCCGAAAATGCCCCGGTACGCCTATGATCCCCGGCTGGTGAAGGTGGAGGATACCTACTATATTATCTGGTGCGGGGATTTCTTCGGGGCCTCCATCGGCATGGCGAAAACAAAGGATTTCAAAACCTTTACCCGGCTGGAAAATCCCTTCATTCCCTTCAACCGGAACGCGGTGCTGTTTCCCCGGAAGATCGGCGGCACCTACCGCCTGCTGTCGAGACCTTCGGACAGCGGACACACGCCCTTCGGCGATATTTTCCTCAGCGAAAGCCCGGATATGACCTTCTGGGGCAGGCATCGCCACGTGATGGGAAGCGGCGGGGAATGGTGGCAGGGAGTGAAGATCGGAGCCGGCGCGGCGCCGATTGAAACGAGCGAAGGCTGGCTGATGTTCTATCACGGCGTAGCCACGACCTGCAACGGATTCGTCTATTCGATGGGCGGAGCGATCCTGGACCGGGATGAGCCCTCCCGGGTGCTGTACCGCTGCGAAAACTATCTGCTGACGCCCGAGGAAGAATACGAAACGACGGGCTTTGTGCCGAATGTGGTCTTCCCCTGCGCGACGCTGCAGGACGGGGCGACCGGCCGGATCGCGATCTATTACGGCGCGGCGGATACGAATGTGGGCCTGGCGTTTACGACGGCGGACGCGGTGGTGTCCTATATCAAGGAGCACAGCGTTTTGCACGACGGGGACGGGGAAGCGGTTCAGAATTACTGAGAAGGATCCCGCCGCGGAACGGCTAAGGATGAACAGGAGATGGAGCGTATGATTGTCAGAAGTTTCGAGTCCCTGATGGAAAACTATGAGCGGCTGCTGGCCCGGCCGAATCCCGCCGACGAACATTTTTACAACGGATTGTTTCAGCGTTACCGGAATCCTGTGCTGACCCGGGAGCATATTCCTCCTTTCTGGATGTATGACGCGAATCCGAAGAGCAATCCCTTCATGATGCAGCGCCTCGGCGTCAACGCCACGCTGAACAGCGGCGCCCTGAAGGTGAACGGGAAATACTGCCTGGTGGTGCGGGTCGAAGGAATGGACCGGAAGAGCTTTTTCGCCGTGGCGGAAAGCGACCGGCCCACCGAGGGATTCCGGTTCCGGGATTATCCCGTGATTCTGCCGGATACGGAAAAGCAGGAAACCAACGTATACGATATGCGGCTGACCCGGCATGAGGACGGCTGGATTTACGGCGTGTTCTGTTCGGAGAGCAAGGACGAATCCAATGCGGATCTTTCCGCGGCCGTCGCGGCGGCCGGCATCGTCCGGACGAAGGATCTGGAAAACTGGGAAAGGCTGCCGAACCTGGTAACGCTTCGCTCTCCGCAGCAGCGCAATGTGGTGCTGCATCCCGAATTTGTGGATGGAAAATATGCCTTCTATACCCGGCCGATGGATGATTTCATCGATACCGGCTCCGGCGGGGGCATCGGCTTCGGCCTGTGCGCGGATATCACGAAGCCCGTGGTGGATGAGGAGCGGATTCTCAGCCGCAGAAAGTATCATACGATTACGGAAGCCAAAAACGGCGCCGGGGCGGTGCCGATCAAAACGGACCGGGGATGGATCCATCTGGCGCACGGGGTGCGGAATACGGCTGCCGGCCTCCGGTATGTGCTGTATGCCTTCGCCACGGATCTTCAGGATCCCGCCCGGGTGATCGCGGAGCCCTCCGGCATGCTGCTGGGACCGCTGGGCCGGGAGCGGGTCGGAGATGTGAGCAACGTGGTGTTCACCAACGGCGCGATCGTGGATGACGACGGAAAGGTTTACCTGTACTACGCTTCGTCGGATACGCGGATGCATGTGGCGGAGACGGATGTGGAGCGGCTGAAGGATTATGTCTTCCGGACGCCGGAGGATCCGCTGCGGAGCCCGGACTGCGTGCGCCAGCGGACCGAGCTGATCCGGAAAAACCTGGCGTATCTCAATCAGACCGGAGGAGAAGAAAAGATATGATTGTTCCGGCTTCCTTGTTTACAGACGGCGTGATCCTGCCCCGGAGAAAGGAAATCAGAATCTTCGGGGAAGCTTCCCCCGGGGCGGAGGTATGGGTCCGGCTGCATGATTCGGCCGGCTATCTGCTGGCGGAAGGGTTCGGCCGGGAAAAGGACGGGCGTTTTGTGGCCTGCCTTGCTCCGCAGGAGGCGCGGACCGGCTGCATGCTGACCGTTGAGAGCGAAGGGGACAGCCGGACGATCCGGGATGTGGCGGTCGGGGAGGTCTATCTGGCAGGGGGACAGAGCAATATGGAGCTGCCCCTGAGCGGAGCGGACGAGGGCCCCTCGCTGATCCGGTCCCATCGTGACCCGCTGCTGCGGTTTTTCAATGTGCCGAGAATGCCCCGCTGTGATCAGGAACAGAAACAGGCGATCCGGGAATGCCGGTGGCAGGCCATAGAGCCGGAAAAGGGCGGAGAGAACAGCGCCGTGGCATATTTCTTCGCACGCCGCCTGCGGGAAACGGAGCCGGAGCTGCCGGTGGGCATCATCGGCTGCTACTGGGGCGGAACCTCCATCACCTGCTGGCTGGAGGAGGAAACGCTGCGAACCCTGGCGGAGGGCGTCCGTTATCTGGATCAGTACGCCGCCCGCTGCGGCCGGAAAACCATGCGGACCTATCTGAAGGAAGAAAAGCTATTTAACGACACGATGGAGGACTGGAACGGGAAGGTGAACCGGTACCGGCAGGAGCATCCCGAAGCGCCCTGGAAGGAGATCCAGGAGGTCTGCGGGATCTGTCCCTGGAATCCGCCGGTGGGGCCGGGCTCGCCGTACCGTCCGGGCGGCCTGGCGGAGTCCATGCTGGCCTGCGTCGTTCCCGCGACCCTGACCGGAATCCTGTATTACCAGGGCGAGGAGGACGCGGATAAAACAGACCGGTACGACGAGCTGATGATTCTGCTGATCCGGAGATGGCGCGAGCTTTTCCGGGATCCCGCGCTGCCCTTCCTGTTTGTTCAGCTGCCCATGTGGCTGGATGACGGGGCGCAGGATACTTTCCTCTGGCCCAGGCTGCGGCTGGCCCAGGCGGCGGCCCGGGACGCCGTGCGGAATACCGGCATGATATGCCTGCTGGATCAGGGGGAATACGGGAATATTCATCCCACGGCGAAGCGGCCGGTCGGCGAGCGCCTGTATGAACTGATGGCGGAGATGCTTCGGGGCGGCGGAGCCGTTTCGCCCCGGGCGCTGGGCCGGGAAATCGCCGGCAATACGGTGACGGTGAAGCTGTCGGCTCCGGTGAGGACCCGGGACGGACATGCGCCGCGGCTGCTGGAAATCGCCGGGGAGGACGGGATCTTTGTGCCCGCGGAGGGCGTTCCGGCGGACGGAGGCCTCCGGATCTGGAATCACGGGATTGCGCATCCGGTTTCCGTGCGCTATGCCTGGACCGATTACTCTGACCGGGTGAATCTTTTCGGGGGAAACGGTCTGCCGCTGGAGCCGTTCCTGCTCTGAAGCGGCCGGAAAACAGATGAAAAACCGGGCGGGGAGTTGACAAGAACGGCAGAAAGCGGTACAATCCCCGCAATAGCTGCGATGGAGAGTGCGGCGGGTTTCGGCAGATCAGAGACACGGCGTTTGGTGCGAGCCGTGGGATGAGCCCGCAGGCTGTGGCTCCGGAGCCGGGAGGAAGAAAGCGGCAGGCGAGTAGACCCTCCCCGTGATGGCTGCGTGAAAGCACAGGGCTTCCGGAAACGTGAGCCTGAAGGGGCGGAGGTTCTCCGCAATTTGAGTGGTACCGCGGGTATGATCATGCTCGTCTCAAAGGGATCTTTGAGACGAGCTTTTTTAAGCAGCAGGGAGGCAGACATATGGCGCAGATGACAGGGCTGAACTTCAAAATTCAGGAGATGGCGCACCGGATCCGGGATCTTCGGGAGATCGAAGGCTTCACGATCGCGGAAATGGCCAACAAGACCGGCGTAACCGAGCAGGAATATATCGACTGCGAGATGGGGCGCTCGGATCTGAACTTTGCGTTCCTGTACCGGTGCGCGCTGGCCTTCGGGGT
The DNA here is from genome assembly GCA_017652125.1 of Clostridia bacterium. Lineage (GTDB taxonomy): Bacteria > Bacillota > Clostridia > Christensenellales > Aristaeellaceae > Aristaeella. The sequence continues at coordinate 2,536 of JAGCBO010000117.1, read as the reverse complement.
GGACGTAGGGGACATCATCGAGGGTTCCAGCCCGAACCTGAATTCCTTTACCGTGACCCGGAAGGGAGAAGGGCAGCGCATTGAGGAAGCCCATGACATGATCTATTACAATATGGCTTCCTCTTTCCGGAACCGGATCGCCGAGCCCCTGTATGTCCACGCGGCTTACAGCGCGGAAGCGGAAAAGGAGGATATCAAGCTGACCACGCATGAGGGTCAGGAATGCGATATCGTGATCGAGGGGCAGCTGAAGGTGCAGGTGGGCGAGCATACCAGCGTGCTGAATCCCGGCGACTCCATCTATTATGACAGCGGTACGCCCCACGGCATGATCGCGGTGGGCGGGAAGGACTGCCTGTTCTATGCCATCGTGCTGAATCCCACCGGCGCTCCCATTCCCGAACTGACGCCGGAGAAGCTGCTGCCCGGAACCCAGCTGGTGGAATTTCCGGCGGAGAACGGCCGGACCCGGGTATGGCACCGCTTTGCCGATGTGGAGAAGGATGAGAACGGGACGCCCGTCAGGATCACATTCAAAAATACGGAGCGCTTCAATTTCGCCTTCGACGTGATGGACGCCATCGCGGAGGAGGTTCCGAACAAGCTGGCCATGCTGCATCTGGACGGGCAGAAGACCGAACGCCGCTTTACCTTCCGGGATATCCAGCGGGCCTCCAACCGCTGCGCGAACTATTTCCGGGCGCTGGGGATCCGCAAGGGGGACCGGGTCATGCTGGTGCTGAAACGGCATTACCAGTTCTGGTTCGCGATCCTGGGCCTCGAAAAGATCGGCGCCATTGCCATTCCCGCGACCTGCCAGCTGCAGGAGCATGATTTTGAATACCGCTTCAATGCTGCCGGGATCAAGGCGATTCTGTGCACCGCGGACGGGGATACCGCCCATCAGGCGGAGAAAGCGGCGCAGGACGCTCCCAGCCTGACGCTGAAGCTGATCGTGAACGGAAAGCGGGAAGGCTGGCGGCCCTTTGACGAGGAATACCTGATGTATTCCACGCATTTCAACAGGACAGAGGATACCGCCTGCGGCGACGATCTGATGCTGATGTATTTCACCTCCGGCACCACCGGCTATCCCAAGATCGCGGCGCACAGCTTCAAGCATCCGCTGGGCCATCTGCACACGGCCAAATACTGGCACTGCGTGAATCCCAACGGCCTGCATCTGACCATCTCCGATACCGGCTGGGCCAAGGCCGGCTGGGGCAAAATCTACGGGCAGTGGCTGTGTGAGGCGGCGATCTTCGTTTATGATTTCGACCGCTTTGACGCGTCGGATATTCTGCCCCTGTTCGCGAAGTATCATATCACAACCTTCTGCGCCCCGCCGACCATGTACCGGATGCTGATCAAGCAGGATCTGAGCCGTTATGATCTCTCTTCCGTCACCCACGCGTGCAGCGCGGGCGAGGCCCTGAACCCGGAAGTCTTCCGCCAGATTGAAAAGCAGACCGGCCTTCAGGTGATGGAGGGCTTCGGCCAGAGCGAAAGCACCATGATCATCGGCAATCTGGCCGGCGCGCCGCATAAGCTGGGATCCATGGGCAAGGTGACGCCGATCTACCGCGTGGAGCTGCTGGATCCGGAAGGGAAACCCGTGGCGCCCGGCAATCCGGGAGAAATCTGCGTGGATATCTCTGAGGGCATTCCGGTCGGCCTTTTCCGGGAATACTACCGGGACGAGGAAAAGACCCGGGAAGTCATGCACGACGGCTGGTATCATACCGGGGACGTGGCCTGGCGGGATGAGGACGGATTCTACTGGTACGTGGGCCGGGCGGACGATGTCATCAAGTCCAGCGGATACCGGATCGGGCCGTTTGAGATTGAAAGCGTGATCATGGAGCTGCCCTATGTGCTGGAATGCGGCGTCAGCGCGGCGCCGGATGAGGTCCGGGGGCAGGTGGTCAAGGCCAGCATCGTGCTGACGCCCGGCACGGAGCCTTCCGAAGAGCTGAAAAAGGAAATTCAGAACTATGTCAAGCAGCATACGGCTCCGTACAAGTATCCCCGGATCGTGGTGTTCCGGGAGGATCTGCCGAAGACCGTATCCGGAAAGATTCAGAGGGCGCTTCTGTGATCAATACGACGCTGTGCTATCTCCTGCGGGGAGATGAGGTGCTGATGCTGCACCGCACGAAAAAAGAGAATGATCTGAATCATGACAAATGGATCGGCCTGGGGGGCAAGTTCGAGGACGGGGAAAGCCCGGAGGACTGCCTCCTGCGGGAAATCCGGGAGGAAACCGGACTGACGCTGACCTCCTGGCGTTTCCGCGGGATCGTGACCTTTGTGAACGACCGGTATGAAACGGAATACATGCACCTGTTCACCGCCGACGGATTCACGGGAGAGATGATTCCCTGCGATGAAGGGGACCCGGAATGGATTCCCTGGAACCGGCTGGGAGAGCTGCCCCAGTGGGAAGGGGATCGTCTGTTTCTGAAGCTGCTGGAGGAGGAAGCCCCCTTCTTTTCCCTGAAACTGGTTTACAGCGGGGACCGGCTGCTGTCGGCCG
>JAGCBO010000116.1 GCA_017652125.1 Clostridia bacterium | reverse complement strand
GTGTTGTCCCCCGGCTGCAGGACCGGGAACTCCCCGCTGCTCCATCTGGTCCAGTCAGCGGTTCCGTCCCCCTTCAGCACCGTCATGCTCACGCTGTCCACCAGCGCCACCGCGCCGGAAGTGTAATCCGTCAGCGTCAGCGTCTTTCCGCCTGCCGTGATCACCACCGTGCTGTCGCTGGCCGTGACCTTCCAGAGGGGCCGCGCTTCCACGTCGCCCTCATTCCGGACGCTGCCCGCGCTGCTGAGTGTGATCTTCTCTTCCCGCAGTTTCTGCTTGAAGGGCTGGCAGTAGAACTGCATCTCTCCCGTCCAGATGTCCGTGTTGTGGCTGTGTTTGTTCAGCGTGATGGCGCCGATCACCCGCGCCGCCTGTTTCCGGTCCGGTTCGCTGCTGAAAGTCACAAATCCGGCTCCCCGCAGCCATTTGTAGATATTCCGCACGTTATACGCCCCGCGTACCATGATGCCGACCGTCTGGATATAGCTGTTGAAGATGTTTTCACCTTCCGTTTCCGTCAGGTCGCCGGGCTGTCCGGGGATCTCCACATGCTTCACCCGTTCCTCCGCCCGGATGATCGGCGCAGGCCCGCGCATGATCACGCCGCGGCTCCGGCAGTCGATCCCGTTCCAGATGAAAAAGCTCTGTGACATTTTTACACCTCAATCAAAAACCATTATCCCCGAAGGGGATCCATAAGGGGGCGACCGGAAAGCCCCCTTATGACCCGTATCCGCTCATTGTCCGCCGCTGCGCCGCGGCCATCGCCGCCGCCAGCCCCGCCGCGTCCGTGCCGTTGTTCATGTACATGGATTCCACATACAGATTGCTGCTGTAGTTCCGGCTGCTCCCGACTTCCCGCGCCGGCACGACGCGCTCCCCTTTGTGCAGCATCGCCAGATAATTGTTCCTGGGAACGCTCCAGATCCCGTTCGCGTGGAATCCGTCCAGACTGACGTCGTAGCTTTCCAGGGCGTTTCCCTCCGCGTCGGTGATCAGGCGCACCCGGACCGGCACCTCAATGCCCGCCGCCTGTTCCGCCAGCTGCGCCGCGGCGTCTTCCGCCAGCACCGGCTCCGCCGGCACCGGGATCGTGAACGAATCGCCCTGTCCGCGCTGCTTATGGATCAGCGGCCCCTCGCCTTTTGGCATCTGATATCCGATGCTGTTTCCGTTGGCATCGCGCATATGCCCTGTTTCGTCGATATAGGCCACGCCGTTTGATATCCTTTTCGCAGCGTTGAGGAAATCGATATTTTGCTGTGCAAGCGCGTCTCTTTCCGCGTCTGTCCAGAATCCCGCGCCCACGTTCGCATCTGCCCAGGCTTCGATGCCTGCCTCAGTCCCGTCCAGCAGCTTTCCGATCTTCTGCTTCTGGTAGTACATCTGCAGCACGGAACCCGTGGCCATCGCCTGGCCCATGATGGTGTCCATCATACTTCCGCCGGTCCCGCTCAGAAGTCCTCCGCCGCCGTTTCCTGCCGTGCCGGTCGTCGCCGCGCTGCTTCCGCCAAAGAACCCCTGTACACCGTTAAACAGTTTGATCAGCGTCAGAACCCCGCTGCTGACCTTCAGCGTCGCGAAGATTCCGAAAGCGCCCTCAATGGCCTTGATCACGCTGTCTTTGTTCCGTGCCAGCCATTTGACGCCGGCCAGCAGATCATCAAAGACTGACTTGAACCCGGCCACCACATCCTCCGCGCTGATGTTCTGGATGCCGCTGAAGAGTTCGCTCAGGCTTTCGCCCATCTGCTTGAGCATCGCCTGCCCTTCCGGTTTCTGTAGATAATCCAGGACGCTGCCCAGCAGTTTGTTCAAGGCTTCCGCGGCTTCCGTCAGCGCCGGCGCGATGGCTCCCGTTACCTCCAGCTTCAGCGCATTGAAGGATTCCTGCAACGCGATCACCGCGTCGTTTAGCTTGCCCCCGTTCTCCACAGCCTCTTCGCTGGCTGTGTTCACAGTCCCCAGAGCAGCCTCAAAGCCTTCCTTGCCCATCGCCAGGAAAGGCCGCATGTTGGCGTAACTCTTTCCGAAAAGTGCCTCGCCGTAAATGTCCGCCATGTCGGCGCTCAGATCTCCGCGCTCCACCCGGTTCCGGATCTCTCCGGCCAGGATCCACATGGCGTCCTCCCAGTTGTCCGCAATAAAG
>JAGCBO010000115.1 GCA_017652125.1 Clostridia bacterium | reverse complement strand
CCGTAGTTGTTGGAGCAGCGGGAAATCGTGCAGGGCAGGTGATAGGTGCGGAAGTAGGCCATGACCAGGAGATCCGCGCCGGCCTTGCTGGAGGAATAGGGGCTGGAGGTATGCAGGGGCGTGGTCTCCGTGAACAGCAGATCCGGCCGGTCCAGCGGCAGATCCCCGTACACCTCGTCGGTGGAAACCTGATGGAACCGGGTGACGCCGAACTTGCGGCAGGCATCCATCAGGACGGCGGTGCCCATGATATTGGTTTCCAGAAAGATTCCGGGATTTTCAATGGAGCGGTCCACATGGCTCTCGGCGGCAAAATTGACCACGATATCCGGGTGCTCTTCCTCAAACAGGCGGTCCACAGCCTCCCGGTCACAGATATCCGCCCGGACGAAGCGGAAGGAAGGATGATCCATCACGGACTGCAGCGTGGACAGATTGCCCGCGTAGGTCAGCTTGTCCAGACAGACGATCCGGTCCTCCGGATGCGCCTCCAGCTGGTAGAAAATGAAATTGCTGCCGATAAATCCGGCGCCGCCGGTCACGAGAATGGTCATGCGTTTTCCTCCCCTGTAAAGTCTTTCAGTACCGAACCTTGCCGTCCGCAACGGCTTTCAGATGAGCGCCGTACGGGCTTTTGCCGTATCGCGCCGCGGATTCCAGCAGGCGGTCCCGGGAAATCCAGCCGTTCTTATAGGCGATTTCCTCCGGCGCGGAAATGACGATGCTCTGGCGCTGCTGGATCATGCGGACAAAATCCGCCGCCTCGACCAGGGAATCCATGGTGCCGGTATCCAGCCAGGCATATCCCCGGCCGAGCAGCTGCACATCCAGCAGGCCGCGCTTAAGATACATATCGTTCAGCGTGGTGATTTCCAGCTCGCCGCGGCCGGAAGGAGTGACTTCATGCGCCATGGCGCTGACTCCCCGGGGATAGAAATACAGCCCGGTGATGCAGTAATTGCTTTTGGGATGGGCCGGCTTTTCCTCCACGGAAATGACCCGGCCGTTTTCGTCAAACTCCACGATTCCGAAGCGCTCCGGATCGGACACATAATAGCCGAAGATGGTGGCCCTGCCGGCTTCCGCGTCCTCCGCGGCGGAGCGGAGCACCCGGCTGAAGCCGTTGCCGTAGAAAATGTTATCTCCCAGCACCATGGCACAGGGATCCTCCCCGATGAAGGATTCGCCCAGCAGGAAAGCCTGCGCCAGCCCGTCGGGGGAGGGCTGGACCACGTACTGCAGCTGCAGGCCGAACTGGCTCCCGTCCCCCAGCAGATGCTCGAAACGGGGCGTGTCCTCCGGGGTGGAAATGATCAGGATTTCCCGGATCCCCGCCAGCATCAGCGTGCTGAGAGGATAATAGATCATAGGCTTGTCATAAACAGGCAGCAGCTGTTTGGAAGTGACCATGGTCAGCGGATACAGGCGCGTGCCCGCGCCGCCGGCCAGAATAATGCCTTTCATGCGAAACCTCCTCATGCCTGGCGTTGCCGGATAACCTTGCAAAAACCATTATACGTGCTTGCGTTCCTCCTGTCAAAGGGCTATAATATTCAGCGATTCATGCCATTATTATTAATCAGCGGGTCGCGGGCCGGAGAGAGGCCGCGGACCGGAAGGAGCGAAACGATGAGCGAGAGACCGATGAACGAGAAACCGATGAACGAGATCGCGAAAGAACTGCTGAGAACGAAGATGGTTCCCGCTGTGCTGAGCATGATTGTGGGTATTGCCCTGATTATCGCCCGCAGGGCCGCCCTCGACGTGCTGGTGCAGGTGATCGGCTGGATCATGATTGTCGGAGCGGTGGGTTTTGCGGCCATGTATCTCTTCGGGCCCTATAAAGACAAGACCGGGATCATCGCGGCCGTTCTGAGCGGGCTGATCGGCGTCCTGTTTGTTACTCAGGCGGATGTCATTGACGACTTCCTGCTCATCCTGGTGGGCGTGACCCTGATTCTGAACGGTCTGGGAAACCTGGCCGGCGCTTTTGCGGGCGGCGAGAACCGCGTGCTGGCCGGTATTCTCAGCGCGCTGATCGTGATCCTGGGCGTTCTGATCATTACGCATCCCGGATCGATGATGGATGCCATCACCATTTACATGGGTATTTCCCTGATTCTCAACGGTATCCTGGATCTGTTCCTGCTGCATCGGGTGAAGGATGCTATCCGGTAATCCGGCCTGAGCCTGCTTTGCGGTCGCTGCGGCGGATCCGGTTGATGTGACGCTCAAATTCGCCGCTGTCGATCAGCTCGGCCAGAACGTACTGCTCGAAAGCCGGTACGGAGCAGGAGTAGAAGCCGATCCGCTTTTCAAAGAGCGGCAGCAGCCCGGCGGGAAGCACCATATAGCCTGTCCGGAAGGACGGGGAGACTGTACGGGAGAATGTGTTCAGATAGATCACATTCTCTTTTTTTGCGGAGGCGAAGAGGGTGTCTTCCGATTTGCGCAGCAGCGAAAACTCGGATTCATAGTCATCCTCCACCAGCCAGCGGTCCGGGCGGGTTCCCCAGGCCAGGTATTCCCGCCGCTTGGAGGCGGAGGCTGTCACGCCGCTGGGAAAACTGCGATAGGGTGTGATATGCAGGACAGAGGCGACGGTGCCTTCCAGATCGGAGGAGAGAATGCCGTCCCGGCCAAGCCGGAGCAGATCGCAGCGAACCCCCTTGGCCCGGTAAACCTGTTCGATTTTTTCATAGGAAGGGGATTCGATGCCGTAAATCCTTTCCCGGCCCAGCATTTCAACCACCAGACCGTAGAGATATTCGGCTCCGGAGCCGATCAGGATCTGATCCGCGCCGGCCCGGATTCCCCGGCTGCGGGCCAGATACCGGCTGAGCGCCTCCCGCAGCTCCGGACAGCCCGCGTTCGGCGGCTTGACCAGAATGGCGTCCCCGTATTCCGAAAGAACCCGGCGCATGACCCGGGCCAGGGAAGGAAAGGAAAAGGATTCCCGGCTGACCACGGGCACGGGCGCCGGAACCCGGGGAGAGGGGAGGGATTCCGGGCGGGAAAACAGATCTGATTCCCGGTAAATCACATAGTATCCGCTGCGGGGACGGGCCTCCGCATATCCTTCTTCGCACAGCATTTCATAGCTGTGATCCACGGTGACGGGGCTGATGCCCCGGTCCCGGGACAGGGTCCGGCGGGAGGGCAGGCGGCTTCCGCAGGGGCGGGCTCCGGAACGGATCTCCTCCCGAAGCAGTTCATACAGGGCGACATAGGCCGGCTGACGGTTCATGCTCATCTGGTATTATAAAATTCTCTCTTTCTGGCCCTTTCAATATGACCAAATGAAGCATATACTATGGCCCATCAAATGTCAAGGAGTGATGAACGGTGAAGAAAGAACGAATTCAGCTGATCCGGATTGTATTTGGCGCTGTGCTGGCCGCCATGGTGTTTGTCGTGACCATGTTCCGCTTTCCTCTGCTCGGCTCCAAGGTGCATTTTGCCAACGCGGTCTGCCTGCTGAGCGGCCTGCTGCTGGGGCCTGTATGGGGCGGGATGGCGGCCGGAATGGGCTCCATGCTCTATGATCTGTTTCTGTATAACGAGGGAATTCTGAATCTGATCATTACCTTCGTTTCCAAGTTCGCGATGGCCTGGGTGACGGCCATGCTGTTCCGGGCCTTCGGCCAGAACCGCCGGAAGCCGCTGAATCTGGTGCTGGTCTGCGCGGCCGGAGCCCTGACCTATGTCGCGCTGTACATGCTGAAAACAGCCATCTACGGAGCGATTGCCGGCAATGCCTGGGCGGCGGTGGTCAGCAAGTTCCCGGCCTCCATTATTAATGCCGGCGTGGCGACGGTGGCGGCTCCCCTGTTCTACGGGGCGCTGTATCCGGCGCTGAAGTCCGGCGGACTGCTGAGCGAGTTCGGGGTGGTGCAGAAGGACACCTGATCCGCTTTCCGGCGCGGGCGGATGAACCGCCGGGAGCGCATGAAAAAACCTTCCGGGCTCCGCAGGCGGAAATCCCGGAAGGCGTGATGCCGGCAAGAGAGAAAAAGACGTCAGAGAGGATCAGGATCCGGCGGAAACGGTGAGCCGGATGGATGCGGGATTCAGACCGGGAGCGGAGACGGACAGAAGGACGTCTCCGCTTTCATATCCCGCCCGGAGAACGGCCAGCGCCCTGCCGCCGTAGCTGCGGAACTGCCCCGCGGTATAGTTTTCTTCGGTGATCGGGTTTGCGGAGCCGAAGCCCAGCAGCTCCGCGCAGCCCTGAACCTTCGCGGTCAGCGGCAGCTCCGCGTCGGGAACCAGGCGGCCCTGCTCATCCGTCACTTCCGCCTGAACGTAGGCCAGGGACAGGCCGTCCGCCTTCAGGCTGCCGTATTCGGCGGTCAGACGGAGGGTCTGCGCGCTTCCGGTGGTTTCCAGCGTGTCGCGGGAGACTTCTTCACCGTTCACATAGCTGACGGCTTCCAGGGTGCCGGGCGTATAGGTTCCTTCGAACAGGAAGGACAGGGGCAGATCCTGAACCTGGGCTTCTCCGGCCCGCAGGCGTCCGATGCTCTGTCCGTTCATCCGAAGCTCGACTTCCTCGGCCGCGCTGAAGACCGCGATCCGGACCGGCTTGCCTTCCTGACCGGCCCAGTTCCAGCGCTGCCAGATGCCCGGGAATCCCCAGCTGGACAGGGTTTCGATCCGGGGATAGTTGGCGGGATCGTAGGAGAACAGCGCGGTTTCCCTGCTGCCCCAGACGATCCGGCGATAGATTCCCTGGGGACGAATGCAGCCGTTGATATCGAAGTCGGCGTCGTTGGCCGTCCGCCAGGGGAAGGGGGAGGCGCTGCCCCAGGGGTTTCCGATCCGGGGATCCCCCGGCTCATAGAACGAGGCCTTGCCGATTCCGGCTTCCCCGATATAATCCCAGGCGGTCCAGGTAAAGTCTCCGATGACCCACGGGGTCTTTTCAATCATGGGCCAGTGCAGGCCGATTTCCTTGGGGAAGTTTTCGCTGCCCAGAATCACCCGCTCGGGGAACATCCGGTGATCCTGCTCATACAGGCTTTCCAGATAGTTATAGCCCACGATATCCAGCCCGTTGGAAAAACCTTCCGTATACTGTTCCCACAGCAGATCCGGCTTCTCCGACTCCGCGTTCTGCAGGCCGCCCAGGGCCGCCTTCTCCTGCAGCTCGTCGTCCAGTCCGTTCCAGAAGGAGCAGATGCCGTTGGATACCGGGCGGCTGGGATCCAGCCGGCGGATGGACTCCGCCAGTTTGTCGGCCAGGACATAGCCGTCGTTCAGCCCGCCCCGTTCGGGGATCTCATTGCCGGTGGACCACAGGATGACGCAGGGGTGGCAGCGATCCCGCCGGACAAAGGCGGAAAGATCCTTTTCCCAGTCGGCGTCAAAGAACTGGTTGTAATCTCCGGGCTGTTTCCCGATCCCCCAGGCGTCAAAGGCCTCGTCAAACACGTACATGCCAAGCCTGTCGCAGGCTTCGATCAGGGCGGAGGAGGGCGGATTGTGGGTGGTCCGGATGGCGTTGAAGCCGATTTCCTTCATTTTGCTGACTTTGCGGGCCTCGGCGTCATATACGCTGACCGCGCCGATGACCCCGTTATCATGGTGAAGGCAGCCGCCCCGGAGCTTGACGGAACGGCCGTTGATCCGCAGGCCGTGCTTCACGTCGGCTTCAATGGTGCGGATGCCGAACAGAACGCTTTCCGTATCCTCTGCGGGATCGCCGTCCGGGACGATATGGGTTTTATAGGTTCCCAGATCCCGGACCCGCGCCTGCAGCCGGTACAGGTTCGGCTCCTCCGCGGACCACAGCAGCGGGCGGTCGACGGTCATCGTCATCCGGGCGGCGGCAAGGGACAGGGCCTGAACCTGGACCACCGTTTTACGGGTGAGAACGGTTTCCCCGCTGTCTTCCCGGATCAGATCGAAGAAAACTTCCGCGACCCGGTTTTCCGCCCGGCAGTTCTGCACCTCGGCGGAGACCGCCAGATAGGCGGTTTCCGGCGTTCCGTCGGCGGCGGTTTCGATTTTCCTTGTGGATCCGGAAAGCCCGCCGAAGGCGACGCGGAGCGGCGGGGTGTGGATCAGCTCCACGCCCCGGAACAGACCCGCGCCGGAGTACCAGCGGGAATTGGGCTGCATGCTGGGGTTCAGGGTGATGACAATGCGGTTGGTCTTTCCGGGATAAACCAGGCGGGTAATATCCGTTTCAAAAGGCGCGTAGCCGTAGTGCTGCAGAACCGCCTTAAACCCGTTCACTTCAATGGTAGCGTTCATCATCGCTCCGTCCACCCGCAGGCAGATCCGTTCCTGCTCCCATTCGGCCGGGATTTCCAGCTCCCGCACATAATGGGCCACACCGGCGTTGTAATATCCGCTGGCGGCCTGGGAAGGGGCTTCCCGGAAGACCTCGGTCCCGATCATATAGTCATGGGGCAGATTCACAATCTGATCCCCGAAATGCTTCTTGCTCCGGCTGGCCACGTCGAAATCGCCCATCCCGAAATACCAGCCCTGATTGATTTTTTCACACCGCATGCTACCCCTCCGTCCCGCCTCAGCGCAGTTCATAATCATTTGATTGTTCCTCCGGTTCTCCCGGACGGATATCTTCTGCAAAGGTAGCAGAAAACACCCCCTTTTGTCAACGAGGTTCTTTTCCCTGTTTCATGATTCCCGTAAAGGGCAGGTGAATAAAGCCCGAACTTCGGATTTCGTATTGTCAGATCCATGCGTCTCATGTAAAATGAAGGCAGAAGCTATATCGGAATACGAGGGAGGCGTTGACGCGATGAAGAAGCTCCTCAGCATCATCCTGGTCTGCATTCTGGTGTGCATGCTTTCAGCGGGGGCATCGGCCTGCACCGGCGTGTATATCGGAAAAAAGGTTTCCACGGACGGAGATATCATGATTGCCCGCTCCAATGACACCCAGGGCGTTTATCCGACCCGGGTCGTGGTGGTGCCCCGGGTGGAGCTGTACCCGAACCGTGAAATGCCGGTGGACGGTCAGGCCTCTGTGGTCAGCGAAATACCGGATACAACCTTCAAGTATTCCGGAACCCCGCTGATGGAGTCCGCCATTCTGGAGTTCGGAAGCGGGATGGATGACGCCGTATGCGTCAATGAATACGGCGTGGCCATGACCATGTCCGTGACCGCCTTCAGCAATAAGGCCGCCATGACGGCGGATCCCTGGGTTTCCGACGGCATTACGGAAACCACCATGGATCAGCTGGTGATCACCGTCAGCAAGACCGCGAAGGAGGCCGTGCAGAATCTGGCGCTCCTGATGGACCAGTTTGGCAGTTCGGAGACGAACATCGCCCTGATCATCGACCGGAATGAAGCCTGGTATGTGGAAATGTACACCGGCCATCAGTATGCCGCGGTGAAGCTTCCCGATGACAAGGTAGCCGCCTTCGGTAATGAATTCAGCCTGGAGTATCTTTCGGATTATGAGGAAAGCATCGTCTCGGCGGATCTGGAGAAGCTGGCGGTGGATAACGGCTTCGCGGTATACGGTGAAAACGGGGAACTGAATCTGCTGCTGACCTACGCGGGCCCTGAAACCGTGCAGAACTACAGCCACATGCGGACCTGGATCGGGCATAAGCTGCTGGCTCCCGGGGATTACGGGGATTACAACAAGGAAGACCGTTACCCGCTGGCCTTTACCCCGAAGAACAAGGTTTCTCTGCAGGCGGTCATGGAAATCATGCGCAACCGCTACGAAGGGACCGAGTACAGCCCGGATGAAACGGGGCGCAAGGACATGCGCGTCATCGGCACGGATACCTCCATGAGCGTGCACATCGTGGACATAAACCCGAACCTGCCCCCGTCCATCGCGGGAACCACGTGGATCTGTCTGGCTCCGGCTCCCTACGGCGTGTTTGTGCCCCTGAATATCCTGTGCTCGGAGCCTTCCGAATCCTATGCGGCCAACCAGCCCGAGGGATCCCTGTACCAGTTCGAATCGGACCGGTATCCGTACTACACCTTCAAGGAACTGAACACCCTGTGCCTGACGGATTACAAAACCTACGGCGTTCCGGTTCGCAATTACTGGCACAACGCGGAGAAGCGCATGATCGAAGGCATGAAGGCGGAAACGGAGGCGGTCAGCGAGCTGCTGAAAACCGATCCTGCCCGGGCGCAGAGGCGGATGACCGATTATTGCTCAGCGCTCCAGGAGAAAGCCTTTGAGGACGCGAAAGCGCTGCTGAACCAGGTGCGCTGGACCATGAGCGCCAACTCGAATACCATGAAGATGGGGATGAATCCGGAAACCGATGAGCTTTACACCACCGAGCGGGTGCTGGAGCCCATCCGTGTCGAACTGGACGTGAGTTTCTACGGAAAATAACACGCCCGGGCCGCTTCAGCCCGTACTGAAGAATATTCTTCATCAGGGGCAGGATCCTTTGAAGGCATTGTGCATTGACCGGGAAAAAGGAGAAGTAAACAAGATGATCAGAGAAGTCCGCAGGGAAGAGATTCCCGAATGTGTGCAGGTGATCCGGCGCAGCCATCAGACCGTGGCGGATCAATACGGCTTTACGGTGGAAAACGCGCCGCGGTACGTGGCTTTTGCCACGGATGAAGCCCGGCTGATCTGGCATATGGATCAGGAACACCGGCTGATGTTCGTGGATGAGGAAGGCGGCATCATCCGGGGATATTACTCCCTGCTTCTGAAACAGGACGGCGAGTGTGAACTGGGCAATCTTTCCGTGCTGCCGGAATACAGGCATCAGGGAATCGGCAAGGAACTGCTCATGCATTCCATCGGCATTGCCCGGGAGCATCACTGCAAAAAGATGCGCCTGAGCATCGTGGAGGAAAACACTGTGCTGCGCCAATGGTATGAACAGAACGGGGCGATTCATACCGGGACTGAGAAGTATGATTTTTTCCCGTTCACCTGCGGATATATGATGATTCCGCTGTGAGCATCCCGTTATCAGCAGAAAAGATCACCCGGAATATGGCTATTGAGTAATTCGGCTGTGTCCCTTCTGACCTGCGCGAAAAAAGCGCCATTGCGAAAAAAAGCGTCATATTGATATGAAAGGCAAGAAGAATGGTAACGAAGCAGGATATATCTGCGTTTCTGAAGGATGCGGAAATCAAACCGGATGATAAGGTAACCATCCATTGTTCTTTACGTTCCATAGGAAAGATCGAAAACGGTGCGGATGGCCTGATCGACGCCTTTTGCGAATACCTGAATGAAGGACTGTTTATCGTGCCGACGCATACCTGGGACAAGGTCACGAGAAAATCGCCCTACTACGACGTCAGAACGACGATCCCGGATATCGGAACCCTGGCAGAGGTAGCTGCTTTTCGGAAAGACGGGGTGAGATCCCTTCATCCGACCCATTCCGTGACTGTATTTGGCAGGGGTGCGGCTGAATATGTCAGAGGAGAAGAAAACTGCGCATCTCCCGCACCGCTGGGAAGCTGTATCAGCAGGCTTTACGAAGAAAACGGAAAAGTCCTTCTGATCGGTGTCGGACATGAGCGGAATACCTATCTTCATTCAGTGGATGAACGGCTGAAGATCCCGGACAGATTAAATCCGAACCCTTTTGAGATCACCATTGTGGACTATGACGGGAATACCTTGAAATCCCCTCCGTTCCATACGCATTTCACCGCCGCATCGGACCGATGCGTTTCCGAATACTATCCAAACTATAAAGAAGCCTTCGAGCATACCGGAGCCGTTACTTATTCCGGGCTCGGAAACGCGCTGGTATATGTCTGCGACTGCAGAAAAATGACGGATACCTGCAGCCGTCTCTGGGCAAAAGCAGACCGCGACCTTTGTATCTCGGCGGAGCCGATTCCCACAGAATGGTACAAATAAAGCAGCAAACACTTTGGAGACGCAACATTTGAACGAAAAGGTATGCTTTTGATCGCCGCAAGGATGGGTGACATAGCAAAGGTACAACGGGGAATGTCAGGATGGGCATGAAAAAAGAGTGACCTTCTTCAGATCACTCTTGCTGAACCATTGATTTATCCTGAAATTCTTACTTCCCGAAATACCGCTTCAGCAGGCCGGCGAAGGCTTTGCCGTGCCGGGCTTCGTCGCGGGCCATTTCTGTCAAGCATGGTTTCCGCGTTATTCGGCGACCTCGATCTGCACCTGTGTGGTAACCGGCTCCGGCGCGCCGAGGG
>JAGCBO010000013.1 GCA_017652125.1 Clostridia bacterium | reverse complement strand
TCGGCAGCGAGGCCAACAGCCATGGCCGCAGCCTCAATTATGCCGATCCGGAGACCATTCGCCGGGTGGCGGCCGCCCGGGCGATTGTGGATGACGCGGCCCGGATGGCGGAGTATCAGACGCTGGAGAAGAAGCTGATCCAGGAGGACGCGGCCTGGATTCCGCTCTGCACGAGTCTGCATCTGTTCGGCATGGGACCCCGGGTGGCTTCCTTCATTCCGCACTGGGCGGGCTTCTCCGATTTCTATGCCGCGGATGTTGTGCTGAAGTAAGATGCTTCGCACGCTGGCGCAGCGGCTGGTTCAGGCGGTCATCGTCCTGGCGGGGGTGATGCTGCTGATCTTTGTCATGCTGCGGATTGTTCCGGGCAATCCCGTTGAAACCATGATGGGCGAGCATGCCAGCCGGGAAACCGTGGACCGCATCAGCGCGGAAATGGGCCTGGATCAGCCGCTGCATATTCAGTTCTTCCGATATTTATCCTCGGCGCTGCGGGGGGATTTCGGCACCAGCTATACGCTGGGAAAGCCGGTTTCCCAGCTGCTCCGGACGGCCTTTGTCAACACGCTGATCCTGGCCCTGTTTGCCGCGTTCTTTGCCTGGGTGATCGGCATCAGCTGCGGGGTGCTGGCGGCGGTGACGAAAAACCGCCTGCCGGACCGGATTTTCACGGGCTTTTCCCTGATGGGGATCTCCCTGCCGGTCTTCATGGCGGCGATGCTTCTGCAGTATGTTTTCGCCTTCCGGCTGCACTGGCTGCCCATCTCCGGGGCGGAAAGCTGGACCGGCTTCATCCTGCCCGGCATCGCGCTGGGGTGGAATTCCGCCGGGGAGATTGCCCAGATGACCCGGGTTTCACTGCTGGAAACGCTGCAGGAGGATTATATCGATACGGCCCTGGCCAAGGGGCTGAGCCCGGCCCGGACCGTGGTACGCCATGCCCTCCGCAACGCCATGCTGCCGGTGATGACCATGATGGCGATTCAGCTGTCCGCCCTCCTCTCCGGCGCGGTGATCACCGAAACGGTGTTCTCCCTGAACGGGCTGGGCCGGCTGATGGTCCAGGCGATCTCCGGGCGGGATATTCCGCTGCTGCAGGGTACCGCCCTGTTTGCCACCGCCATCGTGATCCTTGGAAGCCTGGCGGCCGACTGCCTCTACGCGGTGCTGGATCCCCGGATCCGGAAGGGGGGCTGAGGGATGCCGCTTTTTGGACGGAAGAAGACGGATGCCCTCGTCAGCCTGGCCCTGCAGAGCCAGCTGGGGGAGGAAATCCGCTTCCGGGACAGGCTTCGCCGCCTGGCCCGGGAAAACAGGACGGCGGTTATCTCCGCGGTGCTGATCCTGCTGATGGCGCTGGCGGCGGTTTTTGCCCCGCTGCTGACCCCCTACGGGGAAAAGGATATGGATCTGCTGAACCGGCTGAGCCCGCCTTCCGCCGCCCACCTGCTGGGAACGGATGAGGGCGGCCGGGATGTGCTGGCCCGGCTTCTGTTCGGGGCGCGGATTTCCCTGCTGGTGGGCGTGGTGCCCGCGCTGCTGAGCATTCTGCTGGGCTCCCTGCTGGGAGTGCTGGCCGGTTACCGGGGCGGATGGGTGGATGCGGTCGTCATGCGGGCCGCGGATATTACCCTGGCCTTTCCCTCGATGCTGCTGACCATGGTGATCATGTACGCGCTGGGCGGGGGCATCAGCAACGTGTTTCTGACCCTGGCCCTGGTGAACTGGGCGAACGTCGCCCGGGTGATCCGGGCCCGTACGCTGCAGCTGAAAAACAGCGAGTTCGTGGAGGCGGCCCGGATCACGGGCGTTCCGGCGCGGGTGATCATGCGTCGGCATATCCTGCCGAACTGCCTGCCGACCCTGCTGGTTCTGTTTACCCTGAATATTCCCGCCTCCATTCTGACGGAAAGCAGCCTCAGCTTCCTGGGGCTGGGCGTTCAGCCTCCCTATGCCTCCTGGGGGCTGATGATCAATACCGGAAGGCAGTATCTGGCCAATGCACCCTGGCTCTGCTTTGTCCCCGGGACGGCGATCATGCTGATCGTACTGGC
>JAGCBO010000114.1 GCA_017652125.1 Clostridia bacterium | reverse complement strand
TATGGCGATCAGAACCGGAAGAATCGTGATCAGGGAGGCCAGCCAGCAGGCCACGCCCTTCCACCGGCGGCCCTTCATCCGCTTCGGATCCCGCAGCACGAAGGCATGCCGATCCCCCGTATGCCAGGCCAGGCCGAAGCAGAAGATCAGAATCATCCCCAGCGCAATCAGCAGCAGATAGATGCCGCCCCGCATCAGCTCCCCGCCGCCGAAGGCCTTAATCGCCCGCAGCAGGGTAAACGCGTCCGTATCCCCGGCAATCTGGGAGCGGGCGTACAGCCCCCCCGCAATCAGCGGCGCGCCCCAGAGCAGCAGCATCAGCGCCCGGCTCAGGCCGTAGCCCAGCTTTTTCCCGTAGTCCTCGGCATTCAGCAGATTCGGGCTGAGCAGGCTGCCCCCGGCGAGCGCGTCCTGCATCACGCCGGCCGCGTTGACCCGGGCCCAGAGCATCAGCAGCAGATAAAACGGAATGCACAGAAGCGCCAGAAACTTCAGCCGCTCCGTGGTCAGAAACAGCAAAGGCGTAAAACAGGCCAGCGTCAGACACAGCTCCGCCAGCGTAAAACAGATCCATTCGTAGGGCTTCTTAAAGCAAAGCCGGAAAGCCCTGCCCATCGCCTGAGAAATCTTCATACCCGTTCGTCCCTCTCCTTCAGCAATACCCGCCCATTATAGCCTGTTTCCCGCCGCTTTGCAAACCGCCGCGCAAAAATTGCGCGGCGGTCCATGAAAAACGCGGTCTCAGGCCTGCTTCCGGATGAAATTGATCAGCCCGCCGGCGAGGATCATTCCCCGCTGCCGCTCCGTCAGCGGAAGCAGGACCCGGAGGTCTTCCCCCTTCGTCTCGTTCCGCAGGGTCAGGGTTTCCTGCCCCGCGGCGACGGCTTCCCGCACGCCGGGCAGGCTCAGGGTATCCATCGGATCGATCCGGTCGTAATCCGCCGGGTTGGCAAAGGTCAGCGGCAGAATGCCGTTATTGATCAGGTTCGCCTGATGAATCCGGGCAAAGCTCTTCGCCACCACGGCGCGGATGCCCAGGTACAGCGGCACCAGCGCCGCGTGCTCCCGGCTGGAGCCCTGCCCGTAATTGGATCCGGCCACCAGCATGCCGCCCTTCTCCGCCTTCGCCCGGGCCGGGAAGCCCTCGTCCACCGGCGTCAGACAGAAGTCCGCCAGATGGGGAATATTGCTGCGGAAGGGCAGCAGCTTCGCGTTGCTGGGCATGATGTGATCCGTGGTGATGTTATCCTCCATCTTCAGCAGCACCCTGCCCGAGACCGTCTCCTCCAGATCATGGCCCAGCGGGAAGGGCTTGATATTCGGGCCGCGGACCACGTCCACCGTATCCTCCGCCCCCTCGCAGACCGGCGGAATCACCAGATTGTCGTTCACTTCAAAATGCTCCGGCTGTTCGATGGTCAGATCCAGCCCCAGGGAGCGGGGATCCGTCAGCACGCCGGCCAGCGCCGTGGCCGCGGCGGTCTCACAGCTGACCAGATAGATGCCGGCGGACGCCGTCCCGCTGTGGGCATAGAAATTGCGGTTGTTGGTCCGCACGGAAACCGCGTTCGTCTTCGGGCTCTGGCCCATGCCGATGCAGGGACCGCAGGCGCTCTCCAGAATCCGGGCGCCGGCGGCCAGCATATCCGCCAGCGCACCGTTGCGGGCCAGCATGGTCAGCACCTGCTTGCTGCCGGGGCCGATGACCAGGCTGACGTCGGGATGCACCGTCTTTCCCTTCAGGATCCGGGCGACCCGCATCATATCCTGATAGCTGGAATTGGTGCAGCTGCCGATAAAGACCTGATCCACCTTAATGGGGCCCACGTTCTTCACCGTGTCCACCCGGTCGGGCATATGCGGCTGGGCCACCAGGGGCTCCAGGGCTCCCAGGTCGATCTCCACGATCTCGTCATACGCGGCGTCCGCGTCGGGAAGCAGCTCCCGGAAATCCTCCTCCCGGCCCTGGGCCTTCAGGAAGGCCCGGGTCACCCCGTCGCTGGGGAAAACGGAGGTCGTGGCGCCCAGCTCGGCGCCCATATTGGCAATCGTCGCCCGCTCGGGCACGGTCAGGGTCTTCACCCCGTCCCCGATATATTCCATCACGCGGCCGACGCCGCCCTTGACGCTCAGGCGGCGGAGCACCTCCAGAATGATATCCTTGGCCGCCACCCCGTAGGACAGCTTTCCGGCCAGGCGGACGCCCACCACCTTCGGATAAGTGAGATAATACGCGCCGCCGCCCATGGCGACCGCCACGTCCAGGCCGCCGGCCCCGATGGCCAGCATCCCGATGCCGCCGCCGGTCGGCGTATGGCTGTCGCTGCCCAGCAGGGTCATCCCGGGCACGCCGAAGCGCTCCAGATGCACCTGGTGGCAGATCCCGTTCCCGGGCTTGGAGCAGTAGATCCCGTGCTTTTTCGCCACGCTCTGAATATACTGATGATCATCCGCGTTCTCAAAACCGGTCTGCAGCGTGTTATGATCGATATACGCCACGCTGCGGCGGGTCCGGACCCGGCCGATCCCCATCGCCTCGAACTGCAGGTAGGCCATGGTGCCGGTGGAATCCTGGGTCAGCGTCTGGTCGATGCGGATCGCGACCTCCTCTCCGGCCACCGGGGTCCCGCTGATCAGATGGGCTTTCAGGATTTTCTCTGTCAGATTCATGCGCACGCCTCCGTTTTCCTGATGATGGTGAAAAAACGGCCGCCCTCAGCTGATGGGGCGACCGTCTGTTGGCTTGACATATTTTACCTGCTTCTTCCGAAGGTTTCAACACTCTTTCCGGGAAAGAACACGAAAAGAGCAGGGCGGCGGGCTTTCCCGCCGGATCCCTCAGCCGATATGATCCTTTCCGCCCATGTACATCCGCAGGGCTTCGGGGATCGCGACCGTGCCGTCCTCGCGCAGATTGTTCTCCAGGAAGGCGATCAGCATCCGGGGCGGAGCGACGCAGGTATTGTTCAGGGTATGGGCAAAGTACTTCTTTCCGTCCGCGCCGCGCACCCGGATCTGCAGCCGCCGGGCCTGGGCGTCTCCCAGATTGGAGCAGCTGCCCACTTCAAAATACTTCTGCTGGCGGGGGCTCCAGGCCTCCACGTCCAGGCTCTTCACCTTCAGATCCGCCAGATCGCCGGAGCAGCATTCCAGCGTCCGCACCGGGATATCCAGCGTCCGGAAGAAGTCCACCGTATTCTGCCAGAGCCGGTCAAACCACAGGGGGCTGTCCTCCGGCTTGCAGACCACGATCATCTCCTGCTTTTCGAACTGGTGAATCCGGTAGACGCCGCGCTCCTCGATCCCGTGGGCACCGACTTCCTTCCGGAAGCAGGGGCTGTAGCTGGTCAGGGTACGGGGAAGGCTGTCCTCCTCCAGGATGGTATCGATAAACTTGCCGATCATGCTGTGCTCGGAGGTTCCGATCAGATACAGATCCTCTCCCTCGATCTTGTACATCATGTTTTCCATCTCGGCAAAGCTCATGACGCCCGTTACCACGTTGCCGTGAATCATGAAGGGCGGAATCACATAGGTGAAGCCGCGGTCGATCATGAAATCCCGGGCGTAGCTCAGAATCGCGCTGTGCAGCCGGGCCACATCCCCCATCAGGTAGTAGAACCCGTTCCCGCTGGTGCTCCGGGCGGCGTCCAGATCAATCCCCTGCAGCCGCTCCATGATATCCACATGATACGGAATCTCCCAGGCCGGCACCACGGGCTCGCCGTAGCGCTGAACTTCCACGTTTTCGCTGTCATCCCGGCCGATGGGCACGCTGTCGTCAATGATATTCGGGATCACCAGCATCCGCTTCCGGATCTCCGCCTTCAGCTCCTCTTCCTTCGCCTCCAGCGCCGTCAGCTCCTCGGCCATGGCCGCCACCTGAGCCTTGACCTTCTCCGCTTCCTCCTTCATGCCCTTTCCCAGCAGGCCGCCGATTTCCTTGCTCATCGTCCGGCGCCTGTTGCGCAGCGTATCCGCCTGCTGAATGGCGTCCCGGTACTCCCGGTCAAAGCGGATCACCTCGTCCACCATGGGCAGCTTCTGATCCTGGAACTTTTTGCGGATATTCTCCCGGACCTTCTCCGGATCCGTCCGCAGCAGATTAATCTCGAGCATTTGTACAACCTTCCTCTCTGTTTCGGCCCGTGCCGTTATTTCCGGACCGTAATCACCACATGCCGGTTGGGCTCTTCCCCTTCGGAATGGGTGGACACCGCCTCATTCTGCTGCAGGGCAAAGTGAATAATGCGCCGCTCATAGGGATTCATCGGCTCCAGGCTGACCTTGCGCCCGGTCCGGACCGCGCGGTTCGCCATCCGGTTCGCGAGGCGGATCAGGGTATCCTCCCGCCGGGCGCGGTAGTTCTCGGTATCCAGCGTGACGCGGGTATAGCCTTCCCGGCCCCGGTTCACCTTCAGGCTGGTCAGATACTGCACGGCGTCCAGCGTTTCGCCGCGGCGGCCGATCAGAATGCCCAGGGTGTCGCCGGTCATCCGGCCGTAGACGTTGCCCTCGGGATCCGTTCCCATCTCGATGGTCACATCCACGCCCATCAGCCGGGTCAGATCGCTCAGGAACGCCTTCGCGATCCCGGCGCCGCTTTCCGGATCCAGCTGATCCGCGGGAATCATGGTGATTTCCGGCTTCTCCAGCACGCGGACCGGTTCCTTTTCCGCCGGCTCCGCGTCGGCCTCCGCCTGCGCTTCCTCCGCCTGCTTCACGGCGGGCTTCTTCTTTTTCTCTTCGGACTTCTTCTCTTCAGACTTCTTTTCTCCGGCTTTCTTTTCCTCAGGCTTCTTTTCCGCGGGTTTCCTTTCTTCCGGCTTCTGCTCTTCGGCCTTCTTCTCTTCCGGCTTCTTTTCCGGAGCTTTCTTCTCCGTCTCCTTCCGGCCGGCAGGCTGATTCTCTTCCTTCTTCGGGGCGGGCTTCTTCTCCGGCTGCTTCTTCGCCTTCGGTTCCTCCGCCGCCATCAGCTCGCTCAGCGGATCCGCCTCGCTGTCCTTCACGGTCAGCTTCACCTTCGCCGGACGGGAGCCGAACAGGCCGAACAGGCCCTTGCTGCCTTCCTCCACAACCCGCACATCCACATCGCCGATCGAGACGCCCAGCTCCTGGAGCCCCTGCTCGATGGCTTCCTCCACCGTCCTGGCGGACGCTTCATATTCTCTCATTTTACAGAACCCTCCCCGGCCACAGCCGCCTTATTCTTCTCCTTGTCATCCAGGACCCTGTTGATCACCAGCGTCTGAACCATGCTGACCACGTTGCCGGCCACCCAGTACAGGGCGAAGGCGGAAGAGTAGCTGAAGCACAGCACCAGAGAGAAGATGGGGAAGAACCACATCATAAACTTGCCGGTGGTCGCCTGGGTCTGATCCTGCTGGGGGCCCTGGGCGCCGGTCAGCTTCGTCATGGCGATCTGGCTGACGGCGGACAGGATCGGCAGGAGCATCAGGCCGTTATAGTCCCTGACCAGATTCACCTGCGTGATCAGCAGATTGATGCTCATGCCCTGCGGAACCGTCAGCGCCTCGGCGTAAGCCGGATTGCCCACGGCGAGGGCGTTCTGAATCGTCTGAACGGTCGCCTGCAGCTGGTCGCTGCCGAAATGCGCTTCCGTCAGCCCCATGCCCTGCAGCAGGGCGGGAAGCTGGGCCTGATCCAGCCCGCGGAACCACTGCAGCCACTCCGCCGCGCTGATCTGGCGCATGGTATTCAGATCCGGATAGGCCGGGCTGAACAGGCTGTCCGGCATCCACAGGTTTTTAATCCACAGCCAGGGCTCCAGGGTCGGCGCCTCCTTGTTCAGAAGCTGCGTAATCTGCTGCAGCAGCTCCCGGTTCGCCGCCGTCCGCATGGCGCCGAAAACGGCGATCAGGATCGGCCAGGTCAGCAGCAGCGGCAGGCAGCTGGACAGGGGATTGATATGCTCCTTCTTGTAGAGCTCCGCCGTTTTCTGGTTCAGCTTTTCCTTGTCATTGGCGTACTTCTTCTGCAGAGCGGCCAGCTGGGGCTGCAGCTTCGACGTCTTCCGCATGCTGATCCGGCTCTTCACGTCCAGAGGCGTCAGCACCAGGCGGATCAGCACGGTAAAGACGACCATCGCCCAACCGTAATTGCCCACCCAGCCGTTGATCCATTCCAGGATCCCGAAAAGGAACTCATTCATTCTGGGTTATTCCCTCCTTAAAATGATGGCAGGGTCCTCCGGCACCGGATCATAGCCGCCGCGGCTGAACGGATTGCAGCGCATCACCCGCCAGGCCGCCATCCTCCCGCCCTTCAGCGCCCCGTACCGCTCGATGGCGGTCACGGCGTATTCGCTGCAGGTGGGAATATAGCGGCAGGTGGGACGCTTTTTCCGGCGGCTCAGATTCCTCCGGTAAAAGTGAACCAGGAACAGCAGCAGACGTTTCATGGGGCGCTCTTCCCTTCCGGCTCCTGCGGGGACTTCAGCGCGTCCTGCTTTTTCAGCAGATAGCGCACATCCCGCTGCAGATCGCGAAAGGCGGCCTGAGCGGCTGATGGTCTGGCTACGATCACGTACAGGCCGGTTTTCACATCCCCCAGCCAGGGCCGAAAGCATTCCCGCAGGCGCCGTTTGACCTTGTTCCGGACAACGGCCTTGCCCACTTTTTTGCTGACGGAAAACCCAACCCGGAGCTCTTTGCTCCTGGCAAAAAGCAGCACCAGATCACGGCAGGCGACAGAATGCCCCTTGCGGTAGACATACTGAAACGCTCTGTTTTTTTGCAGCCGATACCGTCTTTCCATGCCCTGATCTCTCTTCCGCCTCAGGCGGAAGCCTTTCCCGGATTTCCCCGGGAGCGGCAGACCCGCTCCCCTATGAGGAAAAGCCCGCCCATCAAGACTACGGGCGGGCTTCATCCACAATCAAAAGATCATCAGCGGTGATTACACCGTCAGTTCCTTCCGTCCGCGACGACGGCGGGCGGCCAGCACGCGGCGGCCGTTCTTTGTCGCCATCCGGGCGCGGAAACCGTGAACCTTGCTGCGCTGACGCTTTTTGGGCTGATACGTACGGAACATGGTCAACACTCCTCGTCATTTGGTCCTCACGGGGACAGCTTCCCCGCTTCGCTGCGAACAGCTTTTTAAGTATACAGAACCGTCAAACGCTTGTCAAGCTTGATTTTTGGTTTTTTGGCCCCTTTCGGAACGATTTTTCTATTGACAAGACCCCTCTTCCCCGCATATGATGATGGAGCAAACCTTATCGAGAGTGACCGAAGGATGGGCCTGATGACGTCACGGCAACCGGCTTTAGCGCAAGGTGCCAATTCCCACAGCGTGCACACCCCGTCAGGGAGCGCTGACAGATAAGGCCAATCGAAATGATTGATCCGTCTGGTTTGTGTGCGGGCCAGGCGGTTTTTTTTGCGAACAAATCAGGAAGGAGACTGATCCCATGCGAAAACTGTTTACCTCTGAATCCGTCACGGAAGGCCATCCGGACAAGCTCTGCGACCAGATATCCGACGCGGTGCTGGACGCGATCCTGGCCGAGGATCCCCAGGCCCGGGTCGCCTGTGAATCCTTCGCCACCACCGGCATCATCACCGTGATGGGAGAAATCACGACCTCCACCTATGTGGATATTTCCTCCATCGTCCGGAAGACCGTGCTGGAGATCGGCTACGACGCGCCGGAAAAATCCTTCAACGGCCGGACCTGCGCCGTCATGACCGCCATCCACGAACAGAGCCCGGATATCGCCATGGGCGTGAACGACGCCCTGGAAACCCGCGGCCGGGAGGACGAGGCGGATACCGGCGCCGGCGATCAGGGCATGATGTTCGGCTACGCCTGCAATGAAACCCCGGAGAAGATGCCGCTTCCCATCGCGCTGAGCCACCGGCTGGCCCTGCAGCTGAGCCGGGTCCGGAAGGACGGCGCCCTGCCCTTCCTGTATCCGGACGGCAAGACCCAGGTCACCGTCCTCTATGAGGATCAGCGGCCCGTCGCGGTGGATACGGTGGTGGTCTCCGCCCAGCACTCGGCGAGCGTAAGCCGGGAGGAGCTGGAGAGCGGCATCCGGAAGCAGGTCATCGACGCGGTGATCCCGGGCGACCTGATGACGGAAAAGACCCGGATCCTGATCAACCCCACCGGCCGCTTTGTGATCGGCGGCCCCGCCGGGGACACCGGCCTGACCGGGCGGAAGATCATCGTGGATACCTACGGCGGCTACGCGCCCCACGGGGGCGGCTGCTTCAGCGGAAAGGATCCGACCAAGGTGGACCGCAGCGCCGCCTACGCCGCCCGCTGGGCCGCGAAGAACGTGGTCGCCGCCGGGCTGGCAGACCGCTGCCAGATTCAGCTGGCCTATGCCATCGGCGTGGCCGAACCGGTCTCCGTCCTGGTGGACACCTTCGGCACCGGCGCGGTCGACGATGAGAAAATGGCCGAAGCGGTGCAGAAGGTCTTCGATTTCCGCCCCGCCGCCATCATCCGGGATCTGAATCTGCGGCGGCCGATTTACCGGCAGACCGCGGCCTACGGCCATTTCGGCCGGACGGACATCGATCTGCCCTGGGAGCAGGAAAACCGGACGGAAGAACTGAAAAAAGCCGTGCTCGGATAAGCACGGCGGATACGCAAAAGCCCCGAATCCGGGAAAACCGGCCCTGCCGCACGGCAGGGCCGGTTTTTCTGTTATTTGATCATTTCACCCATGGTTCCGTTGACGGCGCAGGCCGCGTTGCTCTCGTCCGTATCGATATGCATCGCCAGGGAGAACTTCTCGCTGACCCGGACCACCACATCCCCGAAGGTCAGCGCGCGGCCGTTGGAATCGATCTTCACGGAAACGACGTCCTTATCCTTCACGCCGAACTCCTCCGCGTCGGCCGGCGTCATGTGGATATGCCGCTTGGCGGCGATCACGCCTTCCTTCACCTCGACTTCGCCGCAGGGGCCGACCAGCTTGCAGGCGCCGGAGCCGGCGATATCGCCGGACTCCCGGACGGGCGCGGTCACGCCGATCGAACGGGCGTCGGTCAGGGACAGCTCCACCTGGGTGGCGGGACGAACCGGCCCCAGAATGCGCACCCGCTTCAGGGTGTTCTTCGGGCCGACCACGTCCACCTGCTCCTCGCTGGCGAACTGGCCGGGCTGGGACAGCATGCTCTTCACGGTCAGCTCATGACCGGCGCCGAAGAGCGCTTCCAGATCCTCTTTGGTCACATGGACATGGCGGGCAGACGTTTCCACAAGAATTTTCTTCATCGGATCAACTTCCTCCTGATACAGTTCTTATTTCAGCTCGCTGGTGCAATGGGGGCACCGGGTCGCCTTGATATCGATCTCGCTCATGCAGTGCGGGCACTTCTTGGTGGTGGGAGCGGCGGGCTTGACTTCCTTCTTCTTCATGCCCTTCGCCTTGTTGATGGCCTTCACGATCAGGAACAGCACCAGCGCGGTCAGAATAAACTCAACGAGCACGCCGCAGAAGGCAACCAGACTGCCGACGAAGCCGGTTCCGCCGTTTTCCATTTTCGGCAGAGCCTCCATCAAGGGCGTCAGGAAAATGTCGATAATCGCGGTCACCACCTTGCCGAAGGCGGCGCCGATCACAACGCCGATGGCCATATCAATGGCATTTCCCTTGACGGCAAACTCCTTAAACTCGTTCAGAAACTTTTTCATACGACCTTACTTCCTCTCTTTTTCCTTCTATATTACTCGCCCCGGGATCCCCGGCGCGCAGCAACCCCTTCGCTTACTTCTTTCCTCCGCCGATCAGGTCGTTGATCGCCTTGCCGTTGCCCTTGGTCAGATCCTTGACC
>JAGCBO010000113.1 GCA_017652125.1 Clostridia bacterium | reverse complement strand
GGAGCGGGGTGTTTTCCGCTGGAAAACGCTGGCCGGCGGGGTATATCATGAACAAAGCTTCTGACCTTTTTCCGGTCCGGCCCGGCTGGCCGCCCTCCGCAGGCGGCTGCCGGGAGGCGCCGGAACCGCCCGCGCTGTTCCCGGTTTTTCGGCGCGGGGGGCTGTTCAAAAAAAACCGGAAAGAGTATAATGTTCAGGTTAAGGATGCATTGATGAGGAGGATGGAAAATGCGGAAGATCATCGCCGTGCTGCTGGTTCTGATGCTGGCGGGAGGGATCTGCACAGCCTTTGCGGAACAGACCCAGAAAGCGCCCGACTATATTCTGGAAGGATTTGACGGGGATAATACGACCCGCGCCTGGGAGAATAACCTGTTTTTCTCCCGCATGCAGGAAAAAACGGGGATCAGTTTTCAGTTCCGCCAGTATGCAAGCACGGAGGGATGGAACAGCCGCAAGCAGGAAATTGCGGCCGGGACGGATCTGCCGGACGTTCTCTTTAAAGCCAACCTGAGCGAAAAGGATGTTCAGGACATGTATGCCGCCGGCGTGCTGATCGATCTGAAGCCCTATCTGGCGGAATACGCGCCGGATCTGTGGGCCCTGCTGCAGGAAAACGAGGCCTGGATGAAAGCCATCTCGCTTCCGGACGGGGCGATCCCCGCGCTGCCGGGCATCAACACCCTGCAGAATAACAATATGCTGTGGATCAACACCGTCTGGCTGAAAAATCTGAAGCTGGATATGCCGTCCACCCTGGAGGAGCTGACGGAGACGCTGCGGCGCTTCCGGGACGGGGATCCCAACCGCAACGGTCAGCAGGATGAAATCCCGCTCTCGTTTCTGGGCATGTGGGAGCTGCGCTTCCTGGGCCACGCCTATGGCATCATTGACAATGATTATTACGTCACGCTTCGGGACGGAAAGGTGACCAGTTCGCTGACCTCGGAGGAGAACCGGGCTTTCCTGACATGGCTGCATCAGCTGTGGGAGGAAAACCTGCTGGATCATAACGGGTTCAATACCGCCGATTCCCTCCGTCAGATTACGGATGAGAAGGCCGCGATTCCCTATGGCGCGTTTTTCAGCATCTCGCCTTCGACGGTGGTTCCCGCCGCGGCCATGGAGCAGTTTGCGGTGGTTCAGCCTTTCGCCCGGGACGGGAAAACGGTCTACCGGGATCTGTTCGGGGATGTGATCCGCGGCGCCTTCGCCGTGACCAGCGCCTGCAAGTCGCCGGAGAAGCTGGTGGCCTGGGTGAATACGCTCTACACGGAAGAGGGCGCCCGCCTGGCGCAGTACGGCCTGGAAGGGGAGGAATACGTCTGGGAGGAAAACGGTACCTGGAACTGGAACGCGAGCATGGAAACCGTGGCCAATGTATTCCTGCAGGATCATACCATCGGGGAGGGCGGCGTGCTTCCCGGCATCTCCGACTGGCAGTTCCAGAAAAAGTATGCCAACGATACGATCCGTACAACGGTTGAGGAAATGGAAAAACTGAAAAGCGTTTCCGTTATTCCGTACCCCCCGGTCTTCCTGAACGCGGCGGACCGGGCCCGGATCGCCGAGCTGCAGTTCAACCTGTCGGACACCGCGGACCGGGCCATGGCCTGCTTCGTGACGGGGGATGTGCCGCTGGACGATGCGCACTGGGCGGAATTCTGCGAAACGATCCGGAACCTGGGTCTGGAGGAAATGATTCAGATCTGGCAGAAGGCTGTGGACTGATAAGGAGGAAAGAACATGCGATCCATCCAGGAAATGATTGACCGGCTGAATGAACCGGAATATGAAGCCCGCCTCGAGGCCCTGTACGGGAAGGGACAGGCCGGGCGGCAGAAGGAGCGGTATGCCGCCCTGATCCGCCGGTATGAGAAGGAGTTCGGCCCCTGCGAAAAGCTGTATCTGATCAGCGCGCCCGGACGGACGGAGATCGGCGGCAATCATACGGATCACAATAACGGCCGCGTGCTGGCCGCCGCGGTCAATCTGGACACGCTCTGCGCGGCAGCCCCCCGGGAGGACGCTGTGGTTTCCTTTCACAGCGAGGGCTATAAACCGATTCAGCTGACCCTGGATCAGCTGGAGCCCCAGGCGAACGAGAAGGGAACCACCCGGGGGCTGATCCGCGGCGTGGCGTCCGGCATGAAAAACGCGGGTTACGCCATCGGCGGTTTTAATGCGGTGGTCACCTCGACGGTGGCCTCAGGCAGCGGCCTGAGCTCCAGCGCAGCGCTGGAGGTCATGCTGACGGGCGTTCTGGACGCCCTGTACAACCGGTTCGATATGCCCTATGTCCTGAGGGCCCAGATCAGTCAGCGGGCGGAAAACGCGTATTTCGGCAAGCCGTCCGGCCTGCTGGATCAGATGGCCAGCGCCGCAGGCGGACTGGTGACCGTGGATTTCCGGGATAACGCGCATCCGGAGGTTCACCCCCTGAAGTACGATTTCGGCCGGAAGGGCTACACCCTGGTGGTGACCGCCACCGGCGGAACGCACGCCAATCTGACGGATCACTACGCGGCGATCCCGGCGGAAATGAAGCAGGTCGCAAAACATTTCGGCCAGAAAACGCTGCGGGGGATTACCGCGGATCAGGTTTGCCGCGAAGCCGGCACGCTGCGGAAGGAGGCCGGCGACCGGGCGGTGATGCGCGCCATGCATTTCATCCGGGAGGATGAGCGGGTGCCCCTGGAGGTGGAGGCGCTGGAGCAGGACCGGCTGCCGCGCTTCCTGGAGCTGGTGATCGAAAGCGGACGAAGCTCTTTCCAGTATCTGCAGAATGTGTATGTGGACAACCGGGATCAGAGCCTGAGCCTGGCGCTGTGCCTGGCGGAGGACCGGCTGAAGGGCGAGGGAGCCTGGCGGATTCACGGCGGCGGCTTTGCGGGAACCATTCTCAGCTTTGTTCCGACGGATAAAACGGAAAGCTTTGTTGCCATGATGGAAAACGCATTCGGAAAAGGATGCTGCCATGAGCTGAATATCAGACCGGAAGGCGCGGCCTGTATCATTCTTTGAGGGAAGAGCGGCAAGCGATGAAGACATACAGCGCGGAGGAAACCAGGGCCCTGGGCCGGCGCCTGGCGGATCAGCTGCGGCCCGGGGATACCGTGCTGCTGCGCGGCGACCTGGGCAGCGGAAAGAGCGAACTGACCCGGGGGCTGGCCGCCGGGCTGGGGATCCGGGAAACCGTGACCAGTCCCAGCTTCACCATTCTGAACGTCTATGAGAGCGGGCGGATTCCGCTGTATCATTTCGACTGGTACCGGCTGGAAAGCGAAGAGGAGCTTTACGAACTGGGAATGGATGAATATCTCGGAGGAGACGGAATCGCCGTGGTGGAATGGCCGGATCAGTGTCCGGGCGCTCTGCCGGAGGACGCCCTGGAGATCCGCCTCCGCTTTGTGGATGAAACGACCCGGGAGGCGGAAATCCGGCGGCTGGGCCGCTTTCACGGGGTGGACGAGAAACAGCTGACAGGAGAGGCTACATGACAATCCTGGTGATTGACACCTCCGGGCCGGTCTGCGGCACGGCGGTCATGGATGAGGAAACCGTTTTCTGCGAATACACGGCGCAGAACCGTCATACGCATTCCACAAATCTGATGCCGATGGTGGAAGCCGCGCTGCTGTCCGCCGGTATGCCGCTGAGCAGGATGGAGGCGATCGCGGCGGTCACCGGACCGGGAAGCTTCACGGGGGTGCGGATCGGCGTAGCGACCGCCAAAGGCCTGGCGCATGGCGCCGGGCTGCCCTGCATCCCGGTGGACGCGCTGGAAGCCCTGAGCCGGAGCGCGGGGGCTTTTGACGGGATCCTCTGCCCGATTCAGGATGCCCGGGCGGGTCAGGTTTACGGAGCAGCTTTCTCTCAGGACCGGCGGCTGCTTCCGGATGCGCCGCTGAAGCTGGAAGATTTTCTGGACCGGATCCGTCCGCTGGGAGAGCGCTTTCTTTTTCTGGGAGACGGAATGCCCGTTTACCGGCAGGCCATTGCGCAGAATCTGGGAGACAGAGCCCTGTTTGCGCCGCCTCATCTGACCTATCTGCGGCCCTCCGCGGCCGGCCAGATCGCGCTGGAGCGCCGGAATACGGTCGATTATCTGCATCTGGAAGCCACCTATCTGCGTCCGCCGAACGCGCAGAAAAACCGGAAGCTGCTGGAGGCCATGGCGCATGAATGAAACGATCATCCGCTCCATGACTTCAGAGGATCTGGACGCGGTCACGGCGATCGAGGCGGAAACCTTTCCGATTCCCTGGAGCCGGGAGAGCTTCCGGCAGGAGCTGGAAAGGAATGTGGCGGCCCGGTATCTGGTAGCGGAAAAAGAGGGCCGGGTGATCGGATATGCCGGCGCCTGGATCATTCTGGATGAAAGCCATATTACCAATATCGCGATCACCCCTTCCGAACGGGGAAAGGGGACCGGAAGGAAGCTGACGGAGGCGCTGCTGCAGCTGCTGAGCAATCTCGGCGCGTCCTACGCCACGCTGGAGGTGCGGGAAAGCAACCTCAGAGCTCAGGGACTCTATCGGAGCCTGGGCTTTATTCGGGTAGGCCGGCGAAAGCGTTATTACGAGGATAATCAGGAGGACGCTTTCCTCATGGTCTGCGATCATCTGCCGGACGCGGATCCGTACTTCGAGGACGAGAGAACGGTCAGGGAATAAGGAGAAGAGAGAAGATGAAAAGACGGACGGGATGGATCCTGGGACTGCTGGCCGCGCTGCTTCTGCTGGGCGGAAGCGCGGCGGCGGAGCAGGCTCCGGATCTGACGGATCGCTGCACCCTGAAGGTTTCCGCCGCAGCCAAAGGCGGCGAAAAGAGCATCGCCGATCAGAACTATGAAACTTACTGGGAAAGCAGAAAAGGCAAGAGCGCGTCGGTCGTCATCGAATCCCCGGAACCTGTGTACGGGCTGTATCTTTGCTTTGAACGGATGCCGGATGAATATGTGATTCAGGCCGGTACGGGCGGAAACAGCTGGAAGGATCTTCAAAGCGGCGATACCCGCTTTCACCATATGTATTACGCGCTGAACGGGGAAACCCGGATCCGGATTCTGGCGGAATCCGGCAGCGGGAAGAACACCTATATGGGGTTCAACGAGATTTTCGTGTTCGGACAGGGGGAAACCCCGGACTGGGTGCAGCGGTGGCAGCCCACCCCGGAGAAAGCGGATATTCTCTTTCTGGCCATGCACCCCGATGACGATCTGCTGTTCATGGGCGGCGCGATCGCGACCTATGCCGCAGAGCTGAAAAAGCAGACGGTCGTGGCGTATATGAGCTACAGCAATACCACCCGGCGGAGCGAGGCGCTGAACGGCCTCTGGACGCTGGGCGTCCGGCAGTATCCCGTCTTTCTGGGCATTCGGGACGTATGGTCCGATACGGTGAAGGATGCCTACAAAAAGGTGGACGGCGGGAAGACAGCGCTGTACCATCTGGTCACGGAGCTGTTCCGGAAATATAAGCCGGACGTGGTGGTTACGCACGATCTGAACGGGGAATACGGCCACGCGCAGCACAAGATGACGGCGCAGACCGCCGTGGACTGCTATACCCAGGCCGCCGATCCGGAAAAGGATCCCGCTTCCGCCCGCGAATACGGAACCTGGCAGGTTCAGAAGCTGTACCTCCATCTCTACGGGGATGAGAGCAATCAGACCCGGTTCAACTTTGATCTTCCGCTGGCTTCCCTGGGAGGGAAGACCGGCATGGAGATCGCCGCGGAGGCCTATGCGAAGCATGTGACGCAACAGAATATGGGTCAGAAGATCCACGGCGTCTGGCACACGTTCTCCGTGGAGGAATACGGGCGGAACCTGTATCCGGCCACGGTGTTCGGCCTCTATGCCAGCGAAGTGGGCGAAGACCGGCTTCACACGGATTTTCTGGAAAACCTGCCCGCAGCCGCGGGCGGACAGACGGCCTCCGGAGCGGCAGAGTCTTTTCCGGACGAGGAGGACGACGAGGAAGAGGAAGACGAGGAAGAAGACGGGGACGATCTGCTGATCGAGGAAGTGGAGGAGACCGTTGCGGCGGAAACGGCGCCGGATCTCGTGCTGAATACCGTCCCGGAAACTGTTCCGGAAACAGAAACCGTTTCAGGAACGGAAACCCTGCCGGAAACGCAGGGATCCGCCACGGGCGGAGAGACGCCGGCGGATCCGTCCGCGGGAGCCGCAGGTGTTCCCGCGCCGGCCTGGGCCGCCGTAAACCTGAACGCGAAGGGATTCCTGGACGAGGGGGAATATGTTCTGGAAAATCCGGAAGAAGGGCGCTGGATGTATGTCAGCCCGACCCTCCGGGTGCAGATTGAGGATACCGTGGTGACGCCGGATAAAAAGCACCCCTTCCACTGCTTCACGGCGCATATCTGGTGCAATCCGGAGAGCGGGGAGCTTCCGCACACGGTCTATTCCAATCCGGATCAGCCGCGGACCGATCCCAAAACCATCGCGGCCATCGCGGCGGAGCAGCGGATTGTGCTGGCGACCAGCACGGATTACTATACCTACCGGGCCGGCCGGAAAAAGAATACCAAGAGCGTTCATGTCGGAATCGAAATCCGAAACGGAGAAATCCTCTGGGACGACGCGCAGATCAAGGCCATGAAAATGCCGAACTATGAGACCCTGGCCCTGATGCGGGACGGAACGGCGCAAAGCTTTCCTTCCAAAGACAAGAGCGCGGAGGAGTATCTGGCGGACGGCGCTACGGATGTGTTCACCTTCGGCCCCTGCCTGGTGAGGGACGGAGAACTGACGGAATATCTGAAAACCGCCAATTCGGCTTATAATCCGCGGCTGGCCATCGGTGTGGCGGAGCCGGGGCATTATGTGGTGATGGTCTGTGAAGGGCGGCTGAAACGGTCCAAGGGAGTTCAGATGGGAGTGCTGGGTCAGCTGATGAAGGATGCCGGATGCCGGATCGCCGTCAATATGGACGGCGGCCAGACCGCGGTGATCGCCTTCATGGGGAAACAGCTGAATCAGGTTTCTTCCGATGTGCCCAAGGGGCGGCCTTCGGTGGAAGCCCTGGGCTTCGGCTCCTACGGGCCGGAGGCTGCGGACGGCAGCCGCTGAGAAAGCGGTTCCCGGAAAAAGTCGGCTGCAGAAAAAAGCGGCCGCCTTTTTCAGCGGCCGTCTTTCGGAGAAAACGGTTCTCCGGGAAGAAGCGGGATCACTTCTGCGAACTGGCAAAGACCGGCTGCCCGTTGACGGAGATGTCGCCGTCGATCGGAATCAGCAGATAGCTGCGCCCGTCAATCACGCGGGTTTCCAGCAGATCGGCCTGCTTGGGATCCACTTTGATCGAAACGCTGGGCAGATCCACCTTGAACTGCTTCGGCGTCACCAGATTGACCGCGGGGATCATCGCCCCGGCGCCGAAGGTGGCGTCAAATCCCTCCTGGAAGGCTTCAATCCGCTCGGGGGATACGCCGCCGTCCGTCAGAACCCGGGCCACATCCTTCTTGGTCAGCATCAGCGGTTCCGCGTTTTTATCCTGCTCTTCAATCAGGCCGGCGACCGTTTCATGCATTTCCTGAACTACATCCAGCGAACACTCCGTTCCGAGGCTCTGGGCGAGCAGCATCTGGAAATTTTCCGTCTGCTCGGCGGCCGGCATCACGGCTTCCAGATTGAAAGCCGCTTTCAGGAAGGCTTCATGCGCGTCCCGGCTGTCCTTGCTGAAGAAAAGAATGGTATTCACATCGGCAGCCCCGTCCTCATAAAGGGGGAACAGGAAGCCCAGCACAGGGGCTCCGGCCAGCCATTCCGGGGCGCGCTCATGGAAAATGCTGTCGGAAGGATCATAGCGAAGGGCGGATTTATCCCGCTTGACGGGGCAGACCGCGCAGAGGATATAGCGGAAAGAGCGATCGGAGTTTTCATAGTCGATTTCCCGGTTTCCATCCCGGTTCCGTACATCCATATGGTCATGCATCAGCAGAATCAGCCAGTTGTCCGCCGTCTGCGCTTCCTCCACGGACTGCAGATCGGGATGCTCGGCCCGGATGCCCGCGGTCAGCCGGGTAAAGAGGGCCTGCAGGGATTCCTCGTCGTTCAGCGCGGTATCCCGTACCCGAAGCAGAAGATCGTCGCTTTCCGCGGGGAAGGCCAGGGGCGTCAGGGTCTGCCCGATCTGCCCGGAAAGCACCTTCCGGAAAATGGACATATAATTCTCGTTTTCCTGCTCGTAGAGCGTGGCAACGGGGAGCTCAAAACTCGTGATCGGGTTGCCGACGGAATCGACGTAGCAGCCGCAGATCAGAGAAGGATTGCGCTTGTCGGGATTCAGGCGGCGTTTGATTTCAGACAGGTCATGCTGGTTCATGGAGAAAAACATCCTTTCCGTATCAAAAAGTAAACGGGACTATTTTACCCGGAAGTTTTCAGGAATGCAAGAAAGGCAGCTGTTGACACAGAAATTTTGAAAGCGGTATCATAACGGTTGTTCCGGTGTCAGCGCTCAGATTATTGATGAGCAGATCCTAAAGGTTATTGATGAGCAGATCCTAAATGAACGGGGGTAAAGCGGGGCCGCTCCAGCAGGTGGGTGTTCGGGCTGTGGAGCGCCAGAACCGGGCGGCCGTCCAGGGCCCGGAAGATCATGCCGTGCCCTCCGTCCTTCAGAAACAGAGGCTCCAGCTGGGTGAAATGTCCGTCGATATTCTGATTGTCCGAAACCGCCAGGCCCTGGGCATAGCCTTCTTCGGAAAAGCCGGACCAGAGACACAGCAGGGCGCCGTCGTCTCTGCGCCAGAGGAAGGGTCCGTCCGTGACATAGCCGGTTTTGCCGGAGGAATGGCGGATTTCCCGGCTCCAGGGAGCGTCGGAACCGCGGAAGAGGAGAAAGGGTTCCCCCGCGGCCGCCTTCAGATCCTCCGCAAGCGGAAGGGCCAGAATTTCGCCGTCTCCGGCCTGCACCCATTCGTGGCAGAAGACCATATACGGGCGGCCTTCCGGCGAAACGTAGAAGGTGCCGTCGAGGCATTCCCAGTCCGCGGGCGTCACGGGGCCTTCCGACCAGGGAAGGAAGGGCCCGAGCGGGGACGAGGCCCGGAGAATGGCCGTGCCGCGGCGCCGGGTTTCGCTTTTGAAGCTGGCAAACATGTAAAAGGCTCCCCGCCAGGGATGAACCTCCGGCGCCCAGTAATTCCGGTCCGCCCAGAAGGAACCGTCATTCTGAAAACAGACGGCGGGGCCTTCCCAGGAGGCCAGATCCCGGCCGGTATAGACGTCAAAGCCGTCCGCCGGGCCCCAGCAGGTTTCGCCGCGGGTACCGTAAAGGTAATATTGTCCCTGATGCACCAGGACAAAGGGATCCCGGATATTGATCTGATCGGTCCGAAGCATGGAATACGTCATCTCCTCTCATGGAACGGGGCCGGATCCGGCGGCAGAGCGGTATGTACGGACGAAAGCCGGCCGGCAGCGGATATTGTAGCATTCCGGGAAGAAACGATCAAGAAAGCTTCACAGAATCTCATGACAAAGAAAGGAAATCCGGAAAACGAAAGGGAATCCGGAGAAAGAAACGGAACCCCGGGGCGGACGGCCGTCAGGGAAGAACAGCGGGAAGGGAGAAAGGAAACATGCTGCCGGAAACAGGCGTGGCTTTTCATACGGAGGATGACCGGCTCCAGCGGGTTTATGACGCGGCGGAGGCAAAATGCAGGCTGAATCTGAAGCGCTTCGGCGGGGATCCGGTTCTCGTCGAGGGCGGCGGATATGAAAAAATCTGGCTCGAAACGCAGCCGATGGGCGGGGAAATGTACGCGCTCCGCAATCTGGAGGCGGCGAGAAACAACAGCCTGCTTTTCATGCGGTATCAGCGGGAGGACGGAAGGCTGCCGGGCTCCATTGAGTGCACAGGCGGGCAGATCATTCCGCAGTTCAATAAGTATCAGGGCTTCTGTTTTCCATTCCCGGCCCTGAATCTGTACTATCTCTGCGGGAGAGACGAAGCCTGGCTGGAGCAGCTGCGGGAGACGCTGATCCGTTTTGATGCCTGCCTGTGGAAGACGCGGCATCTGAACGGAGACGGGCTGCTTTCCTCCTTCTGCGTCTATGATACCGGAGAGGATCTGGCGCTCCGGTACGGGGATGCCCCCTGCTGGTGGGAGGAGGATACGCCGCCGGAAGGATACGGCGTCGTCCCGATGGCCAGCATGGACGTGACCAGCTGGAGCTATGCCGCGAGAGAGACGATTGCTGAAATTGACCGGATCCGGCGGGATCCCGAAGAGGCAGTCTGGCGGAAAAAAGCGGCGTCCGTGGCCGAATCGCTGCGAAAAGGATTGTGGAATGAGGCGCGGGGCGCGCTGTTCGACCGGGACCGGAACGGACAGGCGATTCCGATTCTGTGCCATAACACCCTGCGCTGTATGTACTGGGGCAGCGTGTCCGCGCGGATGGCGGAGCGGTTTGTGAGGGAGCATCTGCTGAATCCGGCGGAATTCTGGACGCCCTTTCCCCTGCCCAGCGTCGCGGCGGACGATCCGGCCTTCCGCAATGCGCCGGAAAACAACTGGAGCGGTCAGCCGGAAGGCCTGACGTATCAGCGGGCGATTCTGGCGCTGGAACGGTACGGATATGACGAAATTGTGAGCACGCTGGGCCGGAAGCTGATCGACGCCGTGGACCGGAACGGCTGCCGCTTTACCCAGCAGTACGACCCGTTCACCGGCAGGGCCTCGCTGGTTCACGCCGTGAGCCATCAGCCGGTTTCCGGCGCCGGCGGCGAGCCGGTTCAGGATGCCTACGGCCCGACGATGCTGGCCTGCCTGGAATATATCGCTCACGGATATGGCATTCATCCGCATCTGGGCACGGTCCGGTTCAGCCTGGGCGGCGGAAAACCGTATCGGTATGAGGCGCTTTTTTATGAGCACCGCTACCGGATCGACAGCGACGGGCGGACCGCGGAAATCACGGTCGACGGAAAAAACATCGGCCGGTGGGAATGCGGCTGCCGGATCATCACCGGAGAGCGGGGAGAACTTCTGAAGATCCTCCGGATGGCGCCTTCTGCCGGATAACCGGCCCGCGGATGAGCTTCCGCGCACGACGCCCTTCCGGGAGACGCGGATCCGCCTGCCGGAGGGTACCGGGGAAAGGGCGGGAATCAGGCGAAAATTGCTTTCCGGTAGCTAACTATTGCTTTTCGGGGGCTGCTGTCCTTTGGGAAAGCAGAAAAACATGATATACTGTATCCGGCTCTTTGCCGGATTAAAACACTCTCAGCCGGCTGCCAGGAGGAAAAAAGATGAATCAGCCCAGCCACCGCCAGGCGGAAGCCCGGCTGCGCATTCTCGGGCCGGACGGTGCGCCGGCCGCCAATCAGACGATTCAGATCGATCAGGT
>JAGCBO010000112.1 GCA_017652125.1 Clostridia bacterium | reverse complement strand
CTCACAGGCCAGCACCGGCTTCCCCGCCACGGGAATCAAAGGCTTCGGGATATCCGGAAACAGGGCGGAAATCCGCGTCCCCCTGCCTCCCGCCATGATGATTGTTTTCATTGCGCGCCGCTCCCCGGTGATCGTTTCTTCTCCCTTCGGAGACCGCGGAAGGCTCCCCCTCCGCCGGTTCTCCGCTTTCCTGCCTCGTCTGACAGGCGCCCCTATTATAGCCGAATTCCCCTTCCCCTTCAACACTCAACGGGTCCGGCGTCCGGTCCGTAATGGTTAGTTGCGACTAACTCAAAAAGGGTATAAAGAAAGGGAAGGGTCGCTGTGAACCCTCCCCCTAAAGTGAAACGAAAAAGACCGTCCCTCTGTTTCAGTGAAACGAAAAAGACCGTCCCTGTGTTTCATGCGAAAAAACGCTCTTCCAGCATCATGCACCAGCAGTGGTAGATCGGCAGATGCAGTTCCTGAATCTTATAGGTTTCGTCCTCCGGGGCCCGGACGGCTACGTCGGCGATTCTGGCCAGCTCGCCGCCTTTCCGGCCTGTCAGGCCGATCACCCGGATTCCCAGCGCACGGGCCACCACCGTGGCGTTCAGGATGTTCTCCGCGTTTCCGCTCGTGCTGATCCCCAGGAAAACATCCCCTTCCCGTCCGAATCCATAGAGCTGCTGCGCGAACACCCCCAGCGCGTCCACGTCGTTGATATAGGCCGTCGTCAGCGCCTCATGGGCCACCAGC
Source organism: Clostridia bacterium (assembly GCA_017652125.1). Taxonomy (GTDB): domain Bacteria; phylum Bacillota; class Clostridia; order Christensenellales; family Aristaeellaceae; genus Aristaeella. The sequence goes on along the minus strand of JAGCBO010000112.1, from coordinate 1,577 downwards.
GGAATCGCCATCAGCCCCCGCTCCAGGTTCCGGGCCAGCCCCGGGCCCCGCTTCGGGTCGATTTCCTTCATCCGCTCCGCCAGCGCCGGGGGCATCGGCCGCGGCATCCGGAACCGCTTCATCATTTCCCCGGCCATGTGCTCGCTGTCCGCCGCGCTCCCGCCGTTCCCGGCGATCAGCAGCTTCCCGTCCCGTCGGTAGCAGTCCTCCATGATCCCGTAGGCTGCCCGGATGCTCTCCCGGCAGGGCTCCAGCGCCGGATACCGCGCCATGAGCCCGTCCAGATGTTCCTCAATCCTGTGTTCCATTCCGATGCCTCGTTTCGCCGCTTCAATTCGCTGTTTCATGCCGCTGTCCCGTTTCGCAGCCCCGTTCCGCGGCTTTCCTGTTTCTTTTATTCTCTCGGCACGTAATCTTCCGGCGTGTAGTGAATCACCCGGGAGCCGCCCTCCTCGAAGCGGAAGGGCACATGCAGCAGATCCCTGAAAGCCTCCCGCACGCTCTCCCGGTGGTTTTCATCCACATAAAACACCAGGAACCCGCCTCCGCCGGCGCCCAGCAGCTTTCCGCCCAGGGCTCCGGCTTTTATCCCTTTCTCGTACAGGGCGTCAATACTTCCCGTGGTAATAGCGCCGCCGGTCCGGCGCTTCAGCCGCCAGGTGCGGTCCAGCAGACGCCCGAATTCATCGAGGTCCGCCCCGCTGTCGGTCAGTACCTTCTCCGCCTCGTCCACCAGCGCCAGCATCTCCCGCAGCTCCGCCGTCCGCTCCGCGTATCCGGCGGCGTTCGCCTTCTGCATCTCGCTGGAAAACCGCGTGAACCCCGTGAAGAACATCATCAGGTTCTCTTCCAGGCGCTTTTTCCGCTCCGGGCGGATGATCACCGGGTTCACCTCATAGGTGCCGTCCGGATGGAAGCTGATCCGGTTCAGGCCGCCCCAGGCCGCGGCGATCTGGTCCTGCCATCCGCCGGCCTCGGCGCACAGCACCCGCTCCAGATAGATTGCCTCGTCCGCCAGCTTCTTCTTGTCCGCGTATTTTCCCTTCAGCGCATAGAAGGCGTTCAGCATCCCGACGGCAAAGCTGCTGCTGGTTCCCAGGCCACTCCGCGCCGGCAGATCCGCCTCGTAGGTCAGGCGGATCTCGTGCATATCCAGCATCTTCATCGCGTTCCGGATCGCCGGATGCTCGATCTCCTCCACCGACTTCACCCGTTCGCTCCGCGCGTAAGTCAGCTCCGTGCTGTAGTCAAAGAACCGCGGCAAATGCCGCACGTTCACATAGCAGTATTTGTCGAAGGTGGTCGAGATCACCGCGCCGCCGTAACGGCGGAAAAAGGATTCCCTATCCGTTCCCCCGCCGAAAAACGACATCCGGAACGGTGTTTGGGTAATAATCATGCTTCTGTTTCTCCCATCCCCAGCCTTTTCGTGATTTCCGTCACCGCGGCGTAGACCTGATCCTCGTCAATCGTTGTCAGCTTCCGGCCCTCCATGAGGATTTCGCCGTCCACGATCACCGTATCCACCTCGGCGCCGGTGGCGGAATACACCAGCCCGGAAATGATATTGTTTTTCG
>JAGCBO010000111.1 GCA_017652125.1 Clostridia bacterium | reverse complement strand
GCAGATTCTGACAAGGTACGGGAATCCCTGAAAAGCGGAAATGTTGTCAACAATAAGCTGGGCACGGTCCGGATCAGCATCGGCAACCAGAAGATCATCATTTCAAACAACGGAATGTCAGCTGACTTTGAAGCGAATATCCCGTGTGAGATGATCGGAGAAAACATCATGATCGCGTTTAACGAAAAGTATCTGATGAATGCCATTAACGTGATCGAGACAGATCAGTTTGTGATGAAGCTGAACACCCGGCGGAGCCCGGTGCTGATCCAGGGGAAAGGCCGGAACGGAATCCATATCTGTATGCCGGTAAATCTGGCGGAGGTGCAGAATGCCGAAAAAGATGAATGATTACGACCGGTTTCTGAAAAAGAAAGCGATCACGGTGCCACAGGCCGGATTCGAGTGCGATGACGTCAATCCGAATCTGTTTGACTGGCAGAACGATGTTGTCCACTGGGCGCTCCGGAAAGGGAAAGCTGCCATATTCAGCGACTGCGGAAGCGGTAAGAGCCGGATGCAGCTGCAATGGGCCCGGAAAGTCCACGAGCATACCGGGAAGCCGATCCTGATCCTGGCCCCGCTGGCTGTTACGCAGCAGACAAAGCGAGAAGGTGAAAAATGCGGGATTGACGTTCATGTTTGCCGGGACCAGAAAGACTGTACCGACGGAATCAATATTACAAATTACGAAATGCTGGCCCATTTTGATCCGGTTGTGTTCGGCGGAGTTGTCCTGGATGAATCTTCCATTATGAAACACAAGGACGGGAAAACCCGACAGATGATCCAGGATATGTTCGAGCGGACGGAATTCAAACTCTGCTGCACGGCGACACCGGCTCCGAATGATTTCATGGAACTTGGCACTCACGCGCAGTTCCTTGGCGTAATGAAACAGACAGAAATGCTGGCCACGTTCTTTGTCCATGACGGCGGTGATACGCAGTCGTGGCGGCTGAAGGGCCATGCCGAAAAGAAGTTCTTCGAGTGGGTGGCCGGATGGGCGGCCTGTTTCCGGAGACCGCAGGACATCGGTTATGAACAGGAAGGATATGAACTGCCTGAGCTGCGGGTGCATGAGGAAGCTGTCGAGAGCAAATGCACGGAGCTGATCAACGGCCAGCTGATGATGTTCGCGCCGGTCGGCAAGACGCTGCTGGAGCGCCGGAGCGCCCGGAGAAACAGCCTGGAAGACAGAGTGGCCCGGGCGGCGGAAATCGCGAACGCGACAGATGAACAGGTGCTGGTATGGTGCGACCTGAACGCCGAAAGCAAAGCACTGACCGCGGCGATTAACGGCGCAGTCGAAGTTGAGGGCACAATGCCACTGGAACAGAAGGAAGCCGGGATCGTCGGATTTCTGAATGGCGAGCACCGTGTACTGGTCAGCAAGCCATCCATCGCCGGATTCGGCATTAACGCCCAGAACGCCCATATCGAGATATTCGTCGGACTTTCGGACAGCTTCGAGCAATACTATCAGGCCGTCCGCAGATGCTGGCGATTTGGCCAGGATCATCCGGTGGACGTGTATATCATCATCAGTGACGCGGAGGGCGCTGTGAAGGCCAATATCCAGCGGAAACAGGCAGACGCTGAAAAGATGACCGCGGAGCTGATCGCTTACACAAAAGAGTTTCTGAAAAGCGAT
>JAGCBO010000110.1 GCA_017652125.1 Clostridia bacterium | reverse complement strand
TGCTGGAAGCCGAGGAAGAAGGCTACAGCGGAGTATACGGCCCGACTTTCTATCCGGGAATGACCGGCTACTCTGGACGGGAGAACCGGAACAGGTACAGCCGCGAGAACCGGGAAGGCTACAGCGGAGAAAACCGCGAGGGCTACAGCGGACGGGAAGGCCGGGAAGGCTACAGCGGACGCTACAGCCGCGAGAACCGGAACCGCTACAGCCGGAAGGGCGACACGACGGAGCAACTGTACCAGATGATGGACGAAGCGCCGGACGAGATGACCCGGAAGGAAATCAAAAAGCTGATTGACCGGCTGGAAAATCAGTAATAAAAAAGGGGAACCTTTCCCGCCTGCAGGGGCGGGTTTTTTCGTGGATTTGTTTAGAATTTCGTAACATATTTTCTGCGGGTTTCGCTTGCATTGGGTACCCAATTAGTATATAATTAGGGTACCCAATAAGGGAGCGAAAATGAAAGGAGAAAGAACGATGACTATCTTCAAGGTTACAGTAAAAGTAAAGCGTGAACGCTTCATGGAGCCGCCGCTACACTTCACACAGGTTCTGCACATTATCGCAGATGATTATGATCAGGCACTCAAGTATGCAAGAAGCAGGATGATCGGAAACGGTAATGAGGAAGAAGACATCAGATACGAACGGCTTGAAAATGAGATCATGGCATTATTTGATGTAAGGGAAGGAGACGAAAAGATCATCGTCTGACTTCGGCAGACGCGGCCCGGACAACCGGACCGCGGAGCCGGTGCCAGACATCGGAGAAAGAGAGGAATTAACCATGACAGTAAACGATCTGATTTTTGATGACTACATCATCCCTGAATGTGTCCTGATCTGCATCGAAGACCTTTCCGGAGACTGCAAGTATTGCGGTCCAAGATGTGATTACAAACCGGAACGAAATTACAAGGTTAAAAACATTTTCCCGGAAGCCTACGGAAAGTATTACGGAAGACACGGAATTACAATCCTTGTTGATTGCTGATCCCGGCACCTGGGAGCCGCGCTGCGGCTCTCATAGCCGGTGCCAGACATCGGAGAAAGAGAGGAAAGACGATGAACGAATTCACAAACGAAACCATGCAGAACGGACTGCGGGCGCTGATCACGGGAGAATACGACCAGGAGGAAATCTGCTGGGAAAACATGCGGGTGCGGACATTTGAAGAAGCAGGCGTGATGACCTACGACAAGGGGCTGGTGATCAGCCTGCCGGACGGCAGCGAATACCAGATCACGATCATTCAGAGCAGATAAGGGGGAGAAGAAGATGGCGAGATATTACACAAACCTGACAGCAAAGAAAATAGCGGAGCTGGAAAAGATCGCGATGACCGCAAGCTACGCGCTGCAAGAACGCGGAGGAATTGACATGCGGAACAGCGACCGCGAGGATTTCTTGGAGATCGAAATCAGCAGCATACAGGTGATGCTGGAAGACGCATACAGGCTCGGCCTGGAAGACGCAAAGAAAAAGAGTTTGACATAGGGAACCCAAAACGATAGAATCACGGCGGAGGGGATAGGCATGGACAATGTGGAATATATGAAGAATTACGAAAAAGAAAACCTGAGGCAGATCAGGCTGAAGATCAACCGGAAGACGGAGCCGGAGCTGCTGGAATGGATTGAAAAGCAGGAGAACATCCAGGGATACATCAAAAGAATTATTCTGGAGGACATGAAAAAACAGGAGGGAAAAAAGATGTATAAGATCAAACCGGAATACATGGACCTGTGGGGAGAGGACGCAACGGAAGAAACAATCATCACAAAAGAGGAATTAGAAATGATCGCACGCGGATGGGAAAAAGACCCGGAAGAATTGCTGGACCAGCTGATCGAGGTTTCGGAGGAATAAGAAAAGACCGCCAATGCGGCGGTCATTTTCTCCGAAAATCAGATTGCAATCCGAAAGATCGTAATCCGAGTGTTCGGATGTAACACAGATGGTACACCGGACGAAACACAATCCGAACACGGGGGACCGGGATCAGGATCCGGATCCGCAGGGAGGGCTTCCAGGGGAAAACGCTGGTTTCCTTCGCAATTATTGGTGACGATATCGAGATGGTCATCGAAAACATAGACAGCATTGATAAAGGTTTCGATGATATGGCGACGGAGAAGGGGATCGTTCCGGTCGCCTTTTGTAAACCGGTGGAGGAAGAAAATCACGCGATCATGATCCAGCAGCTGGGACTGGGAATAGCGGAGCATTTCCACAGAAAGCCGGAGATCTTCCGCCTGGTCTTCCAGTTCCTTCAAAACGGCGGAGGTCGATGAGTTCCAAATGCCGGCGGCGATGGCGTCGTTAATGTTCCGGATCTTTTTCAGCGTTTCGGAGTATTCCGCTTCCATGGCGGCGAGCGGGGAGGTTTTGGCTTCCTCTTCCTGCAGGGCCATGATCACGGCGGCGGTCTTTTCGATCTCCGCGTCGGAAAGCACGTGATCCAGGACAAAGCTGATGACGGCGGTTTCGAGGGCATCCTTCTGCAGGGATTTCTTCCGGCATCCTTTCCGGGCCTTCCTGGCCTGACAGGTATAATAATAGTGGCGGGTGCCGTCCTTCGAGGTGCCGGAGTCGCCGATCATGGCAGCGCCACAATGACCACAGAACGCCTTGCCGGTGAGCAGATAATCAACGGCGCCTTGCTCGACATGACGGGCGGTTTTCTTTTTCATGCGCTGAGCCTCCTCGAAAACGGTCTGGTCTACGATGGCGGGCATTCCGCCTGGGACGCGGATGTCGCCCCAAATATAAACTCCGGTATAACGTTCGTTATTGATCGCCCGCAGCACGGACTCCGGGCGGAACCATTTCCGCCGGCTGGTGAGGACGCCGCGGCTGTTCAGATCCGAGCAGATCCGGGCGGCAGAGTAGCCGGCACAGTATCGCTCGAAAATGAAACGGACGACGGCGGCCTCATCCGGCTGGATGGCATAACGGCCATCAGTGCCGCGAGTATAGCCGAGGATCCGCGTGCCGTTGTAGAGGCACTGGCGGGCGTTGTCGTTCATGCCGCGGGTGACGTTTTCAGACAGCTGGCGGGAATACCATTCCGCGGTGGCCTCCAGCATGCCCTCCAGGAGGACACCGGCGGAGCCTTCCGGGATCGGTTCCATGGCATAGAGCACACGGACACCGCGGCGGCGAAGCCTGCCCTTAAAAACGGCGGATTCCTCCCGGTTCCTGCCGAAGCGGTCCACCTTCCAGACGATAAGGGTATCGAAGGCGCCGGCTTCCGCGGCGGACATCATGGTCTGGAAAGCAGTGCGGGCGGAGGTGTTCTTAAAACCGGAACGTGCGTGATCCGCATATTCATGGACAAGGGTGAAGCCTTCCCGCTTGGCAAAGGCCCGGATGTCGGACAGCTGCTGCTCGATGGAAACATCGCGCTGGCCGGCGGAGGAATAACGGGCGTATGCAACGGCAGTATGAGGAGGACAGGACAGAGCAGACTTTTTTTTCATAAGCGATCCTCAGTTAAACAGACCGGTGTACGGAAAAAAGCGCAGGGTGTTACCTGTAATGTGCACAATATTCCCATCTTCAAGAGCGACTTTGCCGAGTTCGGTAACGCCCCAGAATTCGCCGAGAAAAGAGTCAAGAGTGTAATGCTCGTCTTTTGACGGATAAACTCTTAAGGTGCCGCCGCTTTTCGGGAACACTACGACAAGCCGATATACGCCGGCAGGGATATCCTCGCCGACGATATAATCGCCGGCAGGAACATCGACACCGTCGACAAGTTTCTGGGAAAAGAGACGGGACTGGATCTGATGATTTAACTCCAGCAGTTCATCGGTGGAAAGGTTGGAGATGTCGGGCAGATCCGCCAGGGCGGAAAAGGGAAGCAGGACAGCCAGGATCAGGACAACAGCAAACAGTTTCTTCATGGGGATAACCTCCTTTTTTATTCTTCATAACCGTCCATGTAGGTGCCGAGATCCGCAAGGGCGGATCCATCCTTGCGGGCGGCATATCGCTGGAAATCAAAAAAATTTTTGAAATACGGGATGAACTGATCACGGACCTGGACATTCAGATCCCGGGGAACGTTAACCGGCGGAGTCTTCCGCATACAGGACAGGCAGTAATGATAACAGCCGGTGAGATTGCCGAGAACTTCCTCCGTCAGGCGGAGGTTGGAAGCCTGGAGCTTGTGGATCAGCGCACGGGGAACCAGCAGGTGATGAGCGAAGCACTTCGCTTCTTCATTACGGACAGCTTCCGGGCGGGTTCCGTCATGGCCGAGCAGAATGTGGCCGAGTTCACGGGCCAGAGCACGCTGGACAAGCGAAGACGAAAGCATCTGATTAAATGTGACAATGTACAGCTTTTTTCCGTCCTTTAGATTGAGAGAGGTAAAGGCGTCCTGGTTCTTTTCACCGAACGTATCGATCATACATTTTCGGTCCTGATCAAAATCTTTGGAAAGATTCTGATAAGAAACAACAATAACGCCGGGGGTTTTCTTCAGAATCGGGAGCGGATCGACGGGGGCAGAGCTTACTCCGAATTTAATAAGGGTTTCCGTGGCTTTGGTTGCCGCAAGCAGGTAATCAGGTGTCATCGGCATTCTCCTTTTCAAAATAATCAGCATATTTTAAGAACATGGCCCGGACAACGGACAGGGCCTGTTCACGCTGTTCTTTGGGAAGCTGGTCGATTCCTTTGGCGAGGATGCGGGCTTCTTCCGTCTGGGGAACTCCATCAGAAAAGTAAGAACCGCTGAAGAAACCGTCAGAGGAAGAACCCATATTAACAGGGGCATCCTTGTCCAGCAGTTCAAACAGACGCTGGACAGAGATGCCCATGCCGGTGGCTATTTTTTTATACTGTTCAAGAGTAGGGACCATAGGTTTTCCGGTGCGTGGGTTTTTCCCTTTTTCAATAAAGGATATATAAGTATTGGAAATATCGCACTGGCGGGAGAATTCGCGCTGGGATATATTCATTCGTTTACGATAATCAATGATCAGGTCACTGAGTTTCATAGAATCGCCCCCTTGTAAAAAGCATTTTACAATAAAAATATTTTTTTGTAAAGCAGACTTGACAAGCAAAAAAGAAAAGTGTATTTTGGATAATGTAAAATCGGTTTAACAAAGGAGGACAATAGAAAATGGGCTATCGTTTGAGGGAGATCCGGGAGGAGCGCAAAATGACCCAGGAGGAGCTGGAGCGCAAAAGCGGAGTGAGCAGGCAAACCATATCTGCGATTGAAAACG
>JAGCBO010000109.1 GCA_017652125.1 Clostridia bacterium | reverse complement strand
ATGGCCAACCTTCCGATGGGAATCCTTCTTGCTATTGTACTTGTAAACGGTGACCTTTTCACCCTTTACCTGGCCAAGAACCTTGCCTTCCACCTTCGCGCCCTCGAGAACGGGGGTCCCGACCTTCACATCTCCCTCGCCGCCGATCATCAGCACGTCGAAAGAGATCCTGGAATCAGCTTCCTGGTTGACTTTGTCGATGTAGATCACATCACCCTGGGATACACGGTATTGCCGGCCGCCCGCTGCGATAACAGCATACATGGGACAGCACCTCCTGATTTCATACTCGCCGGGAAAACTGAGGTTGCGCCAGGCGCATTGTTACAGACCTCTCCCGAGCGGCTTACCGAAACAAGATATCACGCACATCCTGTCCTGTCAAGCTTTTTTTCGTTGTTTCCGGAGCATGCGGGCTCTATAAAATAGGTAATTTCAGAAAAAGCCGAAAAAAAGCAATTGACATTACCCATAAATCATGATAAACTTTACAATTGCATCAGTATCGTCTTACTGTTGTTGGCTTGGTTTCGGCTTCCTTATATTACACAGGTTTGGGGAGTTTGGCAAGTACGAAATTTCAGGCTTTGGCAAAGGATGGCTGGTCGAACTGAATAAGGGGTGATTGCGAAACATGGTACATGAGGTTCACATGGGAAAGCTCCGGGAACGGATGAGTTTCTCCCGCATTGATGAAGTTCTGGAGATGCCTAACCTGATCGAGGTGCAGAAGAATTCCTATCAGCGCTTTCTCGATACCGATCTGCGTGAAGTACTGGCCGATGTTTCTCCCGTAACGGATTATAACGGGAATCTCGTGCTGGAATTCGTGGACTATTCTCTGGATGAGCCGAAGAACTCCGTCGCCCGCTGCCGGGAACGGGATATGACCTACGCCGCCCCCCTGAAGGTGTTTGTGCGCCTGAAGAATAAGGAAACCGGCGAAATCAAGGAGTCCGACGTTTTCATGGGCGATTTCCCCCTGATGACCGAGCACGGCACCTTCATCATCAACGGAGCCGAGCGCGTCATCGTCAGCCAGCTCGTCCGCTCCCCGGGCGTCTATTTCGATGTCGCGAGGGACAAGGCCGGCAAAGAGCTTTATTCCTCCCAGATCATCCCCAACCGGGGCGCCTGGCTGGAATATGAGACGGATTCCAACGACGTGCTCTGGGTGCGGATCGACCGGGCCCGGAAGCTGCCGATCACGGTTATTCTCCGCGCCCTGGGGTACGGGACCGATGCGGAAATAATCGACCTCATGGGTGAGGACGAGCGCCTCATGGCCACCCTGCAGAAGGGGGATAACGCCAAGTCCCGCGAGGAAGGCCTGGTGGAAATCTATAAGCGCCAGAAGCCCGGCGAGCCCGCCAGCGTGGAAAGCGCGACCAACCTGTTCAATTCGCTCTTCTTTGATCCCAAGCGGTATGACCTCATGCGCGTGGGTCGTTATAAATATAATAAGAAGCTTTCCATCGCAACCCGGATTCACGGGCATGAAGCCGCGGAGGACATCGTTAATCCGCAGACCGGCGAAATCATGGTGAAAAAAGGCGAGACCATCTCGCTGGAAACCGCCCGCGAGGTGCAGAATGCCGGCGTCAACTCCGTCTGGCTGAACTGCGAAGGGCTGACCCGCAAGGTCGTCGGCAATAATTTCGTGGATGCTTCCTGCTATCTCCCCTTCGATCCGAAGGAAGCCGGCATCCTGGAAATGGTTCACCTTCCCACCCTGCGGGAAATCATGGCGAATGTGGAAGAGGATCAGCTGCTGGAAGCGGTCCGTGAAAACGCCGCGGCCCTGGTTCCGAAGCACATCATTCCCGATGATATCGTTTCCTCTGTGAACTATATGCTGGGTCTCCCCTACGGCATCGGCTCCACCGATGATATCGACCACCTGGGGAACCGCCGGCTGCGCAGCGTCGGCGAACTGCTGCAGAACCAGATCCGGATCGGCCTTTCCCGTCTGGAGCGCGTCGTCCGCGAGCGTATGTCCATTCAGGACAGCGGGGATATCAAGCCCGGCGATCTGATCAACATCCGTCCGGTCAGCGCCGCCATCAAGGAATTCTTCGGTTCCTCCCAGCTGTCCCAGTTCATGGATCAGCCGAACCCGCTGGCCGAGCTGACCCATAAGCGCCGTCTGAGCGCCCTGGGCCCCGGCGGTCTGAACCGGGACCGTGCTTCCTTCGAAGTGCGGGACGTGCACTACAGCCATTATGCCCGGATCTGCCCCATCGAGACCCCTGAAGGCCCCAACATCGGTCTGATCGGTTCTCTGGCGACCTACGCCCGGATCAACGAGTATGGCTTCATCGAAGCCCCCTACCGCCGGGTGGATAAGGAGCACGGCCGGGTCCTGGATGATATCGTGTATATGACGGCGGATGAGGAAGACCTGTACAAGGTCGCCACCGCCAACGAACCTCTGAATGAGGACGGCACCTTTGTTCACGACCGGATCACCGTCCGTGACAAGGTGGAAATCGTTGCCGTTCCCGTCTCCCAGGTGGACTTTATCGACGTCAGCCCCCGCCAGGTTGTTTCCGTGGCCACCGCCATGGTTCCCTTCCTGGAGAACGATGACGCCACCCGCGCCCTGATGGGCTCCAACATGCAGCGCCAGGCGGTTCCGCTGCTGGTGCCGGAAGCTCCCGTGGTCGCCACCGGGATGGAATACCGCGCGGCGCACGATTCCGGCGTCGTCCTTCTGGCGAAGGAAGACGGCGTGGTCGAAAAGGTGGATTCCAACCATATTGTGATCCGCGATGCCCTGGGCGAGCGCCATGAATACCTGCTGACCAAATTCGCCCGTTCCAACCAGTCCACCTGCATCAATCAGCGCCCCGTCGTTTCCGCCGGGCAGAAGATTGAAAAGGGCGATCTGCTGGCGGACGGGCCCTCCACGGAGAAGGGCGAGATCGGTCTGGGCCGGAACGCGCTGATCGGTTTCATGACCTGGGAAGGCTACAACTACGAGGACGCCGTCCTGCTTTCCGAAAAGCTCGTGAAGGAGGACATCTATACCTCCATTCATATTGAGGAGTTCGAATCCGAAGCCCGTGAAACGAAGCTGGGGCCGGAAGAGATTACCCGGGATATTCCCAATATCTCCGATGACGCGATCAAGGATCTGGATGAAGGCGGCATCATCCGCATCGGCGCGGAAGTGCATGCCGGCGATATCCTGGTCGGTAAGGTGACCCCCAAGGGCGAAACCGAGCTGACCGCCGAAGAGCGGCTCCTCCGGGCCATCTTCGGTGAAAAGGCCCGCGAAGTCCGGGATACCTCCCTGCGGGTGCCTCACGGCGAAGGCGGCATCGTGGTGGATGTCAAGGTCTTCACCCGCGCGAACAAGGATGAGCTCTCCCCCGGTGTCAACGAGATGGTCCGGATTTATATCGCCCAGAAGAGAAAGATCTCCGTCGGCGATAAGATGGCCGGCCGTCACGGAAACAAGGGCGTTGTTTCCCGGATCCTGCGCGAGGAGGATATGCCCTTCCTCCCCGACGGCACCCCGCTGCAGATCGTGCTGAATCCGCTGGGCGTTCCGTCCCGTATGAATCTGGGTCAGGTGCTGGAAGTTCACCTGGGTCTGGCCTGCCGCGCGCTGGGCTGGCATATCGCCACCCCGGTCTTCGACGGCGCGACCTATGAGGAAATTCTGGAGCACCTGGATAAGGCGGTTCAGACGATGGATGCTCCGCTGGATCTGTCCGATCCCCATATGACGGAGAATCACTTCCATAACGGCAGCCCGCTCCGCCTGAAGCTGGATGAGGAAGGCAAAGAGCTCTTCCGCCAGGGTAAGATTCAGGTGCGTGACGGACGGACGGGAGACTATTTCGAAAGCCCCGTGACGGTTGGAATCATGAACTTCCTGAAGCTGCATCACCTGGTGGACGACAAGATGCATGCCCGGTCCACCGGTCCCTACTCCCTGGTCACGCAGCAGCCTCTGGGCGGCAAGGCGCAGTTCGGCGGTCAGCGTTTCGGCGAAATGGAAGTCTGGGCGCTGGAAGCCTACGGCGCCGCCAATACCCTGCAGGAAATCCTGACGGTCAAGTCCGACGATACGGTCGGCCGCGTGAAGACCTATGAAGCGATTATCAAGGGCCAGAATATTCCGACCCCCGGTGTTCCGGAAAGCTTCAAGGTTCTGCTGAAGGAAATGCAGGCGCTGAGCCTGGATGTCCGCGTGCTGGATGCCGCGAAGAACGAAATCGAGATTCCCGAGCTGGATCCGGAAGATCTGCCCAGAGAACAGACGCCGGTTCGTCCCTCCGCTCAGTCCATGGCGCCCGCTGAAATCATCGCCGCCGCTGAGGAAGATGATGAACTGGCTCAGGCGGCCGATGAGGCCTTCAATATGTCCGATGAGGATCTGACCCTTGGCTCGGATGAAGATCTGTCCCTCAGCTCGGACGAGGATGAAGCCTTCAACCTGAAGGATGAGGACCTGGATGATCTGGACGACTTCAATGTGGACGATCTTTCCGGCCTGGATCTGGATGATGATATGTAATCTGCGACGCTGACCGTTGATCCCCCGACGATTATATGAAAGGGAGTGTGCCCCTTTGTTTGAACTTTCGAATTTGGATTCCATTCAGATCGGTATGGCTTCTCCGGAACAGATTCTGGCCTGGTCCCACGGTGAGGTGACCAAGCCGGAAACCATCAATTACCGTACGCTGAAGCCGGAAAAAGACGGCCTTTACTGCGAGCGTATTTTCGGGCCCACCAAGGACTGGGAATGTAACTGCGGAAAATATAAGCGCATCAAGTTCAAGGATAAGGACAAGATCTGCGACAAGTGCGGCGTTCAGGTCACCCGGGCGAAAGTCCGCCGGGAACGGATGGGTCACATCCAGCTGGCCGCCCCTGTCAGCCATATCTGGTATTTCAAGGGGATTCCCAGCCGGATGGGTATGCTGCTGGACATCTCCCCCCGGAATCTGGAAAAAGTGCTCTATTTCGCCAACTTCATCGTGCTCGATCCCGGCAACGCGGATGAAACCGGTCTGAAGAAGCTGGAGCTCATCAACGATGCCCGTTATCGGGAAGTGGAAGCCCGCTGCGGCAAGGGCTCCTTCGTGGCCAAGATGGGCGCCGAAGCCATCCGGGATCTGCTCCTGGAGCTGGATCTGGACAAGATGTCCGAAACCCTGAAGGCTGAAATCGCCCAGCTGACGGAAAAGGAAAGAGACCGCGAAACCGAAGGACAGAAGCGGGCCCGGGCCGTCAAGCGCCTGGAAGTCGTCGAATCCTTCCGCACCAGTCACAACCGTCCGGAGTGGATGATTCTGACGGTGGTGCCCGTCATTCCCCCGGATCTCCGTCCCCTGATTCAGCTGGACGGCGGCCGTTTTGCCACCTCCGACCTGAATGACCTTTACCGCCGCGTGATTAACCGGAACAACCGTCTGAAGAGACTGCTGGAGCTGGGCGCCCCGGATATCATCGTCCGGAACGAGAAGCGCATGCTGCAGGAATCTGTGGACGCTCTGATCGATAACGGCCGCCGCGGCCGTCCGGTCACCGGTCCCGGAAACCGGGCGCTGAAGTCCCTCTCCGATCTGCTGCGGGGCAAACAGGGCCGTTTCCGTCAGAACCTGCTCGGCAAGCGCGTCGATTATTCCGGCCGGAGCGTTATCGTCGTCGGTCCTGAGCTGAAGCTCTATCAGTGCGGCCTGCCCAAGGAAATGGCGCTGGAGCTGTTCAAGCCCTTCGTCATGGAGCGGCTGGTCAATCTGAAGTATTCCCATAATGTCAAGTCCGCCAAGCGCGCCGTGGAAAAGGTGCGTCCGGAGGTCTGGGACATTCTGGAAGAAGTGATCCGGGATCATCCGGTGCTGCTGAACCGCGCTCCCACCCTGCACCGTCTGGGCATCCAGGCCTTCGAGCCGATCCTGGTGGAAGGCAAGGCCATCAAGCTTCATCCGCTGGCCTGTACCGCGTTCAACGCCGACTTCGACGGCGACCAGATGGCCGTTCACGTTCCGCTGTCCATGGAAGCTCAGGCGGAAGCCCGCTTCCTGATGCTGGCGCATAACAACATCCTGAAGCCCCAGGACGGGCGTCCCGTGATCTCTCCCTCCCAGGACATGGTGATCGGGTGCTATTATCTGACCATTAT
>JAGCBO010000108.1 GCA_017652125.1 Clostridia bacterium | reverse complement strand
TACGCACATGGCAGAAGAAGGCAACCGTGTATTCAGTGAATACGACAGCTACCTGTTCCACCAGGGGACCAACTATGAGGTTTATCAGAAACTGGGCGCCCACCCGGATGTGGTGGACGGCGTGGCCGGAACCCGCTTTGCCGTCTGGGCGCCCAACGCGCAGTATGTCTCCGTGATCTGCGCAAAAACCGGCTGGGAAAACGAGCAGTGGATGAGCCGCAGCATGTGGGACGGCGGCGTCTGGGAATGCTTCCTGCCGGGAGTAGGGGAGGGGGACGCTTACCGCTATCTGATCACCGGGGCCGACGGCGTCCGCCGGGATAAGTCCGATCCCTATTCCTTCTGGTATGAGCGGCGTCCCGCCAACGCATCCATCGTCTATCCGCTGGATTCCTATACCTGGAACGACTGGGATTACCAGAATCAGCGGGATAACACCAAAGTGCTTGAAAAACCCATGGCGATCTATGAGGTGCATCTGGGCTCCTGGAAAAAGGGATACCAGGGGGACTGGGATGAGGATGGCTTCCTGAACTATACTCAGCTGGCGGACGACCTGGTGCAGTATCTGCAGTATATGGGATACACCCATATTGAGCTCATGGGCATCTGCGAGCATCCCTTTGATCTGTCCTGGGGATACCAGGTGACCGGATACTACGCGCCGACCAGCCGGTACGGTACGCCGAACGACTTCCGCTATTTCGTGGATAAAATGCATCAGGCCGGTATCGGCGTGATCCTGGACTGGGTGCCCGCCCATTTCCCGAAGGATGGCTTCGCCCTGTCCTGGTTTGACGGCACCCCGCTGTATGAAAGCTGCGACCCGCTCCGCAGGGAATTCCCGGTCTGGGGCACCCTGGCTTTCGACCATACCAAGCCGGAGGTCCGCTCCTTCCTGATCGCCAATGCCATTTACTGGATCCGGGAGTTCCATGTTGACGCCCTGCGGGTGGACGCGGTGGCCTCCATGCTGTATAACGACTATGACCGGAACGAATGGCGGCCCAATATGTTCGGCGGCCGGATGAACCTGGACGGCATGGATTTCCTGAAGCAGCTGAACACCGAGGTGTGCGGCCGGACCACCGGCTATCTGATCGCCGAGGATTCCTCTGCGGAATGGGGGATCACGGAAGATGTGCGCAACGGCGGCCTCGGCTTCACCTTCAAATGGAACATGGGCTGGATGAACGACACGATCCGGTATTTCAACCTCGATCCCGTGTACCGGAAGTGGCATCACGGTCAGCTGACCCATATCGCGGACTATGCCTTCACGGAGAACTTCGTGCTGGTTCTCAGCCACGACGAGGTGGTTTACGGCAAAGGATCCATGGCCATGAAGGCGCCCGGAAGCAAGGAAGAGCGCCTGGGCGAACTGAAGGCGATGTATACCTGGCAGTTCACCTTCCCGGGGAAGAAGCTGATGTTCATGGGCCAGGAATTTGCCCAGGAGCGGGAATGGAACGTGAAGGACAGCATCGACTGGCATCTGGCGGACGATATGGGACACCGGGACGTGATGCAGTGCGTGCGGAACCTGGTGGGCCTGTATAAGATGTATCCCTCGCTGCACGCGGACAGCAGGGATTCC
>JAGCBO010000107.1 GCA_017652125.1 Clostridia bacterium | reverse complement strand
TGTATCTGCTGTCCTGCGGAGCGCATTATAAGCTGACGGGAGATCCGCAGGCCCGGACCGATACGATGCACGCGGCCAGCCTGCTGATGGGCCGCCTGAATCCCGCCGGCTTTATCCGGGCGTGGAATCAGCCCTCCCAGGCCGGCTTCGCCATTATTGACTGCCTGATGAATCTTTCCCTTCTCTTCTGGGCTTCCCGGGAAACGGGAGATCCGCGTTTCCGGAACGCCGCCGTGATTCACGCGGATACCGCCCTTCGGGAATTCCTGCGTCCGGACGGTTCCGTCAGCCATATCATCGAATTCGATCCGGCGGACGGAAAGCGGGTCCGGGAGCACGCCGGCCAGGGCTGTGCCCTGGGAAGCAGCTGGAGCCGCGGCCAGGCCTGGGGGCTCTATGGCTTTACCCTGGCCTTCCTGAACACCGGAGAGGAGCGCTATCTGAAAGCGGCTCAGCGCATTGCCGCCTATTTTGTTTCCCATATCCGGCCGGACGGTCTGACGGATTCCGACTTCTGCCAGCCGCCGGAAGAGGAGCGCATTGATAATATGGCGGGCGCCATCGCGGCCTGCGGTCTGCTGGAGCTGGCCAGAACGGACGGCGAAAAACGCTGGAAGGAGTCCGCGGAAAAGCTGATCAACGGCCTCCTGGATCACTGTGCGGACTGGACGCAGGAGCGCTGCGGAATCCTGACCCACTGCACAGCCAGCTATCATGACGACGGCGCCGGCCGGCATACCAATATCACCTACGGGGATTATTTCCTGACGGAAGCGCTGGCCAAGCTGAACGGCGCCGATCCCATGCTCTGGCGCTGAGCGTTTTCCGGCAAAGCGAAGAACCGGCCGTTTCCGCGGCCGGTTCTTCGCTGTTTGCCGGATTATTCTCTACCGGATCGGGACATATTCGCACAGCCAGCGGCGGCCGTCCGTCGCCAGATGCGTATAGACGCCCTTCACGTTGGTATAGATCGTGGGAAAATGCTTGTACCCCAGGTAGGATGAGGCCTGTTCAATCTTCTGATGATTGGTCACCACGGCCAGGCTCGCATCCATGGCCTGGAAAAAGGATTCCTTCAGCGCCTTTTTCCCGTGGTGCGGATATTTGAACAGATCGCATTTCAGCGCTTCCGCTCCGACCAGGGCCTCCAGCTCCTGTTCGCCTCTGTATTCGAGGTCGGCCAGCAGCAGCATGGACCGTTCCCCGTAGACAATCTTCGTGCAGGCGCTGCGGTTGTTGATACTCAGATCGGATCCCTCGTTCTGCCAGAAGGTCAGCTTCACGTTCCCGTCTCCCATGGTGTATTCATCGCCATGCCCGTAATGGGACACGGTGATCTTCTGCTCCTCGCAGACGGGAAGCACCTTTTCCATGTGCTCCGTGCTGTCCTCCGGAAAGCACAGCAGCAGCTCGTCCACCCGTGCCGCCTCCAGAATATGGCCCAGCCCGAGAATATGGTCGTGATGCGGGTGGGTATTGAAAACTTTTTCAATATGGGTGATTCCCAGCTGACGCAGCATCGCCGCCGTCCGCAGGGCCATCTTATAGTCCGCGCAGTCGATCATCCAGGCCTGACCCTCGTACAGAATCAGCGTGGCGTCCGCGTCCCGGATATTGGCAATCCAGATTTCCAGCAGCGGTCTGTCTTTCGGAAAGCGGAAATCGGACCAGGTTTCCGAATCGTTGACCTCGTCGATCACCGTCGGAAAGGCCAGGGGCGCCGGCGGCGGCGTAACGGGCGGCTGTACGGGAGTCGGCTCCGGCGTCGGCGTCGGGGTTGCGGTCGGTTCCGGAGTCGCGGTCGGAGTTGCGGTGGGGGCCGGAGTCGCGGCCGGCTCCGATTCTGCGTCCGGGGTCGGAGTCGCGGCCGGGTCTGCGGTTGAAACCGGCTTCGCGCCTGCGGCGGATTCCGGTGTCCCGGTTGTCTCCGCGGAAGGAGCCGGCGTCTCTCCGGCCGGCCGGATGACCGCCGGATGAACCGTTATCACCGGCCGGGGCGTAACGGTCGGGGCGGCGGTTGCCGTCGGCTTCGGGGTCGCTGTCGGCTTCGGCGTTGCTGTCGGCTTCGGGGTCAGCGCGGATCCCGGCCCCGGGGAAATCCGTTCCGCCGGATCCGTCCCGGGGGGAGGAGCCTCCGTTTCCGGCACCAGCCGGATGGTGACCCGGGTTCCGCTCCCGTTCCCGGTCTCTCCCGCGGAAAAAGCCGGAGAAAGGATCATCAGCCCCGCAAGAACGCCGATCAGGATTTGTTTCAGGCGTTTCAAATCAGATTGCTCCAGTAAGTACTCATTATTTCAGCCTCCCGCCGGGGGAAGCTGATACCCGGCTATTATAGCAGGATTTTCTTATTTCCGGAAGGGGGAACCTGGAGATCAGCCAAAGCCCCTGTCAAAATCAAAACAGAATGCCTGTACGCAAGGGGCTTTCCATTTCTCTTGACAGAATATGGGACTGCGGGTATCATCGGGAGCGTTGAATATTCTCTTCCGATTTATGGAACAGAATGCACGGGACCGGAAAGGATGAAACGGATGACGCTGAACGAACTGAAAACAGGCCAGTCCGCCAGGATCGAGGCCGTCGGCGGAGACGGAGCCTTGCGGCAGCATTTTCTGGATATGGGAATGCTGCCCGGGGTGGAGGTAACAGTAACCCGGCTGGCGCCTCTCGGAGATCCGATGGAGCTGCGCATTCATGGATATGAGCTGACGCTGCGCCTGGCCGACGCGGAAAGGATTCAGATCACCCCCATCCCGGCCCGGCAGGCGGATCAGAATCAGAAAGCGCGGAAGAAAGAGTCCGAGCATCCGGGCCTCGGTGAAACCGGCCGTTTTCATCCCAAGGGGAGCGGCAATCCTCTTCCGGAAGGAACCAGACTGACCTTTGCCCTGGTCGGCAATCAGAACAGCGGCAAAACCACGCTGTTCAATCAGCTGACCGGCTCCAATCAGCACGTCGGCAATTTCCCCGGCGTGACGGTGGACCGTAAGGACGGCATCATCCGCGGCTACAGCAACACCTGGATCACGGATCTGCCCGGCATCTATTCCATGTCTCCCTATACCAGCGAGGAGCTGGTCTCCCGGGATTTTGTTCTGAAGGAAAAGCCGAAGGCGATCATCAATATCGTGGATGTCACCAGCATCGAGCGCAGCCTGTATCTGACCATGCAGCTGCTGGAAATGGGCTTCCCCATGGTGATCGCTCTGAATATGATGGATGAGATGACCGGCAACGGCGGCAGCGTGGATGTCAATGCGCTGGAGGCTCTCCTGGGTGTGCCCGTGGTTCCCATCTCCGCGGCGAAGAATCAGGGAATCGACGAACTGATTCAGCACGCCATCCATATCGCGAAATATCAGGAGGGGCCGCTCCGTCAGGATTTCTGCGACCCGGAGGATCACGGCGGCGCCGTGCACCGCTGCGTCCACGCCGTCATTCATCTGATTGAGGATCACGCGGAAAGCGCGGATCTTCCCGTGCGTTTTGCGGCCGGAAAAGCCATCGAGGGCGATGAGCAGATTATCAGCCGGCTGAATCTGGATCAGAATGAACGGGAAACTCTGGAGCATATCGTTCTGCAGATGGAAAAGGAGCGGGGGCTGGACTGCAGCGCCGCCATGGCGGATATGCGGTATTCCTATATTCTCCGGGAATGCGGCGCCTGCGTGACAAAGCCCCGCGCCAGCCGTGAATATCTCCGCAGCCAGCGGATCGACCGGGGGCTGACCGGCAAATGGTCCGCGCTTCCCTGCTTCGCTCTGATCATGGGCCTGGTCTTTTATCTGACCTTCTTCCTGATCGGCCCCGCCCTGCAGGATCTGCTGCAGCAGGGGATCGACGCCCTGGCCGGCGTCGTGGAAAAGGCGATGATCACCGGAAATGTGAATCCGACGATTCAGAGTCTGGTGCTGCAGGGGCTCTTCGAAGGCGTGGGCAGTGTGCTCAGTTTTCTGCCCATTGTGGTCACCATGTTCTTCTTCCTGTCCCTGCTGGAGGACAGCGGATACATTGCCCGTGTCGCCTTCTTCATGGATAAGATCCTGCGCAGGATCGGCCTTTCCGGCCGGAGCATTGTCCCGCTGCTGATCGGCTTCGGCTGCACGGTGCCCGCGGTCATGTCCACCCGGACGCTGCCCAGCGAGCGGGACCGGAAAATGACCATCCTGCTGACCCCCTTCATGAGCTGTACGGCCAAGGTGCCGATTTACGGCTTCTTCGTGGCGGCCTTTTTCCCGCGGCAAAGCTGGCTGATCATCACCTTCATCTATCTGCTGGGGATTGTCATCGGCATTCTGGTCGCCCGTCTGTTCAAGAGTGTTCTCTTTAAAGGGGATCCGGCTCCCTTTGTCATGGAATTGCCCAACTACCGGCTGCCCAGTCCCCGCTCCGTGCTGCAGCTGCTCTGGGAGAAAACAAAGGACTTTCTCCAGCGGGCTTTTTCCATCATCCTGATCGCCACGCTGATCGTCTGGTTCCTGAAGAGCTTTAACTTCCGTTTCGACATGGTCGAGGAAGGTTCTCCGGACAGCATTCTGGCCACCATTTCGGGGCTTCTGGTTCCGGTGATGCGGCCCGCCGGCCTGGGAGACTGGCGGATTATCACCTCCCTGATCACGGGCTTCATGGCCAAGGAAAGCGTCGTTTCCACCCTGGAGATTCTCTTCCCCGGCGGCGTAGCGGGTCTGGGAATGCTGACCGGGATCATTATGCTGGTGTTCAGCCTGCTGTATACGCCCTGCGTGGCGGCCATCGGCTCGGTCCGCCGGGAGCTCGGCCGGAAGTGGTCCTATGGGCTGATCCTCTGGCAGTGCGCCCTCGCCTGGGTCGCGGCCGTGCTGGTCCGGCTGCTCGGATCAGCCATCGGGCTGGGATAAAGGAGGGAAAAACCGATGAGCATCGGAGACGGAATCGTTCTGGCCGTGCTGGCCGTGATCGTCGTGCTGGCGGTCCTCCGAATCCGGAAAAACAGAAAATCCGGCAGCCCCTGCTCCGCCTGCGGAGGGGGCGCCTGTTCCTGCTGCGACCGGCAGAAAAACCCTCCCGCCGGCCGTAACACGAAATAAAAGGATCCCGGGCCGTTCATCGAAGCCCGGGATCCTTCTTCATATCCGTAAAAAAACTGTACCCCTGGAAACCCCGTCCGCCGGTGTTTCCCTGCTTACATCCGGTCCTTCACCATGGTCAGGGCGATCCGTTTTTTCTTCTCATCCACGCTGACCACCCAGACCTTGACCACGTCGCCGACCTTGACGATCTCGCTGGGGTGTCTGATAAACTTCGACGCCATCCGGGAGATGTGCACCAGGCCGTCCTGATGTACGCCGATATCCACAAAGGCGCCGAAATCGATCACGTTCCGAACCGTCCCGGTCAGTTCCATTCCGGGCGTCAGGTCCTTCATGTCCAGCACGTCCCGCCGAAGCACCGGCGCCGGAAGCTCGTCCCGGGGATCCCGGCCGGGCTTCTGCAGCTCCGACAGAATATCCTTCAGGGTGGGCAGGCCGATATCCAGCTCTCCGGCCAGCTTTTCCATTCCGTATTCTTCTGCCCGCCTGCCCGCGTCCGGCAGGCCGCCCTTCTTCAGCTCCTTCAGATCGTATCCCAGCTTTTCGATCAGCGCCTTCGCCGCGTCGTAGCTTTCCGGGTGCACGGCCGTAGCGTCCAGCGGGTTCCGGCTGTCCGCCACCCGCAGGAAGCCCGCGCACTGCTCGAAAGCCTTCGGCCCGAGCTTGGGCACCTTTTTCAGGGCCGCCCGGGAGGTCAGACCGTTCTCCTCCCGGTAGGCCACGATGCTCTTCGCCAGAGTCGGCCCGATCCCCGCCACATGGCTCAGCAGCTCCGCGGACGCGGTGGATACCTCCACCCCGACCTGGTTCACGCACTGCTCCACCACGCCGTCCAGCGCCTCCGTCAGCTCCTTCTGCTTCAGGTCATGCTGATACTGTCCGACGCCGATCGCCTTGGGATCGATCTTCACCAGCTCCGCCAGCGGATCCTGCATCCGCCGGGCGATGGAAACCGCGCTGCGCTGCGTCACGTCGAAGTCGGGAAACTCCTCCGCGGCCAGCTTGCTGGCGGAATAGACAGAAGCCCCCGCCTCGCTGACGATCATATAGGCCGCCCCGGGCAGCTCCGGCAGCAGGCCGACGATGAACTGTTCGCTCTCCCGGCTGGCGGTGCCGTTTCCGATCGCGATGGCGGTAATTCCGTATTTTGCCGCAAAGCCCTTGATCAGCCGGGCCGCCGCCGCCCTGCGGTTCTCGTCTCCGGGCAGCGTGAAATAGCCGACCCCGGTATCCAGCACCTTGCCGTTCTCATCGATGACCGCCAGCTTGCAGCCCGTGCGGAAGCCCGGATCGACGCCCAGGGTCACCTTGCCCTTGATGGGCGGCTGCATCAGCAGCTGATGCAGATTCTGGCTGAAAACCCGGATGGCGGATTCGTTGGCCCGGTCGGTCAGCTCATTGCGGATTTCCCGCTCCAGGGAGGGAAAAATCAGCCGCTCCCAGGCGTCCCGGCAGGCCTCCTCCACCTGCATGGAGGAAGGCGAGCTTCCCCGCACGCAGGACCGGCAGACCGCCGCCTCCGCCTTTTCCTCCGGCGCTTCGAGCGTCACCTTCAGGAATTCCTCCCGCTCTCCCCGGTTGATCGCCAGGATCCGGTGCGCCGCGATCGTCCGTACCGGTTCCCGGAAGTCGTAATACATGCTGTATACGCTGTCTTCATCCTTCGCGGCGGCGGTGCTCAGCACGCTCTCCCGCATCAGCAGCTCGCGCAGTTCCTTGCGCAGGGCGGCGTCATCGCTGACGGATTCCGCCAGAATATCCCGGGCGCCCGCCAGCGCGGTTTCCGCGTCCGGCACGTCCTTCTCCGGATTGATATATTTTTCGGCCTCCTTCACCGGGTCTCCGTGCGCCTGCTGAATCATCAGCCACAGCGCCAGCGGCTCCAGTCCCCGTTCCTTCGCCACAGTGGCCCGGGTTCTCCGCTTCGGCCGGAAAGGCCGGTACAGATCCTCCAGCTCGCTGAGCGTTGCGGCGGCTCCCAGCTGCTGCCTCAGCTCGTCCGTCAGCACGTCCTGCTCCGCCAGCGTCTTCTCGATCTCCTGCCGGCGCTTATCCATATTCCGCAGATACTCCAGGCGCTCCGCCATCTCCCGCAGCACCTGATCGTCCATGGATCCGGTGGCTTCCTTCCGGTACCGGGCAATAAAGGGGATGGTATTCCCCGCGTCCAGCAGCTCGACCGCCGCCTGAATCCTTGCCGGCTGCACCGAAAACTCCCGGGACAGAATCTCAATATGACTGGCCAAAATCGTTTCCCTCCGTTTGATTACGGTCTTTTCCGCTTTTTTGCGCCGCTTCCCGGCGCATCCTGTTTACTATACTCAATCCCGGAAAGGCTGTCAAACCGGCCGCCTCTCCGCGGGCTGATCCGTATTCCGATCCGCGTTTCGTTCCGTGTCCCCGCGGTCAGTATACCTTCTGATCGGTCACCACCGCATCCACGGCGATATCCTCCGGCTCCGATGGAATCTCCTCCGCCCGCTGTTCCTCAAAGGCGGCCATAATCACCGACGCCTTCCGGCAGCCCGGCAGAAAGCGGTCGTAGTATCCGCCTCCCATGCCCAGCCGGCGTTTCTCCCCGTCAAAGGCAACCCCGGGACAGATCACCAGATCGATTTCCTCCGGCGCCATTTCCTCCGACCGCTCCGGATCCGGTTCCGCTATGCCGAAAGCGCCCCTACGCCAGGCCCCGGGACGCATTGCCTTCATCCGGCCGCCGCTGTCGCATACGGGATACGCGATCCGTTTTCCGGCGGAAGCCGCCGCCCGGATCAGCGGATCCAGGCTCAGCTCCTCCGGCAGGCTCCGGTAAACCAGGATGTTTTCCGCTTCCTGCCAGACGGG
>JAGCBO010000106.1 GCA_017652125.1 Clostridia bacterium | reverse complement strand
GGAGAAATCGAAAACCGGGCCGCCCAGTATGAGGGTATTCGGACCGTGGCGGCACAGGTGCGCAGGGATACCCTTGTGCTTTATTACACGGCTGACAGGGAGATCGATCCGGGCGCGCTGAAGGCGTTCCTTGCCGAAACGTTGACGGACTACATGGTTCCGGCCATATACATGCAGCTGGAAAACATGCCCATGACCCCCAACGGAAAGATCGATCGGAAGGCGCTGCCGGAACCGGAGATTGCCGCAAGGGAATACGTGGAACCGGCCGGCGCCGCGGAGAAGGCGGTTGCGGCGGCGATGCAGAAGATCCTGAACATGAAAACGGCCCCCGGGGCGCTGGACAGTTTCTTTGAGCTGGGCGGCGACTCCATCAAGGCGATCCGCCTGTCCAGTCTGCTGCGCGATGATGACCTGGCGGTGTCCGTGGCCGACATCATGCAGCAGAAGACGGTCCGCGGCATCGCGGGCGCGGCCCAGGCGAAAAAGGGCCCGGAGATCAGCCAGGAGCCCTTTGAGGGGGACGTGGAGGAAACGCCCATCGTCGCATTCTTCAGGGATCTTCACCTGCCGCAGCCCTGGCACTACAATCAGACTGAGCTGTTCCTTCTCCGGGACCGCATGGCGGCTGAGGAACTGCAGCGCATTTTCAGCGCGCTGACGGTTCAGCACGATATGCTGCGGGCGATCTGGACGGACAACCGCCTGACGGTCAGGCCGGCCGACACCGCCATCCTCATTGAGGAATACAGCGCTTCCTCAGAAGAGGAAATCACGGCCATCTGCCGGGAGATTCAAAGCCATATCCGGATGGAAGAGGCACTGGTCAGGGCCGCGCTGATCCACGCGCCGGACGCGGACTGCTTCTGTCTCGCCTGCCACCACCTTGTGATCGACGGCGTGAGCTGGCGGATCATTACGGCGGACCTTGAAACGGCGTTTGCCCAGGACAAGGGCGGGAAGGCAATTCAGCTGCCGCGGAAGACCCAGCCCTATGCGGACTACGCGCGGGCGATCCGGAAATACCGGAGCAGCTATCGGCTGGCGCAGGAGATCCCCTACTGGAACGCGGTACAGAAAAAGCTGGAATCGCTTCCGCTGTCAGACGGGAAGGATTACAGCCGCGAATTCGCCCGGCTGACCGTGACTATGAGCGCTGAAGATACTGAACGGTTCCTGCGCACAAACTATGACGCCTTCGGGCTTACGCTCAACGACGCCCTGCTGACTGCCGTGTGCAGAAGCTGGCGCCGGCTCAGGGGCGACAGGCCGGTACCGGTGCAGCTGGAAGGGCACGGACGCGAAGAACTGGATGAACCGCTGTACACCGATCGCACGGTCGGGTGGTTTACCTCCATCTATCCTGTGGTGTTTGATGGCCTGACCGGCGACATGCGCCGGGATCTGATGGCGGTAAAAGAGACGCTCCACCGGATTCCCCATAAAGGCGTGGGTTACAACGTGCTCCGGTATGCGGGCGGAGAAGACGCGCCGGATTTCCATACGGACAGGATCCCGCCTCTGAGCTTTAATTACTTGGGCGAAATGGACGAAGGGTCGTCTGAGGAAGGGACGCAGTTCCGGGCGGCCCATATCGACACGGGAGAGGCTGTCAGTCCCCGGAATACAGAGGGGTCCGGCTTCAGCATCAACTGCCTGACGAGAGGCGGCGTCTTTACCCTGACAGTCGATCACGATCCGGCTGAATTTGATCCCGGGCAGGCCGGAGAAATCGCCGGGGGTATTCTTGAAGAAATGCGGCGGATCGTTACGTTCCTGTCTGAAACAAACGCATCCATGACGACAGCCTCCGACCTGGGCGAAACGGAATGGAGTGAGGAAGAATTTGAAGCCGTGACGGCGGACTTTGAAAGCCGCGGCGAACGGGTGGAACGGATTTATCCGCTGCTGCCGATGCAGGAAGGCATGCTGCTCAGGCACCTGCAGGATCCGGAGGCCTGGGCATACCGGCTGGTGGATATCTTTGAAATGGATTGGGTGCCCACGGAGGCGCAGCTTCGCCATGTGCTGGACCGGATGGGAGCGAAGCACGAAGTGCTGCGCACATCCATCGTGTATAAAAATGTCAGCGTTCCCCGGCAGGCCATCATTGACAGGCCCCTGGGCCTTGCCATGGCCGATCTGACCGCGGAGGCTGATCCGGAAGCGGCGGTGAAGCGGCTGCGGGAGGAAATCCTGACCCATGGATATGACCTGCAGGATAAGCCGCTGTTCGGCCTGACCTGCGCAAAAGTGAGCGATTCCCGCTGCTATCTGGTCCAGGCGCAGCATCATATCATCACGGACGGCTGGTGCACTGCCCTGTGCATGGAGGATCTGACCCGCTATCTTCAGGAGGAGATGACCGGACAGTTTACAGAGGACCGGCCCTCTGCCGGAGGGCGCTATGAGGCCGCGGTCCGGGAGATCCTGCACAAGGACATGAAGGCGGGCCTGAACTACTGGCGTGAACTGCTGTCAGGCTATGAGACAAGGGCGGAGGTTCCTTCCTATGGCACAGTGCCGGAGAACGAGCGCTCGGAAGAAGACCTGCTGACGGTGGTGCTGGACGCGGAGAAAACGCGGCAGCTGGAACAGCTGTGCGGGCAGGAGGGCGCGACCCTCAGCAACGCCGTGGAGCTGGCGTGGGGCATGGTCCTCGGCGTGTGCAGCCGCACACAGGACGCGGTGTTCGCCAAGGTCGTATCCGGCCGCGACAATACGGAAACCAGGGTCGACGACCTGATGGGCCTGTTCATCAACTCGGTACCGGTGCGCGTGAAGTGGGACGACAGGACCAGCGCGCGGGAGGCGCTGCGGGCCCTGAATCAGCAGGCGGCCCGGAGCAATGGGTATGACTATTGCCCGCTGGCTGACATTGAGCAGCAGACGGAGCTGGGCAGCGAACTGCTGCAGTCGGTGCTGGCCTTGGAGAATTTTGCCGGCGGAAGGGAAAACGGCGCGGAAGCGCCGCTCCTCAGGCCCCTGGAGCTCCGGGAGGAGATCTTCAGCGCCATCAATCCCGTGTCTTACGTGGAGAACGGGCGGCTGACCTTCTGCATTACCTTTGATACCCGTCTGTATCGCGGGGAAGAAATCCGCCGGTTGCTTTCGATGGTCCGGATGCTGCTGGAAGGAATGATCCGGAATCCGGAACGCGCGCTGACGGCGCTTGATCTGCTGGACGAAGACGGGATCCGGGAGATCATCGCCAGGTCAAAGGGTGAAACCCTGGCATACGATATCCGTGAAACCTGGCTTGACCTGTTCCGGAAAAGGGTGAAAGAACGTCCTGATCACGTCGCCGTGGTCGACAGCGAAAGCAGTTATACCTACGCGGAACTGGACCGGGCCTCCAACGCCGTCGCTGCGTGGCTCATCGGCCGGGGGGTCCGGGAAAACAGCTTTGTCGCCCTGCGCATGGGCCGGGTGAAGGAATTTGCGGCGGCGGTTGTCGGCGTCCATAAGGCCGGGGCGGCCTATGTGCCTGTGGATCCCGAATACCCCGAGGACCGGATCGCCTTCATGCTGGAGGACAGTGAGGCAAAGGCGGCCCTTGACGGGGAGACGGTCCGCAGGATCGTTTCCGAAGGGAAAAACGCTCCCGAAATCTGCCTGGCGAAGCCGGGGAACCGCGCCTATATGATCTACACCTCCGGATCCACCGGAAAGCCAAAGGGCGTGGTGCAGCCTCACAGTTCCCTGAAGGCCATGCTGGCCTGGCTGATAAATATCGTCGGCGAAAACGCTGTCGACGCGCTTCATCCCAGTTTCTCCTTCGACGCTTCGGTCAATGATCTGTTCCCGCCTTTGGCGGCAGGCGGGCAGGTGCATATCCTGGCGTATGAGCTGCGCAAAGACCCTGCCGCCATGGACCGCTATATCCGGGAGCACGGAATCACCGGAATGACCGTATCCACGCAGATCGGCATGGCATTGATCAACCAGTTTCCGGATATGCCGATCCGGTTTATGATGATGGGCGGCGAGAAAATGCTGCCATGCGAAAAAACGGACATTCAGCTGATCAACGGTTACGGACCGACGGAATTTACGGTATGCTCCAGCTATCACACCGTCAACCAGGAGAAGGATCTGAATATCCCCATCGGGCGCCCCGTACCCAATACCTGGTCCCTGATCTGTGACGATCGCGGCCGTTTGCTGCCCCGGGGCATGGCGGGGGAACTGTGCCTGGCAGGGCCTCAGATCGCGGAGGGATACTGGAAGCGTCCGGATCTGACGGCAAAAGCGTTCGTGGACTGCCCCTGGCTGAGCGGCGAAAAGATGTACCGCACCGGAGACCTGGCGAGGTACAATGAAAACGATGAACTGGAATACCTGGGCCGCATCGACAACCAGGTGAAGCTGCGCGGCTTCCGCATCGAGCTGGGAGAAATCGAAAACCGCGCCAGTCAGTACGAGGGGATCATGGCTGTGTCGGCGCAGGTGCGCAGGGATACCCTTGTGCTTTACTACACATCTGACGGGGAGATTGATCCGGACGTGCTGAAGGCCTTCCTTGCCGAAACGCTGACGGAGTATATGGTTCCGGAGATTTACATGCGGCTGGAAAACATGCCCATGACCCCCAACGGCAAGATCAACCTGAAAGCGCTGCCGGACCCGGATATTTCCGACCGGCAGGCGCCCTATGCCCCGCCGCGGAACCCGGTCGAACGCACGCTGTGCGCGGCATTTGCGGAGGTGCTCGGACTGGACGCGGAGACTTTCGGCATTGATGACGATTTCTTCGCGCTGGGCGGCAATTCCATCCGCTGCATGAGGGCGGTCTCCATCGCGAATATCAGCAAGCTGTCCATTTCGGATATCTACCGTCTGAAAACGCCCGCGCGGATTTCGGAGGCGCTTTTCGGAATGGAGGAGGATGACTTCAGCGAGGAGCAGGCCCGCGGGATGTCCGTCAGGGCGACGCCGGGCCAGCTGAACATGATGGACTATCAGTTTACCCACGCGAAATCCGTGATGTACAACATTCCCTCTTTGTACCGCATTGATGACAGGATCGGGGACGATCGCCTCGCGTCGGCGGTCAACGCTGTGATCCGCAATCACCCGGCGCTTTACACGGTGTTTGAAACGGACGAGGAATACAATTTTGTCCAGCGCTGCCGCCCGGATATGCTCCGTGACGTCCAATGGGAAGACATTGCGCCGGAGGATCTTCACAGCGCCATCGACGGCCTGGTCGCGCCATTCACGAGTCTCCGCTGCACGCCGCTGTTCAGGATCCGTCTGCTCAGATGCGGCCGGTTACGCTACCTGTTCATGGATATGCACCACATGATTTCCGACGGTTTTTCCGTCGGGGTGCTGCGGGAGAATATTCTGCGCGCGGTCAGAGGAGAACCGCTGCCTGAGGATTACTATTATACCTTCCTGCTCCGGGAGCAGAAAGCAGCGCAGACGAGCGCCTACGCGGAGGCAAAGCAGTATTTCAGCAATCTGCTCGGCGATACCGACTGGTGCAACATCCCGAAGCCCGACTTCGCTTCCTGGGATTCCGAGGGTGCGGAGGAAATGATCGGCCTGTCGCTGACCCTGAAACAGATGGAGGAGGCGCAGGCACGCCTGAAAGCCTCCGGCAATGTGATCTGCCTGGC
>JAGCBO010000105.1 GCA_017652125.1 Clostridia bacterium | reverse complement strand
TACAGCGAGAACGGCTTCTCATGTTTGTAAGTTGCTTGATAAATACGGCTTTCAGAGGATCTTTAGCCGATCGGATGTTCAGAAAACACTCGGTCTGAAGCCGACCAGAAGCAGCGCACTGATGAAAGAGCTGGCGGAAAAAGGATTGATCGAACCGGTAACCGGCATTGGAAAGGGAAAGTACAGATTTAGATCGCATAAGGTTTGAGGCTTTCGCGAAACCAGGGGAATATCGATTTCTGATCCGGAGAATAGATGCCGTATGGCGGTTTTCAGCCGGGACTGACAGAATAAATTGAATTTATATCAAAAAAGCGAATTTTCCTATTGACGAACAGAGTTGGATGTGATATCTTTTATTCGAAAATTAAAACGTTTCAATTTTTAATACGATTTAAATTTTAGAACGTTTACACGGAGGAAAAACCATGAGCGTGACGGCAATCCCGCGGGGAAGCATCCTGGGCAGACAGTCTGTTACCCGTCACAGAAAGATCTATCTCGCTGCCGCGGCTTCCGCCGTTCTGCTGCTGATGATGATTCCCGTGATTCCGTGGATTCAGCTGAACGGGACGGACGCTCTTTTTGAAGCGATGAAGCTGAAAGCTTCCGCGATCAAAAAGCTGGGGAGCAGCTATTCCGTATTTACGTTTCTTTCCTTCGTGCAGGACAGCAAGCAGGGAGTGCTCGGGCTCTGGTCTTTCATTCTGCTGCTGGTTGCCGCGGCCGCCGCGGTCTTCCATCTCTGGGGCCTGATCCTCTTTCTGGCGCGGAACCGCCTGGCGGAGAAAAAGGGCCTGCTGGCGATGTACAGCCGGTTACAGGGCGGCATGGTGTTTTCCTTCCTGCTGGCGGCGGGCACCATCGGCCTGGTGATCTTTGCCAACAGCCACTACGGCCTGAACGGGTTTGCCGCCGGCGTTCCCGCCTATGTCACGCTGGCTGTGAGCGCCGTGGGCTATTGGGCCAGCAAAGGGATGGAAAAGCAGGAAAGAATCGTTTGCCGGGAGCACGGATTCGCGGAGGAGTTCCGGCGGAACTGGATTCTGTTTCTGTTCCTGGTTCCCTGCTTCCTGTTCTTCCTGATCAACAACTATCTGCCGATGGTCGGCGTGTATTTCGCCTTCACCCAGTTCAATTTCAAGGATTCCCTTTTCGCCAGCCCCTTCGTCGGGTTCAAGAACTTCGAATTCCTGCTGCATTCGGAGATTCTCCACCTGACCACGAACACCATTCTGTACAATGTGGTTTTCATTGTGCTGGGGAACGTGCTGCAGATCTTCTTCGCGATTCTGATCAGCCAGGTGCTCAACAAACACCTGAAGAAAACCGCGCAGACCATGATTTTCATGCCCTACTTTGTATCCTATGTCATTCTGCGGGTGCTGGTGTTCAATGTTTTCGAATACGACGTCGGGCTGTTCAACAACTTTCTGACCGGGATCGGCCGGGCGAAGGTCGATTTTTACAACACGCCCGCCTACTGGCCGTGGATTATCACCTTCTTCTATCTGTGGAAGAATATCGGATACGGCATGGTGGTTTATCTGGCGACCATCACCGGCATCTCCTCCGAATACTATGAGGCGGCGCAGATTGACGGAGCGAACATTTATCAGCAGATCCGCTACATCACCGTGCCGCTGCTGAAGCCGACGTTCATCATTCTCCTGCTCTATGCGCTGGGCGGCATTATGAAGGGCCAGTTCGAGCTGTTCTACCAGCTGGTAGGGAATAACGGGACGCTGTTTTCGACCACCGATATCTTCGATACCTACGTCTACCGGATTACGACCACTCAGCCCCTGTCCATGGGCCTGGGCACGGCGGCGGGTCTCTTCCAGTCCCTGTTCGGCTTTGTGGTGATTCTGCTCACCAACTTCCTGATCAAGCGGAAGAATCCCGAATACGCGCTGTTCTGAGGGGAGGGAATGAAGATGAAGCACAGGAATCAGGCGGGCATCGGGTTTACGATCGGCAAGGGTGTGCTGCTGACCATTCTTTCGATCATCTGCGTGCTGCCGTTTATCGTGATCATTTCCGGATCGTTTACCAGCAACCAGGAGATTCTCCGGAACGGGTTCAGCGTTCTGCCCCGGGATGTGACGGCGGAGGCCTACAGAACGATTTTCAAAACCCCGGAGGACATTTTCCAGGCCTACAAGATGAACGCGTATTATACCGTCATCGGCACGGCGCTGGGTCTGATGATTATCACGCTGACCGCCTATGTGATCTCCAGGCGGGAGTTCAAATACCGCAATACGGTTTCCTTCCTGATTTACTTCACCACGATTTTCGGCGGCGGCATGATTCCCTGGTACCTGATGTATGCCAATGTGCTCAACCTCAGAGGAACGACGCTGGCCATCTGGTTTCCGGCGCTGATGACGCCCTTCCTCGTGATTCTGATGCGTACGTTCATCATCGGCGCGGTGCCGGACGCGGTGGTGGAATCGGCCAAGATCGACGGAGCGGGTCACTGGCGGATTTTCTGGCAGATCGTGCTGCCGGTGCTGGGGCCCGGACTGGCTACGGTGGGGCTGTTCCAGGCGCTGGGATACTGGAACGACTGGTATCGCTCCTCCATGTTCTCCACCAGCTCCCAGACCTGGTCGCTGCAGTTCTATCTGTACGACCTGGTCAATTCCACTCAGGCGATGCGCCAGATGGCGCAGTACGCCAATGTCAACACAGCGGATCTGCCGACGCAGTCGATGAAGCTGGCGATGTCGGTCGTCGCAACCGGACCGATCCTGATTCTCTATCCCTTTGTCCAGCGCTATTTTGTCAGCGGGATTACCGTCGGCGCGGTCAAAGGCTGACCCGGGTCTGAGGCAGCGGAAAAGGACTGCCTGAATATACAGACAAGAAAAAAAGGAGGATGTACCCATGAAAAAACTGCTGAGCTTTGTGCTTGCCCTGACGCTTTGCCTGACGGCAATCTCCTGGGCCGGCGCGGCGGACGTTCCGGCGGAGGAAGTCAACCTGGTGTTCTATGTGATGGGAGACGCACCGAAGGATGAAGCGGCGGTGGAAGACGCCATCAACGCGATTCTGAAGGAGAAATTCAACACGACCATCGATTTCCAGTTCTCCACCTGGACCGATTTCAACCTGAAGTATAACAACACCCTGATTTCCGCCGGCGCGGATCTGATCTACGTGGCCAACTGGGAAAACTACGGCCTGAACGCCACCAGCGGCGCCTTCCTGGAGATGGATGAGCTGCTGGACACCTACGGAAAGGAACTGAAGGAGCTGTGCGGCGAAGGCATGCTGAATATGTGCCGCGTCAACGGCGAGCTGTACTGCATTCCGAACCTCTGGCCGGAATATGTGTGCCTGGGCATCAAATACCGCGAGGATCTGCGGGCCAAGTATGACCTGCCCTATCCCACCACCCTGGAGAACATCGAGGCCTATCTGAAGGGCATCCAGGCGGCGGATCCGACGCAGGGTCTGCTGCGCCCCACCAACACCGAAGCGGCTTCCAGCCTGAGCATCGGCTTCGACACCGCCTACGTGCTGGCGGCCAAGTATGCCTGGGTAGCCCCCTTCGGAATGCCCTACGGCCTGACGGCGAACTATGATACGCCCGCCGACATTCAGGACTACTGGTTCTCCGATGATTTTGTGGAAGACTGCAAAATGTTCAAATCCTGGGCGGATCAGGGCTTCTGGTCCAAGAGCGCGCTGAGCGACACCAACGATCAGGAAGCGTATGACAACGGCCTGGCGGTGGCGGAAATCGCCGGCATGAATCCGAACAAGCAGATTACCTCCGCGAACAACTTCGCCAAGGATCATCCCGAATGGGAGAGCGCCTATCTGGCCTACGGCGAGACCACCGGCGTGATCTATCCCGGCCACGCCACGCAGAACGGCACGGCGATCCTCCGGTCCTCCAAGTATCCGGAACGCTGCATGATGGTGCTCAACTACATCATGACCGACGAAACCATGAACCGTCTGGTGCAGTGCGGAATCGAAGGCAAGCACTACCAGCTGGATGAAAACGGCTACTATGTGAACCTGGATGATTCCTTCCCCTACGAAGGCTTCAACACCTGGAACCTGCGCGTCAATGAATTCAAGCTCAAGCAGCCGACCGACGTGGCGCTGCAGGCGATGTTCGACAAGTATGCCGAACTGGGCAGCAAGACCAAGTGGCCGAACGTGAACATCTGGGACGGCTTCACCGAGGATTATACCGATTATTCCGCGGAGCGCGCGGCGGTCGGCAACGTGCTGCGGCAGTACCTGGCGCCTCTGCAGGCCGGTCTGGTCAGCGACGTGGACGCGGCGGTGGCCGAATTCCGCGACAAGGTGACCGCGGCCGGGCTGGAAGCCTGCCGCGAAGGATTCAAAGAGCAGTGGGCGGACTACTGCGCGGAATACAATTATCAGTAATCCCTTTGGACGCCTTCCGGGCCGGAGGACCATCCCTCCGGCCCGTTTTGAAAGGCTGCTTGCCGGTTTTTCCTGAATATGGTATCCTTTTTTGCGAAACGTTTCAATGATTTGTGCTTTCGCGGATAAGAATTTTCAATGATTTGCGCTGAAGAGGTCTGAGATGAAAAAGGCGATTAACCGGGCCCGGGTGGAAGGATTTCTGCATACGGACGGAACGAAACTGATAAACGGCCGGGGGGAGCAGGTGCTCCTGCTGGGCTGGGGGCTGGGGAACTGGCTGCTGTGCGAAGGCTATATGTGGGGCTTCGACCGGTATCCGCAGTTTGACCGTCCCCGCCGGATCGAGGAAACCATCCGGACGCTGACCGGCGAAAAATACGCGAAGCGCTTCTGGACCGCCTTCCGGAATCAGTATATCACGGAAACGGATATCGCCCTGATGGCGGAGATGGGATGCAATTCGCTGCGCCTGCCGATCGCGTCCCGGCTTTTCATGGAGGAAGGACCGAATCAGGGCTTCCGCCGGGAGGGCTTCGATCTGCTGGATCAGCTGCTGGAATGGTGCGAAAAATACAGGATCTATGTGCTGATTGATCTGCACGCGGCTCCGGGAGGGCAGACCGGCGCGAATATCGACGACTCGCTGGATGACCTGTGCCGCCTGTTTATTGACGACGCGCAGTTTGAGCGGGGGCTGGCGCTCTGGGAGGAAATCGCCCGCCGGTATCATGACCGCTGGATCGTGGGAGGCTATGACCTGCTCAATGAGCCGATCCGGCCGGTCCGTTTTTCCGGGGATCCGGATCTGGAGATCTACGAACCCCGCCTGCGGGCCTTATATGAGCAGGCGATCGGGCGGATCCGGAAGCATGATCAGAAGCATCTGGTGGCGCTGGAGGGCATTCACTGGGCGACGGATCCCGGAATCTTTGACCATGTGTATGACGACAATATGGTGATTCAGTTTCACCGCTACGGATGCCCGCCGGACCTGAGCGCACTTCGCTCCTGGCTGGAGCTGTCCGAACGGCTGGGGGTTCCGCTGTGGCTGGGGGAAACGGGGGAAAACACGCTGACCTGGTTTTCGGCGCTGATGCCTCTGGCTTTCCGCCACGGCATCAGCATCAGCCTGTGGCCGTGGAAAAAGCTGAGCTGCGACAATTCACCCGTTTCCTATACGGAGCCGGCGGAATGGCAGCTTCTCCGGATGTATCTGGAGGGCGGCGCGCAGCCTTCCTACGGAAAGGCGCAGCAGATATTCGACCGCCTTCTGCAGAATATCCGTACGGAGAACTGTACCGTCAACCGCGGGATCCATGCCAATGTGCTGCGGATCCCGGGATGCGAAATCCGGGGAACCGATTTTGATGAACTTCCGGGCCTGAACGAAAGCTATCACTGGGAAACGCCCCATCCGGAAGGCTGTTACCGGATCGGAACCGGAATGGAAATTCTCAGCGACGGAGAACAGCCCAAAGACTTTCCCTTTGACGGACCCTGGCGGACCGCCGTGCTGCGGCTCCATGAAAAGGAATGGGTCCAGTACACGGTGTATGATGTCACCACCAGCATTCAGCTGGAGGCGGAATGCACGGCGGAGGAGCCTTCCGTGCTGGAGATCAGCCAGGACGGGGTCTCCCTGGGAATTTTTGAACTCAGCGCCTGCCGCGAGGTACAGCTTCTGTCCGGGATGCATCTGTATACGGCGGATCAGTGCGAACTGTGTTTCCGGGTGCTTCGGGGCTGCGCCTGTATCCGGAAGCTGATCATTCAGCCGGATACGCAGCCATGACCGGAAGGAGGGCCTCCGTGGATGAAAGCGACGATTAAGGATGTGGCGCGGGAAGCCGGCGTTTCGGTGGCTACCGCGTCCAATGCGATGAACAACCCGGAGATCGTGAAACCGCAGACCCGGGAAGCCGTTCTGGAAGCCGCGCGCCGGCTGAACTATGTGCCCAATGCCAACGGCAAGCGGCTCCGGGCCAGGGAAAGCAGAACCATCGGGCTGTTTGTCAACGCGATGACCGGCGAGTTTTACGGCGCGCTGGCGGATTCCATGAATCAGGTCTGCCGCGCGCAGGGATATGAGCTGGACATCTGCATCGTGGCGGATATCGATTCCATCCGCTTCCGGCTGCAGGATCATTCGATGGACGGAGCCGTGATCTTCTGGGACGCGGTGAACGAGGAAGCGGCCGCGCAAATGGCGGAGAGCGACTGCCCGCTGGTGTTTCTGGCGGTCAACCAGCAGGGGGCGCATTCCTCCGGGATCCTCTTCCAGTCCCGGGAGCACGGGCGGATGGCGGCGGATTATCTCTACGGGCTGGGCATGCGCCGCCTGATGCATGTTTTCGGCATCGCGGGCAACTATGACTCGGAGATGCGGCGCCAGGGCTTTCTGGAAGGCCTGGAAGAGCACGGGATCCCCCGGGAGGAGGTCCGGATTCTGGAAGGCCGGTTTGAACGGGGATATGCCTACCGCGAAATGCGGAAATATCTGCAGGAGGGGAACCCTCTGCCGGATGCCGTTTTTGCGGCGAATGACCTGAGCGCCATCGGCTGCATCGCGGCGCTGAATGAACAGGGATACCGTGTGCCGGAGGATATCAGCGTCATGGGCTGCGACGATATCAGCCTGAGCGAGTATATCACGCCGGCGCTGACCACCATCCGTACCCAGTTCGAGCAGACCGGCACCCAGGCGGCGCAGGAGGTTCTGCGGCTGATCCGGGGAGAGGCGGGACGCCTCATGCAGCAGGAGGGGATGATCGTGGTGCGGAAATCCTGCAGGATCCGGAAGGAAACAGCGGGATAAAAGGGAAGGGTCCGGTCTTATTCCAATTCAAAGGCGCCGGTGTAGAGCTGATAGTACTGGCCTTTTTCGGCAATCAGCTGATCATGGCTGCCCCGCTCAATGATGTGACCGTGGTCCAGCACCATGATCACATCGCTGTTCTGAACGGTGGAAAGGCGGTGCGCGATGACGAAGACCGTCCGGCCCTGCATCAGCTTGTCCATGCCCTGCTGGACCAGGGCCTCCGTCCGGGTATCGATGGAGGAAGTGGCTTCGTCCAGAATCATGACCGGCGGATCCGCCACCGCCGCGCGGGCAATGGAGATCAGCTGGCGCTGCCCCTGGCTGAGGCCGCTGCCGTCTCCCTTCAGGACGGTCTGATAGCCGTCGGGCAGACGGGTGATGAAATCATGGGCGTTTGCCAGCTTCGCCGCGGCGATGCATTCCTCGTCCGTGGCGTCCAGCTTGCCGTAACGGATGTTATCCATGACGGTGCCGGTGAAAAGATTGACATCCTGCAGCACAACCCCCAGGGACCGGCGCAGATCCGGTTTATGGATTTTGTTGATATTGATGCCGTCGTAGCGGATCTTTCCGTCGGCAATGTCATAGAACCGGTTGATCAGGTTGGTGATGGTGGTTTTGCCGGCGCCGGTGGCGCCGACGAAGGCCACCTTCTGGCCGGGGCGGGCGTACAGGGAAATATCATGCAGCACCGTTTTATCGGGAACATAGCCGAAGTCCACATGCTCCATGACGACATCGCCCTGCAGCCGCGTATAGGTAATGCTGCCGTCGGCGCTGTGGGGATGCTTCCAGGCCCACAATCCGGTCCGCTCCTCCGATTCCGTCAGCTCGCCGTTCACGGTTTTCGCGTTCACCAGGCGGACATAGCCGTTATCCTGCTCGGAAGGTTCATCCATCAGGGAGAAGATCCGGGACGCGCCGGCCAGAGCCATGGCGATAAAGTTGATCTGCTGCGTCATCTGGCTGATCGGCTGCATGAAGTTTCTGGACAGCGTCAGGAAGGCGGCGATGTTGCCCAGCGTCAGGGTTCCCATGCCGGACAGGCTCAGGTTCGGGGTGCCGGCGATGGCCAGGGCGCCGCCGACGATGGCCAGAAGCACATACTGAAGATGCCCCAGATTGTTATTCACCGGGCCGAGAATATTTCCCAGCTTATTGGCCTCCGTGGCATTATCGCAGAGCTCGTCATTCTTCCGGTCAAAATCTTCTTTGGCCTGGGGCTCATGGTTGAAAACCTTGACGACCTTCTGGCCGTTAATCATTTCCTCCACAAAGCCGTTCAGATTCGCCAGAGAGGTCTGCTGGCTGATAAAATAGCGGGCGCTGCCGCCGCCGATCTTCGCGGTCACCCGGATCATAAACAGGGTGGACAGGATGACCAGCAGCGTCAGCCATACGCTGCAGCCGAGCATGGAAATGAAAACCACGACCAGCGTGATAAGCGAGGAAAGGCTCTGGGGGAGCACCTGGCTGACCATCTGACGCAGGGTGTCCGTATCGTTGGTGTAATGGCTCATGACGTCGCCGTAGGTATTGGTATCGAAAT
The DNA here is from genome assembly GCA_017652125.1 of Clostridia bacterium. Classification (GTDB taxonomy): domain Bacteria; phylum Bacillota; class Clostridia; order Christensenellales; family Aristaeellaceae; genus Aristaeella. Next base: position 3,966 of record JAGCBO010000105.1, on the reverse strand, counting down.
ACCGGATGGGCAGCGTCTGCATATGGGCGAACATCTCATCGCGGACGGAGCGCAGCACGCGCTGGCTGACCACGGCCATGATCCGGCCCTGGGTGAAGACGGCGACAATCGCCAGGGCGAAGAGCGCTGCCATTCTGAGGATCGCCGCGACCAGACCGCTGAAGTCCTGCGAGCCGGAGGCCAGCAGGGGTACGATGTGATCGTCAATCACCGCGCCCAGAAAGGTGGCGGCCGACGCGGTCGCGAAGGCGTTCACGACGATGCAGAGGAGCACGATAATCAGCCGGGGCCAGAAGGGCTTCAGGTAAGCCAGGAGGCGTTTCAGGGCTTTTTTATCAACCGGCTGGCGGGGCCCCATGGCCCGAGGGCCGCGGAAACCGCCTCCGGCGACAACCGCTTTGGGAGCCTGCTTTTTTTCACTCATGGCTGTCCTCTCCCTTCGTCTGGGATTCATAGACATCCCGGTAAATCGCGCAGCGGGCGAGCAGCTCCTCATGGGAGCCGGCATCCGCAACGGCGCCATTGTCCAGCACGATAATCTGGTCGGCATCCATGACGGAGGAGACCCGCTGGGCAATGATGATCTTCGTCGTGTCCGGGATATAGCTGCGGAAACCGGCCCGGATCAGGGCGTCCGTCCGGGTATCCACCGCGCTGGTGCTGTCATCCAGAATCAGAATCTTTGGCTTCTTCAGCAGCGCCCGGGCGATACACAGCCGCTGCTTCGGTCCGCCGGACACGTTGGAGCCTCCCTGCTCAATGCGGTAATCATACCGGTCGGCGAAATCCTGAATAAAGGAATCCGCCTGCGCCAGGCGGCAGGCCTCCATGATTTCCTCATCCGTCGCGTTTTCGTTTCCCCAGCGGAGGTTTTCCTTAATGGTTCCGCTGAAGAGCTCGTTCTTCTGCAGACCCATGGCCACCGCTTCGCGCAGCGCCGTCAGGTCATATTCCCGCACGTCCCGGCCGCCCACGCGGACGGAGCCGGAGGAGACGTCATACAGCCGCGGGATCAGCTGAACCAGCGAGGATTTGCCGCTGCCCGTTCCGCCCAGAATCCCGATGACGGAGCCGGAGGGAATATGCAGATCGATATCGGACAGGGTATCCCGCTCGCTGCGGGAGGCGTAGCTGAAATGCACGTGGTCGAAATCCACCGATCCGTCCGGGATTTCCTTCACACCGTTTTCCGGAGAGGTGATATCGGAGGTTTCGTCCAGAATTTCAACAATACGCTGAGCGGAAGCCCGGGACATGGTGATCATCAGGAAGACCATGGAGACCATCATCAGGCTGCTGAGAATCTGGATCACGTAGGTGATCAGGGACATCAGCTGCCCGGTGGTCATTCCCAGATCCGGATTGTTCCCGGAGGCGATGATGGCCTTCGCGCCGAGCCAGCCGATGATCAGGGTACAGGTATAGATACAGGTCATCATCAGCGGCCCCATAAAGGCGATGTTCTTTTCCGCGTGAACAAAGTCCTTATAGATCGTATCGGAGATGCCGTTGAATTTCCGGACCTCATAATCTTCCCGGACAAAGGATTTGACCACCCGGATGCCCCGCAGGTTCTCCTGCACCACGTTGTTCAGCTTGTCATAGGTCTTGAAAACCCGGCGGAAGATCGGATGCGTCCGGGACATGATCCAGTAGATCCCGAAGCCCAGGAAGGGCAGGGCGATCAGGAAGACCATGGAGATCCGGGCGTTGATCGTCAGCGCCATAATGATGGAGAACAAAAGCGTCAGCGGCGCGCGCACCGCCATGCGCAGAATCATCTGAAAACTGTTCTGCACGTTCGTCACATCGGTGGTCAGCCGGGTGATGATGGAGGAGGTGCTGAATTTATCGATATTGGAGAAGGAAAAATCCTGAATGGCATAGTACAGGTCATGCCGCAGATTCCGGGCAAAGCCGGAAGAGGATACGGCGGCCATCCTGCCGGCGGCGGTTCCGGAAAACAGCGACAGCATGGCGGTGACCAGCAGCGCGCCGCCGTAAAGGAAGATCGAGCTCATCTGCCCCTGCTCGATTCCCCGGTCCACCAGCCAGGCCATGATCAGGGGAATCAGCGCTTCCATCGCCACTTCGCCCACCATGAACAGCGGGGTGGCGATGGCCTGCTTTTTGTACTGCCGCACCCGGGCAGCCAGTTTCTTGATCATCGGGAATCCATCCTTTGCTTCAAAATAATCATACCCTATAATTATAGCATCAGAATACCCGCAGGGAAAGAAGTTCACCAGAAATTCAGAAAAAGGAAGCGGCGGCAATTGACAGTGTTTTCCTTCTTTGATAACATAACCTTTAATCAATCGGAGGGAGGAGAAACGGAATGCTGCAGGAGAGAATCAGAGAGGGACTGACCTTTGACGATGTGCTGCTGGTGCCCGCCAGGAGCGAAGTGCTTCCCAGGGATGTGGATCTTTCCATTCAGCTGGCAAAGAACATCCGGCTGAATATTCCCATGATGAGCGCCGCCATGGATACGGTGACGGACAGCCGCATGGCGATCGCCATGGCGCGGGAAGGCGGTCTGGGCATCATCCATAAGAACATGACCATTGAGGAGCAGGCAGCGCAGGTGGATAAGGTAAAGCGCAGTGAGCACGGCGTGATTACCGATCCGTTTTTCCTCAGCCCGGAGAACCTGATCAGCGACGCGGAGGAGCTGATGAGCCGGTACCGCATCAGCGGCGTTCCCATTACGCGGGAAGGAAAGCTGGTCGGCATCCTGACCAACCGGGATCTGCGCTTTGAAACGGATTACAGCAAGCCGATCGGCGAGGTGATGACGAAGGATCACCTGATCACGGCGCCGGTCGGAACAACGCTGGAGGAAGCGAAGACCATCCTGGCGGCTCACCGGATCGAGAAGCTTCCGATCGTGGACGGGGACGGGATGCTTCGGGGTCTGATCACCATCAAGGATATCGAGAAGTCCACCAAGTATCCCAACAGCGCCAAGGATGATAACGGCCGGCTGCTTTGCGGCGCGGCCGTGGGCGTGACGCAGGACGTGTTTGAGCGGATCGAAGCGCTGCGGAACGCCAAGGTCGACCTGATTGTGATCGATACGGCCCACGGTCACAGCGCGGGCGTGCTGAAGCAGGTGGAGGCGATCCGGAACCGCTATCCGGACATGACCATCTTTGCGGGGAACGTGGCCACGGCCGCGGCGACGCACGATCTGATCAGCGCCGGCGTGGACGCGGTGAAGGTCGGAATCGGCCCCGGTTCCATCTGTACCACCCGGGTGGTGGCGGGCATCGGCGTGCCGCAGATCACCGCGATTGCCGACTGCGCGGAGGAAGCGGACAAGTACGGGATCCGCGTGATCGCGGACGGCGGAATCAAGTATTCCGGCGATATTACCAAAGCCCTGGCGGCCGGCGGCAGCTGCGTCATGCTGGGGTCTCTGCTGGCGGGTACCGAAGAATCCCCCGGCGGGATCGAGATTTATCAGGGCCGGAGCTTCAAGGTTTACCGCGGCATGGGAAGCCTGGGCGCCATGTCGGTCGGATCCAAGGACCGGTATTTCCAGGAAGGCGCCAAGAAGCTGGTGCCGGAAGGCGTGGAAGGACGGGTGCCCTATAAGGGAACCCTGGCCGATACCATTTTCCAGATGGTGGGCGGCCTGCGCAGCGGTATGGGCTACTGCGGAACGGCGACCATTGACGATCTGAGAAAGAACAGCGAGTTTATCCGGATTACCGGCGCGGGACTGGCGGAGAGCCATCCTCACGACATTTCCATCACGAAGGAAGCGCCGAATTATTCCAGAAGCAATTAAGGATCTGCTCATCAATAATTTGAGCATTTACGCTCGTCTGAAGCCGCATTCGCTGCGTTGTCGTCGGTCAACGATGCACCACATCGTCTCTCTCCTCCGCCTTGCGACTACGACTTCATCCTTTACGCCTCTGCTCAGTTTATTTCGAGACAGATCCTAACGGGCGGCGT
>JAGCBO010000104.1 GCA_017652125.1 Clostridia bacterium | reverse complement strand
CGTCAGCTATGCCACCATCAAGAATCCGTCGGCCCTGGCCAAATTCTTCCTCATGAAGCGGATTACCATCACGTTCCTCACCCCCTCCTATGTGCGGAAGCTGGGGGAGAAAACCGGACCGTTCCTGCGGATGCTGTTTGTGGGAAGCGAGCCGGCCAACAATATCTACAACAAGAACCTGGACCTGATCAACATCTATGCCTGCTCGGAGAGCGGCTTCGCGGTGGGCGTGTTCCGGATCGACAAGGCTTATGAAACCTGCCCCATCGGCCAGCCGGCCGTGGAAACAAAGATTATCCGGCTGAACGAGGTGGGCGAGGAAGTCGGGAAGGATGAAATCGGCGAGCTGTGCTTCGAGAATCCCTACGTCCGCGGCTATCTGAACCTGCCTGCGGAAACGGAAAGGGCGTTCCAGAACGGTATCTATCATACCGGCGACCTGGCCCGGCAGGATCCCAACGGCGACTATGTGCTCCTGGGGCGTTCCAATGACATGATCAAGATCAACGGCAACCGGATTGAGCCCGCGGAAATCGAAGCGGCCGTCAAGACGGCGCTGGGGATCGACTGGGCCGCGGCCCGCGGCTTTGAGGAGAACGGCAAGAGCTTCCTGTGCGCCTACTATACGGCGGACGTGAAGGTGGATACGGAGCAGCTTCGGAACCAGATGATGAAGCGGCTGCCGTATTACATGATTCCCGCCTACTATATCCATATCGATCAGGTTCCCCTGAAGCCCAACGGCAAGCTGGACCGCAACGCCCTGCCGAAGCCGGACATCAGTGATTTCCGCAGCGATTATGTGGAACCGGAGACCGAAACCCAGAAAATTCTGTGCGCCGCCATGGCGAAGGTGCTGAAGCTGGAAAAGGTCGGCCTGCATGACGACTTCTATGAGATGGGCGGAGATTCCCTGACCTCGATCGAGATGATTACCGAAAGCGGCCTGCCGGGCCTGGCGGCGGGCCAGATTTTCCGGGGCCGTACGCCGGAGAAGATCGCGGAGCTTTATGAGGAAGCCGTCGCCAGGGGAAACGGCCTGGATCCGGACATGGAAAATGAGGCGGCGCTGCAGGAGGTTCACAACCTGACCGGCGAACAGCTTTACATGTTCGACTATCAGCTTTACACCCCGGTTTCCACCATGTATAACCTGTTCTCCGTGATGAAGCTGGACAAGGAAGTCTTTGAACCGGAGAAGCTGGCGGCCGCCCTGGAAGCCGCCATCCGGAACCATCCCGCCCTGCTGACCATGTTCGACTACAACAGCGACGGCGAGCTGGTGCAGTGCTACCGTCCGGACCTGATGACTCCCATCCATGTGGAAAAGATGAGCGAGTTTGAGTTCCGCTTTGTGAAGGACAATCTGGTCTATCCCTTCAAGCTGATCGGCGGACGGATGAGCCGCTGCCGTGTCTTCGAGACCGAAAAGGCCGTGTATGTGTATTTCGACGTGCACCACAGCCTGTTTGACGGCACCAGCCTGAAGGTGTTCCTGGGGTCCATCGGCAAGGCCTATATGGGAATGCCGCTGGATACCGACTACTACTACCTGATGCTCCGGCAGCGGGAGGAAGCGGTCAAAACCCCGTTCTATGAGGAAAGCCGGAAGTATTTCGAAGACCGGTACGACCATGTGGAATGGTCCTCCTATCCCCGGACAGACTTCGAGTCCCGCGAGAACGCGATGGGCGAGCTGATCACCCCGCTGGGCATCGGACAGGAAGAGCTGACGGAAGCGGAGCGTTCCTTCAAGATCAGCCGGAACGAGTTCTTTATCACCGCCGCCGCCCTGGCCATCGCCCTGTACAACAACAAATGGGATGTGAAGCTGAGCTGGATTTACAACGGGCGAGAAGACCTGCAGATGATGTCCACGGTGGGCCTTCTGTTCCGTGATCTGCCGCTGGGCCTCCGCCTGAAGGACGAGATGACCCTGCGCGACGTTTTTGCCGACGTGCATGACCAGGTGCAGAAGGGAATTGAGTACAGCTGCTATCCTTATGTGGATCTGCACAACCAGGTGGCCAACGGGGAAAGCGCCTATCTGCTCTATCAGCAGGATATCCGGGACATGAGCGGAATGGACGGCTTTGAGGTGGAGACGGTGGATGTGCGGCAGAACCAGGCCGCGTCCCAGACGATTCTGGATATGGAAATCCTGGACGGGGCGGACGGCCTGCAGCTGATGATCGACTACGCGGCGAGCCGCTATAAGGATACGAGCATCGAGAACTTCCGGGATATCTACGTCCGGGTGGCCCATGCTCTGGTACAGGGCCGCAGCCAGGAAGACGTGACCATTGGATCCCTGCGCAGGCAGATGAGAGAACGGAAGAACCTGATTCGGGTGATGGCCGGAATATTCGGGAGGAAATGGTAAGGATGGCCGCTGGAGTGAAAGAGCAAATCCGGGAATCCTGGGGTGAAAACCGGCGGGTTACGGGTTCCTATGATCCGGCGCTGGCGGCAAAGTGCAGCAACGGAATCTTTGTCGGCACCCGGAAGGATTCCGTTCTGGCGTTCCGGGGGATTCCCTTTGCCTGTCCTCCGGTGGGTGACCTGAGATGGAAACGGCCGCTTCCGGCTCCGGACGGAAGCGGCGTATACGAAGCGAAATACAACGGCAGATCTCCCATTCCGACGGAATGGGAGTCAGAGCGGGCGTCCTATTATCCCCAGGGGGAGGACTGCCTGTACCTGAATGTATGGACCTCGCCGGAGAAATGCCGGGAAGGGAAAACCGTCATGGTTTTCATTCATGGCGGAAGCTACGGCTGGGGAGGGACTGCCGATCCCCTTTACGACGGGGAAAACTTTGTACGGGCCCACCCGGAAATCGTGCTGATCTGCATCGCCTACCGGGTGGGAATCACCGGTTTTATTGATTTTTCCCAGGTTCCCGGGGGCGAAGCTTTTCCGGACGCGCCGAATCTGGGCCTTCTGGATCAGATCGAAGCCCTTCGCTGGATCCGGAAAAACGCAGCCGCCTTCGGAGGCGATCCGGAAAAGGTAACGATTTTCGGAGAATCCGCCGGGGGCGGAAGCGTTTCACTCCTGCCCTTCATTCCCGAAGCCCGGGGACTGTTCCGCCGGGTGATCGCGGAAAGCGGGTCCGTGGCGCTGACCTTTTCCAAGGCGGAATGCCAGGGGTTCACCCAACGCCTGCTGAAGGAAGCCCGGGCCGGTTCCATGCAGGATCTGATGCGGATGAGCGAAAGCGAGCTCATGCAGGTGAATGAAAAGCTGAACGCCGATAATAATTTTCCCCAGCGGGACGGCGTACTGATTCCGGAAGATCCCTACGAACCCTACCGGCAGGGGCAGACCGCAAATGTGGACATGATGATCGGAACCAACGCGGACGAGTCCAACTACTGGATCAACGAGGTGGGCGGTCTGCTGTCTTTCAGCCTGGGGATGCCCATTCAGTATGAAAACAAGCTGCTCCACATGAAGCCGGAAGACAGGAAGCGCGCAAAGAACTATCTGAAAATGGGGTCAGGGCGCAAAATATGGAAGATTTCCTGCTTTTTCACGGAAGTCATGTTCCGCCTTCCCGCGATCCGGCAGGCGGAAGCGCACAGCCGCAGCGGCGGGAAAGCTTTTATGTACTACTGGAAGAAGGCTTCCGCGCTGCCTTACATGGGGGCCTGCCACGCGGTGGAGCTGGCTTATGTTTTCGGTAACGGATCAGATACCATCTATACCGGGAAACCGGCGGATCCCGCGCTGACCCGCCTGGTGCAGGATCAGTGGATCCGGTTCGCGGAAACCGGGGATCCCGGAACGGACGGGCTGCCGTGGCCGCCTTACGATCCGGAAAACCGCTGGACCATGATGCTGGGAGATACTTCCGGAGCGGAAAAAGACCCGCTCGCGGAACAAAGGAGGCTGCTGGATCCTGTTCTGGATTACCGGCTGAATGCCTCCTACGCGAATCTGCGGTATAACGTACCGTTTGTATGGAAAGCCTCGGGCGTCATCCTGGCAGGCCTTGGCCTGACGGCCCTGATTCTCTGGCTGATTTTTCACTGACGAACCCTGTTGTTTCCGACCTCATGATTCCCTTTCCGGTCAGCGGTGCAGGCTTTCGCCGTTCGTCCGGATGATTTCAGCGTAATCATACGCCGAATCCTTCAGGATGCGCCGCTGGGTCCGGTAGTCCACATAGATCAGTCCGAAACGGGGATCATAGCCTTCCGCCCACTCAAAATTATCCATAATGGACCAGTACAGGTAACCCGCCACGGGAATACCGTCCGCCGCTGCCCGTTCCAACTGCAGCAGGTGGCGGTGGATATAGTCGATCCGCTGCGGGTCGTGCACTTTTCCGTCCAGCATTTCAAAATCCGTATTCGCCATGCCGTTTTCGGAGATGATGACCGGAAGGCTGTAACGCTCGTAGAGGAAGCGGGTAGCCCAGTAGATGCATTCCGGCGTAATCGGCCACTTCAGCGCCGTGCGCGGGAGTCCCGGCCAGACCCGGGGGTTCAGCATCCCGTCCCGGTCGTTCAGGTTCATGGACTGATAGATATTGTACGCGTAAAAATCCAGCGGCTGATGAATGATTGCCAGATCCTCCGCGCTCAGCACATCCTGCATCATTTCCGGAATCCGGCCCAGAATGAACGGATCCGCCCACAGGGAGTTGCTGAAGGGGCTGGTGGTTGCGAAGGTGATCCGCCGGGCTTCCTCAATCGCCTCCGGCGACTCGTTTTCCGGGGTAAAGCAGCCGCCGGTGGGCGCATAGCCGATTTTCAGCGGCTGGGAGGCCGTTTCCCGCAGCGCTTTGACCGCGCGGCCGTGGGAGAGCATCACGATGCGAATGGCTTCCGGAAGCTTCTCCGGAGGCGTCCGAAGGAACGGCGCGTGGGTCCCGGCGGCGTATCCCAGGCCGATAAAGCACTGCGGCTCGTTAATCGTAAACCAGTATTTTACTTTTCCGCTCAGCGCTTTGCCCAGCACCCGCGTATATTCCTCAAAAAAGGCCGGCGCCTCCGGGCAGAACCAGCCGCCCATTTCATACAGCCACATTGGCAGGTTCCAGTGGAAAACCGTGCACATCGGGGTGATGCCTGCCTCGAGCAGCGCATCCACCAGATCCACATAGAACTGAAGCCCCTTCGGATTGACCTCGTGCGGGCGGGGCATGACCCGCGGCCAGCTGACGGAGAAACGGTACGCTTTCAGCCCGAGCTGCTT
>JAGCBO010000103.1 GCA_017652125.1 Clostridia bacterium | reverse complement strand
TCCAGCGCCCTGGCTTTCTGTTCCGGTTTTATGGTTATCTCTCCCCGCATCTCTTCGCTCCCTTTCTTTTCGTCCGCTCTCAGGCATCCCCAACTGCAGAAATACTCATACCTCGCGCCCTTCGGCCGCTTGTACGCCCACCTGGTCGGGTGCATCATTCCAAACGCTCTCCCGCAGTTCCGGCATTTCCGGACCTCCGGCTCCCAGACCGCCCTGCTGTTCACCTTGCGCTCACATCCAGATATTCAGCCCGGATATATCCCCGGCTCGTCACGGCCCAGCCGTCCGCCATCAGAAACACGTCCACAAACTGGCCGTTTTTCAGCCAGGGCGATCCGTCCACCTGCGGCCCGCCCATCCATTTCCGGCAGGCCACCTGTTTCACCGCGCTGCACACGTACCGCTCGCCGATCTTCTCCGGCTTTTCCGTGACCACGTATCCGCACCACACCCAGCCGCCTTCCCCGGCTCCGCAGCAGCGGATCCATCCGTCCTTACTCTCGCCCGTCGTCTGGAAACTGTCCCCGCTGTCCAGGTATCCGCGCTCACCGCTCTTTTTGTCCGGTTTCTCCCGGATCGAAACATACGTCCCCGGCTTGCACATGATCCACACCGTCGCCAGCCGGTCCTCCGCCATGCTTCCGATTGCGGACCAGATCACCGCCACCGTGACGATCAGCGCCATCAGCAGCGCGATTCCTTGCTTCCTTTTCATGCTTCCTTATCCTCCGCCATCAGTTCGTCCATGCTGACCTGTCCGTTCACCAGCATGAACCCGACGTCGTCGTCATGGATCAGCCTGCTGCTTTCGCCGATCGTCGCGTCGATGCTGTCCTTCATCGGCACACTGTACCCTGCCTTGTATTTGAACACCGGCATCCGCCTGACCTCACCGGTTTCCTTGTCCATCGTTGACAGAATCTCAAAGCTGATTCTTAGTGTCGCGCTTCCTTCGTCGCTTCCTGTGCCGATTGCTTTCGCCACCGCTGCCCGCAGGCATGTGTCAAACGCCGACTTGGCCCCGACCATCATTCCGTGGTCGATGCTGAGTTCAAACTGCTGTTTTTTCATGCTTCCTTCTCCTTCCCAGCCTTCCATTCCAGGAAGGCCCGCTCGTTCTCCGGATCCTGATAGAATTCCCGGCAGCGCTCAAGCAGCGCCGCGGCCGTCTTCTGATAGTTCGGTTTGTCCTTCGCCTGGCTCACCGTGATCCTCGTCTCGCTCACGCCGCCGTCCTCCTTCCCGTGTGCATTCATGATCCGCTCCGATGATGATCCCGTACTGGATGCACAGGATCCCGTTTCCTCCGATCTGTTTACCTTCCTCGCAGTCCCGGCATCTCATGGTTATTCCCCCCACTCTTTCATCCACCAGGTCTTTATCGGCTCCACGATTTCACCTGTATCCCAGTAGATCAGCCCAGTATGCAGCCCAATGTCCCGTGCTTCTCCTTCATGGTTTACTGTTTCAGCCCACGGCGGCACGTCCGGCCACTCTTCCGTCTGCTGTTCTACAAAGTGCGGCGTTGTCGGATTGTGAAGGCTCCGATGGTAATCAAGTACCGACCGGTAGAAGTGTTCAGTGTAATGATTGTTTCTAAACAGATTTTGTCCGATTATCACCACGGTCCCTGCCGGTATCTCTCCTCGATCACAGGCCCGCTGATCGAGTCTCTTATATTTCTCATCCAGCCGCGCCTTGATTGCGTCCGTCTTCCTTCGCTCCCGTTCCAGTTCATACCGGTCAAGATCCGCCAGCGCTTCCGTCATGGCGATCTGCTTCCCTTTCATGTTTGCTTCCTTTCTGTTTTTTATTGTTTAGCCAGTTAAACAGCGTTCGCAAATAAAAAACTGTCTACGGTTGTTCCCAGGGCATTCGCCAGCGCCAGAAGTGTCCCGGATTTCGCCTGATACTCCGGATTGTTCTCGATCGCGGAGATCGTCTGGCGGCTTACTCCGCTTAATTCCTCAAGTTTTTCCTGTGTGATCCCTTTCTCCTCGCGGATCTGTTTCAGTCTGTAACCCATTTTATTTCCTCCTCCTTGTGTGTTAAACCGGCTTTACATACAAGATATACCATAAAATTCTTCTTGTCAAGCCCGCTTTACAAATTTATTTTTATCGTGTAAAATTCACTTTACGAGGAGGCATAGAAATGAAACTCAGCAACATCATTACCGATTACCGTAACCAGGAACAGATTTCTCAGCGCGAATTTGCGAGGCGCTGCGGTTTATCCAATTCTTATATTTCTTTTATAGAAAATGAATATAATCCCCGCACCGGAAAGCCTATCGTTCCCACCCTGGAGCAGTATCACAAAATCGCTTCCGGTATGGGCCTTACTGTTCACCAGCTTTTTGAACGCCTTGATGAAGATTCCCCTGTCGATCTTCATAGCTCTGATGTCCCCAGCGCTCCGATTGTTATTCCTGATTCTGGAATGTTCCTAAAGGTAATGGAGAATATGTCCGCCGCTGATTACGACATGGTAATTGATGCTTATAACCGCACATATAACAAAATGAAGGAGAAAGGATTGATCTGATGATCCGATTTATACCGAACCTGTCGTCCCCCCTTTGGTCGCGGAAAAGCATCGAATATTTCGACAGCATTGACGACCTGAAAGCGTTTATTTCCGATCAGCGCACCCGGTTCTGTCACTTCATCGGCCGGACGGACCGCTTCTTTCATCCCCATGATGTCCAGCTGGCCAAAGTCCCGCCGGATCCGTTCATGCGCTGGAATAATTACCACGGTGTAATCATCGACGGGATCACCGTCGGATATTGTGGAGAATAGGGGGCTTATCTATGAAAAAATTTTTTGTTTTGTTTCTTGTCCTTCTTTTTGTCCCGCTTTTCTCCTATTCAGAGGAAGCCCCGCAGATTGTCAGTCATTATTCGATGTCTGCCGATTTTCGGTCTTTTTCAGTTGGAAAAGGCGGTTCTCAATTTGATTCTGACGCGCTTTTGATTGATTTGTATTTTACTGATTCCAATGTCGCGTATGTTTGGTCCTGTGAATGTATCGGCGGTACATTCCTTGCGTCAGGTTTTAATGAACGTTCTGTCGTTGAACGCGACGGGATTATATATCTTGCGAATCCTTCCGGCTATTTTAACACAGCCTGGTATGATGAAAACGGTACAGATCTGTGGCTTACTTATGGCGACCGCTCCTATCGTCTTCATCCTGTTCCTTTGTTCTCCTTTTATGAGGATTGGAAATAATGAAAGAAAAAAAAGCATCCTGCGCCCCGCGTACCGCGGTCGCGTATGCTCGTTATTCCTCCGCCGTCCAGCGGGATGTTTCTATCGATCAGCAGCTGGCGGATATCCGCGCATTCGCGAAGCGTGAAGGATATACGATCGTCCACGAATACGCGGACCACGCCCGCAGCGGGTTTAAGAACGTCAGCGCCCGGACCGCTTTCCAGTCCATGATGAAGGCCGCGGAATCCGGATCCTTTGATACGCTGATCTGTTGGAAGGTGGACCGCTTTGGCCGGAACCGGGAGGAATCCGCCCTGTTCAAAGGACGCCTCCGCCGTTTCGGCGTCAAGGTACTTTACGCGATGGAGCCGATTCCGGAAGGATCCGCCGGTGTGCTCCTGGAGGGAATGCTGGAGGCAACCGCGGAATGGTATTCCCGGAACCTCTCCGAAAACATTCAACGCGGAATGAACGACAACGCCCGCCGCTGCCTGTATAACGGGACGCTGGTTTTGGGTTATCAGCGCGGATCTGACGGCCGTTACGCCATTCACCCGGAGGAGGCCGCCGTTGTCCGGAATATCTTCGATCTGTATGTCTCCGGATATTCCGCCGCCCGGATCGCCCGTATCCTGAATGACCAGGGCGTCCGCACACCCCGCCGGAAACCTTTTTCCGCCCAGACCGTCGTCCGGATTATTTCAAACGAACGTTATACCGGCGTTTATATCTGGGGAGATACCCGCGTCCCGGACGGAATGCCGGCGATCATCGAAAAATCTGTTTTTGAGGAGGCGCAGCGCATGAAGGGAAAAACCTCCCGCCATCTTGAAACCGGCGCTGTTGATTATCTTCTGACCGGAAAAGCCTTCTGCGGTCACTGCGGTGAATCCATGATCGGAGATTCCGGCACCAGCAAGTCCGGCGCCCGCCGCTTTTATTACACCTGTCACGGCCGGAAGCACCGCAAATCCTGTCAGAAGAAAGCCGTCCCGAAGGATTACCTGGAAAACGCCGTCGTTGATTTCGTTCTGGATCACGTTTTATCTGAGCCGATGATTGAACGCACCGCCGACGCCGTCATGAAGCTGCAGGCGGAGGAGCTGAAGTCCTACCCCCTGTCCGCGATGGAGGCCGAATACG
>JAGCBO010000102.1 GCA_017652125.1 Clostridia bacterium | reverse complement strand
CGACATGGCAAAAGAGCTGGGACGGCGGGTGGTCATCTGTCATGTCCTCCGGTACTCCCCGTTCTTCCGGAAGCTCAAGGAAATCCTGGACAGCGGAGAACTCGGAAAAATCATCTCCATCGAACATACCGAGAACATCGGCAATTACCATATCGCACACAGCTTTGTGCGCGGAAACTGGCGCAACGAAAAACTGTCAAGCCCGATCCTCCTGCAGAAGAGCTGCCACGACCTGGATCTGCTGCTCTGGCTGACCGGAAAAAGCGTCCGCCGGATCTTCTCCGTCGGAAGCCTCTCCTATTTCAGGCCGGAGAATGCGCCCGAAAAAAGCGCGGACCGGTGTCTGGAATGCCCGGCGGCCGCCGGCTGCCGCTTCGACGCCCGGAAGGTTTACCTGCCGAACATCGGAAAGTGGCCCGCGAATGTGCTGACGAAGGATCAGACCGAAGCGGGCATTCTGGAAGCCCTGAGGACAGGCCCCTACGGGCGCTGCGTATTCCGCTGCGACAACGATGTATGCGACCACCAGAGCGTCATCATGGAATATGAGGACGGCGCCACCACGGTCTTCACGCTCTGCGGCATGACGGACCGGATGCACCGCACGATCCATATCATGTGCGAACACGGCGAGATCCTGGGGGATGACGACCCCGGCGAGATCCTGATCAGCCGGTTCCGTTCCAGCATGACGGAAAACAGCGTGCAGGAGCGGATCCTGATCGGCCAGGTTCAGGGAGCTCACAGCGGCGGAGACGTCGCGCTGATGGATGCTTTCCTGAACGATCGGGGAACGGGAGAAAAGATTGTATCGGATATCTCCAGGTCCGTCGAGAGCCATCTGCTCGTATTCGCGGCGGAAGAGTCCCGGCATACGGGACAGGCCGTCGAAATGGCCGCCTGGACTGACAGGCTGCGCGGAAACTGAATCTTGCCGGCGGCAAGCCGGAAGAAAATAATTCATTATTTTATCAAAGGAGACGAGAACGATGAAGAAACTGGCAAAACTGTTGGCAATGCTGCTGGCCCTGTCCCTGGTCATCGGTCTGGCCGGAAGCGCAGGCGCGGAGGAGATCGAGATCCACTACGCGTTCTGGCACGGCGCTCTGGAAGAATTCTACAACCAGTGCAAGACCGAATTCGAAGCGGCTCATCCCGGTGTGAAGATCATCCTGGAGCCCACTTCCTGGGATGAATACTGGACCAAGCTGGAAGCTGCCGCCACCGGCGGAAGCATCGCCGATGTATTCCACATGAACGGCGTGAACATCAAGAAGTATGCGGACGGCGAAGTTCTGATGCCCCTGGACGAACTGATCGCCAAGTCCGATGTGGATCTGAACAACTATCCTCCGGCCATGAACGCCATGTACAATTTCCGCGGCGTACAGTACGGCATCCCCATGGATTACGACACCATCGGCCTGTGGTACAACAAGGCCCTGTTTGACAAAGCCGGCGTCGCCTACCCCACTTCTGAGTGGACCTGGGACGACCTGACCGCGGCTGCCAAAGCGATTACCGGGATCGAAGAAGGCGTCTACGGCATCGCCGCCAACTATGAGGAACAGCAGGGCTTCTACAACACCGTCTATGCCCTGGGCGGATATTTTGTGGATGATGAGAAGTTCGGCTTCAACGACGAAAACACCCGGGCCGGCATCCAGTGCTGGGTTGATCTGATGAAGATGGGCGTTTCCCCGTCCGAGAAGTCCCTGGAAGAGAACCCCGCCTATCTGCAGTTCATGGCCGGCAAGCTGGGCATGGTCTTCTCCGGTGACTGGGTCGTTTCCGAATATGTTTCTCCGGAATGCTCCGTGTCCGATGTCATCGACGTCGCCGAGCTGCCCCTGATGCCCAACGGCAAGCGCGCCTCCGTCATTCACGGCAAGGCCAACTGCATCTCCGCTCAGACCAAGCATCCCGAAGAAGCCTATGCGTGGGTCGCCTACCTGGCCAGCGCGGAAGCCAATGAAAAGCTGGGACCGATGGGCGTCACCATCCCGTCCTTCCTGAAATACTCCGATCTGTTCTTCACCGCGTATCCGCAGTACAATATGTCCATCTATTCCAAAGCCGCCGCGGAATACTCCTACGTATATCCCTCCGCGCTCAACCCGGAATGGAGCACCTTCATGTGGGAAGAACTGATCAAAGCCTTCAACCTCGACATCTCCGTGGATGAAGCCTGCAGCAATATCATGGCCCGTCTGGGACAATAATGCCCGGCTGAACCCCGAAGCTCCATTCTGAAAATCACCGGCCCGATCCGGGTCCTCTCTTCCCGGATCGGGCATTTCTGATTAAGGAGGCGCCTGCATGACAGTCAAAACGCGGATTACCCGGCAAAAACGAGTCGACTGGGCCTGGGGCTACGGCATGATTCTGCCGCTGCTCGCCGGTCTCGGTTTATTCTACTTTTACCCGGTATACAAGGTTTTCCGGGACAGCCTGTACACTGTCGGCGCCTTCAACCGCTCATCCTGGGCAGGGCTGGCTAACTACACCAAAATGTTCCAGGACAGCGTCATGTGGCGCTCCCTCGGAAACACGCTGATGTACGCGGTCATCATCATTCCGCTGACCGTCGTCCTTGCGCTGATCCTTGCCGCTCTCCTGAACACCCGGATCAGGGGCCGGGATGTATACCGGGTCATCTACTTCATTCCTACCGTCACGATGTCCGTCGCAATCGCGATGGTCTGGCGCTGGATCTTCAACGGAGATTTCGGCATTCTGAACCATATTGTCAGGATCTTCGGAGGGACGCCTCAGTACTGGCTTTCAGACGAACATACCGTGCTCCTGTGTATCAGCATCGTATCCGTATGGATGGGCGTCGGTTACAACATGATCATTCTTCTGGCCGGCATTCAGGGCATTTCCTCCAATTACTATGAGGCCGCGGAGCTGGAAGGCGCAGGAAAAATCAGGCAGTTCCTGAAGATCACCATCCCGCTGGTGACCCCTACCCTGTTCTTTGTGGTGATCACGACCGTTATCTCCACCCTGCAGATTTTCGACGTAATCTATATGATGATTCCGACCAAGAGCATCGCCATGTCCTATGCTCAGAGCGTTGTCATGTATTTCTACCGGAATGCTTTCGAATATTCCGCCAAGGGATACGCCAGCGCCATCGCGGTGCTGCTGTTCGCGATTATCATGCTGCTGACGCTCTTCCAGATGAGAATCCAGAAAAAATGGGTCCACTATGACTGAGGGAAAGGAGGACGCAATCATGGAAAACAAAATGAAGCTCTCCCGCTCCGGCAGACACCCCCGGTACGGAAAAGCGGTCGTACACGCCGTGCTTTTCCTCGGATGTTTCATCACCCTGGCCCCGTTTATCTGGATGTTCCTGACCTCCATGAAGACCCAGGTGGAAGCGGTCTCCATCCCGCCGTCCATTCTTCCGCGCAATTGGCGGCCGGACGCCTATACCTCCCTGCCTGAAAAACTGCCTTTCTTCACGATGTACTGGAACACGATCCTCACATCGCTGATCATCGTGGCAGGCCAGCTGCTGTTCTGCTCCGCCGCGGGCTATGCCTTTGCGCGCATTCATTTTCCCGGCCGGAATTTCCTGTTCATTCTCTGTCTGTCTGTGCTGATGATCCCCAGTTCTTTTCTGATTCTTCCCCAGTATCTGCTGATTCAGAAGATGGGCCTGCTGAATACGCTGCATGCCATCTATCTTCCGAATCTGTTCAGCGCCTTCGGCACTTTCCTGATGCGGCAGTTCTTTATGTCCATCCCGCTTGAGCTGGAGGACGCCGCCCGGATCGACGGCTGCGGTCACGGCCGGATCTATTCCCGGATCATGCTTCCGCTGATCAAGCCCGGTCTGGTTTCCCTCGGTGTGCTGACGCTGCGGTTTGCCTGGAACAATCTGATGTGGCCCATGATCGTCAATACGGAAAAAACCAAGATGACCCTGACCGCCGGCCTCAGCTATCTGCAGGGGCAGTATATCAGCGACTACCCAAGCATCATGGCGGGCGCTCTGCTGGCCACGATCCCGCTGATCATTATCTACGCGGTCTTCCAGCGGCAGTTCATTGAGGGCATCGCGCTGACCGGTATCAAATAAACATTCACAGGGAAAGATCCGGCGCGCCCTTTATATCCCGTAATTCGCATTGGCTTTCCGGAGGTCCTCCCGGATCTCCTCCACCAGGCTTTCCGGCGAAACCACGCGAACCACGTTTGCGAACTGGCCGGCCCAGTGGCGCATCGCTTCCAGGCTGACCTCAATGCTGCAGGATATAAAGCCATCCTCCGTGTCAAAGAATGAGACGTAGGATCCGAAGAAATCGATCACCACGCTCACGAAGCTCTTCGGGACGATGAATTCCACCTTCTCCGGATCCCCGGAAAACATATTCACATGCTGGTAGAGATATTTCTCCAGCTTCAGTCCGTCCTCCAGACCCGCCACCTGGCTCCTGGGCTTGGAGGGCGTTTCCAGGGGTCGGATCTCCATGATCCGGTCAATCCGGTAATTGGCCACATTGTTATAGTTATCCTTGTTGCAGATCAGGTAATACCGGCCCTCACTGGCCACCAGCTGATACGGGTTCAGCAGCTGCTTCTTCACGGTTCCGTTCTCATTCCTCCGCGCATGCAGTTTCAGATCCGTACCGTAATAACCGTAAACAATTTCGACCTGCTTTCCGTCCGTGATCGCCTCATCCAGGATTTCAATGTTATAGAACAGGGCCTTGTTTGCCGGCGAATCGGCGTTCATGCTGTGCACGTGCCGCATCCGCCGGCTGAAATGCGAGCTGGAAAGCTCCCCCAGTTTCTTGATCAGTTTCTTCCGCTGGTTATAGGGCACAGACCGGGAGAACAGCAGACCGTCGATCAGCATATGCAGTTCTGATTCCGAAAACTCATGCTCATAATAGAAGTTGGTACAGATCGTATTGACTTCTGCTTCCCCGGTCTCCTTATTGACAAAGGTCCGGTTGATTTCATCCTTGGGATATATTCCATAACCGGCATCCATCAGATCCGCGATGTTCCGCTTGACGGTGGCCCGGTTCACCACCATCCCGTAATCACTCAGCAGCTTATCCGCGATCTCCTGCTGCGTCATGGGGTGGTTGATATCCGTATACTTTCTCAGAATGGTCAGAATGTGCAGGATGATGATCTTTTTTCCGCTCTCCGCCGGCATACAGGCTGTTCTCCTTTCCTTTACTGAATACAGCTTATTCCTTCCGCATAATGGTCATAAATCCTGTTCCGCGCCTGCCGCTCCTCCAGCGGCAGTTTTTCAATATCAGCGATCTCATGGGCGCCGAAGGTATCATAGAAACGCGAAGCCGGATCCACCTCCACAAAGGTACACCAGGGCAGCCAGTGGTAACGGCTCCGGTATTCCTGTTCACTGAAATTGGCTCCTTCGTTCACCAGGCCGGTATAGCGGTATCCGCAGGCGCCGTCAACATCATTGGCCTGTTTGCAGTTCCGGTTCAGGAACTCGGCGAAATCACAGTAATGCCGGTCTCCCGTCATCAGCCACAGGCGGTAATAGGTATAGCTGCATGCCGCCATATAGATGTCGCCCCCCGGAGCGCCTACGGACACGTTGCTCTGTCCGCTGATATGGTACCGGTTGAAAGGATGGGCGGGATAGGGATTGTAAACCGGGAAATCCCAGACAAAGGTAAAGGTTTCGGTATAATCCGCGGCCCCGCAGGCTGCCTCCAGCCATTTCCGGTCCCCGCTGATATCATACAGCGCGATATAGGCAAACATGGCATAAATCCCGGATTCCTTATCCATGATATCCGAGGTGTCGCAGGGCCCGCCCCGGTATTCGAAACCCTCATACTGATGCACGCGGGACCATTCGCCGGCCCGTTCAGCGGCCCGGAGATAACGGTCCTGCTTCGTCACCAGGTACAGCTGGATCAGGAAACGGACGACACACTGCGTGCTGGCTTTTGAATCCATGCAGCAGGATCCGTCGTCGTGATAAGAACGGTAAAAACTGCCGTCTTCATTCTGGACGCTGACCAGCCACTCCGCGGTACGCACACAGTAATCCAGCCAGCCGGCATGCGGGATGCCGCGTTTCTTCTCAAAAACATAGGCATCGAGAATCGCTTCCAGCCCGTCGCCGATCTGCCGCACCCATAACGGCTGCGGTTCGTCCTGATGCACAGAAAGGTGAACCCACAGCCTCGGGAACCCGGCGTCCGTCATGGTGTGCTCCGCCCAGAAATTCAGGATTCCCAGACCTTTTTCCACCGCTTCCGCGTCCTCCCGCAGCCTGCCCCAGCGAAGAAGCTGGTACCCGATTCCCGCCTGCTGGCCCACGAAACCGATTTCCGCCGAGAAGGAGTTCGGGTCAAAATCAGGCAGCTGGGCAACGAAGGGCGTGCCCCAGGCTTCCCCGAACTGCCGGGTCACTTTCTTCAGGAAGCGCATCATATGTTCATACAGCTGCGCGTTGTCCACTTCGAAAAGCCGGTCTTTCAGGCGGGTATACACCTGCCGCCAGGTCTCCCGGAGCATCCGGCCGAAACTGTCATACCGGTCAAAGGCCGCGGCGACGGTATACCGTTGGACGAAGCCTTCCCGCACCGGGTGGACCCAGGTGACATTGCTGAGGGGCTGCCGGGGGCTGAACGGTCCCCAGTTCCGGTAAGGCTGCTGCCCGTTGACCGCCGGATAAATATAATCAGCGGATACCCCGTCGCACTGCGCGTCCGGCAGCGGGGTGGCCATCATATGCCCGTAATAGGTATAGGTCAGCGCCTCCGGGCGCGCTTTGCTCACGCCGAAGGAGCCTACGGTCATCCGCGGATCAACGTAGGCGTAGTTCTCCGTGGCTGTACGGTCCAGGGACGGAAGGGTCGCATCCGCCTCCCAGCGCGACAGCGAAACTGTTTCGCCGCTTTCCTTATGCCGCATGGCAAACATGGGCAGTCCGGACCAGGTTTCCTTTCTCCAGTAATACTGCAGGTCCATGTTTTTCCCCAGCGCGAAATCAGCCGCATACGCATTGTCCCGGTACCACTGTCCCGGACTGAAATAGTCATAATCCCGCAGGTTCTCCGAAAGGGCCTGATAAAAGGAGATCTTCGTCTGGAAGCCCAGGTCGTCCTCGCTGCTCTTCCGCACCTTCGCTTCCCGGGCAATCTTCAGCGTCCCTCCGTGCACCGACCAGATATCACGGACAGCAATCTCCGATCCGTTTTTCGTGACGAAAAGGCTTTCCCCTGTCACTGTGCCGTTCTGTTCCTCCACCCGGTCATAGGCTGTATCCCGGAACTCGTTGACCGCGCCGTACGTCTTGACGGACACATAAACAGGGCGGGCATTGAAATAAAGCGTCTCCCCGTTTTTCAGAATCCGGATTCCTCCGTCCGCAAAGCGCGCAAGATAAGAACCGACTTTCAGCTCCGTCATCCGGCATTTCTCCCTTTCCGTTTTCTTCTATTCTATCCTTTTCGTCCGTGGCAGGAGCTTCACTTTTCCTCAGCGGTTTCACCGGCAGCCGTCCGCTGATCCTTTCCCGCCTCATATACCTTCAGCTTTTCGGTAAAGAAGTTCAGCTTCCACGTCACCTTATCCAGATGCTGCTGCATTTCCGTCATCCGGGCCAGGACCCGGTCCCGGTGCTCCCGCAGCAGTTTCACCCGTTCCTCCAGCGTATGCTCCCCCTCCCGGGTCAGCTGGACAAACCGGGCGATTTCCTGGATGGACATGCCGGTGTTTTTCAGGCAGCAGATCAGCCCCAGCCTTTCCAGGTCCTCATCCGTATACTGCCGGAATCCGCCCGGACTTCTGACCACGCCGTTCAGCAGGCCTTCTTTTTCATAGTAACGCAGGGTATGGGCGGTCAGCCCCGTTTTCCGGCTTACTTCCTGAATGGAATACAATCCGGTTCTTTCGATATCCATTTGATCTGTTTTCATATTCATGGCTTTTCAGTATCCTATCACTTTCATCCGGAATTGTGCCTGTCCTTTCCGCATTTAACTATTGACTTAGAGTTAACTGTAAGGATTATGATGATTGTAGCATGAGTTTTTCACTCCTGTCAACCACCGCCGCCAGGCGGCCCGGAATGAATCAGCATTCAGAAAGGAAGGACTCGCATGGATAATTTTACCTTTTATTCTCCCACCTGTTTTGTATTCGGCAGGGACACGGAATCCCAGGCGGGCGCGCTGGTCAGGCGCTTTGGCGGCAGCCGCGTCCTCATTCATTACGGCGGCGGCAGCGCCGTCCGTTCCGGTCTGATCGGCCGGGTGGAGGCTTCCCTGAAGGCGGAAGGCCTTCCCTGTTTCCTGCTCGGCGGCGTCCGGCCCAATCCGCGCAGCGGTCTCGTGTATGAGGGAATCGAGCTGTGCAAAAAGGAAAACATCGATTTTATCCTTGCTGTGGGCGGCGGCAGCGCCATTGACTCCGCCAAGGCCATCGCGGCCGGCACCGTCTATGACGGGGATTTCTGGGATTTCTACAGCGGAAAGCGGATTGAAAACGCCCTTCCCGTCGGCACAGTGCTCACCATCGCCGCCGCCGGAAGCGAGGGCAGCCCGGACAGCGTCATCACCCGGGAGGACGGCATGTTCAAGCGCGGCGCCAGCGGAGACGCCATCCGCCCGAAGTTCTCCATCCTCAACCCCGCGCTGACCCAGACCCTCCCGCCTTACCAGACTGCCGCCGGCATCACGGACATCATGGCGCATCTCTATGAGCGCTATCTCACCAACACCCGGGAAGTGGAGGTCACCGACCGCCTGATCGAAGCGCTTCTCCTGACCATGATTCATGAGGGGCCCCGGGTCATTGAGGATCCGGACAACTATGACGCCCGGGCCAACATCATGTGGGCCGGGATGATGGCGCATAACAATTCCTGCGGTGTCGGCCGCAGCCAGGACTGGAACAGTCACAATATCGAGCACGAGCTTTCCGCTCTCTATGACTGCGCCCACGGCGCCGGCCTGGCGGTTACGCTCCCCGCAGTTTTCACCTATGTCATGAATCATGATATCATGCGTTTTGCCAAGGTCGCCGTCCGCGTCTGGGGCTGCCAGATGGATTTCGATCATCCGGAGGTCACCGCCCGCGAAGGAATCGAAAAGCTGCGCCGGTTTTTCATCTCCATCGGCATGCCCCGGAATTTTGAGGAGCTTGGCGCCCGGGAAGAGGATATCCCCGTCCTGGTCAAAGCCCTCTGCCGCGGCGACGGCCGTCCGGGCAGCATTTCGGGGTTCGTCACCCTGGATGAGGCCGACTGTGAAAAAATCTACCGCCTGATGCTCTGATCCGCCCGGGCCGGCCGGATTTCACAGGAAATGAATCTCTGACGCATCCCGGCAATCCGTAACAGGGATCCCGCACCGGAAAAACAGCTCCCCTCACGAAAGGCAGTTCCTTGCTCCTGCCGCGTGAGGGGAGTTTTTTGATGGAGCCGCTGTAAATGAGTCACTGAGAACCGTCCCCATGACTCACTTTGCCGTAAACTTCCGCCGTTCCGTCCCTATGCGTAATTCCACCCGAAATCACATGGGCCGGATTGGAATCCGGAAACACCTGTCCGTTGATATTTCCATCGACATTGGCCACAGCGGAAGCGCCCTCCGCCATGCCGCCCAGAATCACGCCGAGCGCTTCATCGTCAAAAACCGTATTCGCAACGATCACTTCACAATCCCCGCCGACATTTGCCTTTCCAAAGTGCGCAAGACCGCCCGCAAACACGCCTCCTAAAACAGCGACCTCCTTATTGTAATAGCGGACTTTGCTGTCCCGCAGTTCAAGACGGATATTTCCTTTCACATCAGCGGTCGGGTATCCGCAGCCTTCCGAAATGCAATACGCCTCCCCGCCTCCGCACACCTGATAAACATTCCGTCCTTCGGCGTAAACACTGACGCTGCCGCAGACATTTGCCTGTGTCGTATATTCGGAAACAGATTCAGCCAGGCCGCCGCAAACCAGTGTATCCATATAGCTGATCATCATTCCCCGCAGATCCATGGTCACATTCCCGCCTACATCCGCGACCGCGTTTCCGGTTCCGGAGCTGGCGAGACCGCCGCCCACCAGATCCAGAGACCAGTTTTCTCCCGAGGACTGAATCAGCACATCTCCGGTGATGCTGCCGTTATATCCGCCTCCATAGACATACATCATCTGGCTTTCTTCCAGCGTAATGGTCACATTGCCGTCCACATCGCCATTGTATCCGCCCCCAAACAGGAAAGACACATTCGGAAAGGCTTTTTTGACGTTTCTGCCCCGGACGGTAATCTGTACATCCGCTTTTACGGATGCGTCCAGGCTTCCTCCAAAGACCTTGCTGTGACCGGAAACATAGACAAAGCGGGTTTCCTTTCCCTCTTCCCAGCTGATGACCGCCCCTGTTCCCGGCCTCTTTTTCGGAGAAAATCCGTTCCTGAGACTTTTCTGTATTTCCGCGTCATGAACCCATCCGGCCGTGTCCGCTTTCGGCTCCTGAATCGTAATGGGCGTACCGTTTGCAAAGAAACACTCCCGTGTTTCCCTGGCGTTCATCATGATCGGAAGAACATACCCCGCAGGCTTCGAAGGTCCGGATATTTCTTCCGCGGCAACGCAGCCAAACGAAAACATTCCGGCTATCAGCAGGGCGGCTATCAGGATGGACAAAGCTTTTTTCATTTTCTTTCCTCTCCCCTGTCGCAGGTCATTCATCGGTCTTCCTGTTCTGTTATCTGCCGCTTCCCAGGTTGTCCTGCACGTAGATAGAGTTCTCCGGAACGGTTTGATTCAGAAGGTCTTCCAGCCGGGTCGGCCTGGTTCCGTAATCCGCAGGATCTCCGGCGCCCGTGCCGGAGATATTTCCTCCCTGCAGGTAATCCTGCATCCACAGCAGATCCGAGCCAAGGCCCGTGACATTTTCGCCTGTCAGCAGAATCAGTTCTTCTTCTCCGGTCAGGCCGAACAGCTCTTCCCCTTCCGGGAGCTCCCTGATCAGCCGGCCGCCGAACCAGAGTTCGGATCCGCCGCCATCCTTATTCCGGACAACATAGACCGGTGCTGTTCCGCCGCCGAAACCGGCGCCGTCCCCGCTGCCCATGCCGGTAATATTATCTCCCTGAAGGTATTCCTGCACCCACTGCAGATCTGAGCCAAGGCCGGTGACGTTTTCGTTTGTCAGCACAATCAATTCTTCTTCTCCGGTCAGACCGAACACTTCTCCCGTCCCCGGGAACTCCCGGATCAGACTGTCGCCCCTCCGGAGTTCGTATCCGCTGCCATCCTTATTCCGGACGACATAGACTTCTCCTGTTCCGCCGCTGAGACCGGCGCCGCCCCCGCTGCCTGTACCGGTGATATTTTCTCCCTGCAGATAATCCAGCACCCACTGCAGCCCGGAGCCAAAGCCGGTGACGTTTTCATTTGTCAGCAGAATCAGTTCCTCTCCTCCGATCATTCCGAACAGCTCTTCCATCCCCGGGAGCTCTCCGATCTGACGGCCGCCAATCCACAGTCCGTATCCGCCGTTCGCTTCCTTCCGGACGCCATAGACTGCTCCTGTTCCGCCGCCGGAACCGGCGCCTTCCCCGCTGCCTGTGCCCGAAAGATTGTCTCCCTGCAGGTATTCCTCCACCCACTGCAAATCTGAGCGAATGCCCGTGCCGGTGATATTCTCTCCCTGCAGGTATTCCTGCACCCACTGCAGATCCGAACCAAGGCCGGTGACGTTTTCGTTTGTCAGCAGAATCAGCTCTTCTCCTCCGACCATTCCGAACAGCTCTTCCGTCCCCGGAAGATCGCCGATCCGGCGGTCGCCAACCCACAGGTCATATCCGCCGTCCGCTTTCTTCCGGACAGAATAGACTCTTCCGCTCCCGAAGCCGGTCATGTTGTCAGACAGTTCCTCCGCCCCTGCCCAGGACAGCAGGCACAGAACCGCCGCCAGGATCCATACCAGGCTTTTTCTCCAGGTGTCACGCATCCTTGATTTCCCCTCCCCTGATTCCATTGATCCATCCTGCCATGAAAAAGAACACATACGATAGAATATATCCATAAAACAGCAGGGTCGCCTCCAGCATATTGACCAGCGCAAACGCCAGCAAAATCAGGGAGATATACACCTCCCGGCGTTTTCCGCCCTTTCGGCACAGTCCGGCGCAATCCTTCCCCAGGAGGAACAGCCAGACTGTAAAACACACCATAGCCGGCACCCCGACAGCCACACCGATTTCCAGGAACTGATTATGTGTATACATATTCCAGGCTCCGGCACTGGCTTTGTACAACGCCAGTTTGACGACCGGCGGAGTAACCCCCGTCAGGAAGCACTGCAAATCATCTCCCATCGCCATCAATGCATACCTGAAGCCGGTTATTCTGCCATTGAATGTCGTAAAGCCGCTGTCGACAAGATCCCGGCTCTCCCATTGTATTGCCGAAACACCCGAGTTCATGGAAGCAGTCCTGAAAAGCCAGAAGATCCAATCCCTGGCCATCCAGAATACTGCTATGGATATTATCGCCGTTCCCGCTGTCAAAAGCAACCTGTATTTCCCCCGGAATCCGGAATACGCCGTCACGGCTGTCAGGCCGGCAAAACCGATCAGAGAAGCTGCCAGCATCGTTCGGGAATTGGAAAGCACCAGCACCGCATAATGAACGCAGGCGAACAGAATATAAATCCCTTTTGCCACCCGTTTTTTCGATATAAAAGCCATGAAACAACAGATCAGTAGCGCCGTCATGGCAATGACGCCCGTTGTATTCGGATGACAATTCAGGTACAACCGGGATTCCTGAAAAACGATCATCCCCCGGTTCGGCAGGCGAATCACCGGACTCTGCGGCAGGCGGATCAGCACAAACAGCATAAATGCTGTCCATGCCAGCAGGCATAACTGCAACACAACCCGCAGCGCCGGATGAATCCCGTCTCTGCCTGAACAGCGGCCCAGCGAATACACCGCCAGAAGAAGCACCGCGGTATCATAAAGCCCCTGGGCATTGTTTTCCCAAAACCAGGGGGTTCTGTAACGGACTGACATCACGATCACGGATACAGCATAACAAAACAGCAGTACAACCGGCAGACATTGACGGAAAGAAAAACGCAGGCGCGGACGGAACACCCCAAAAACCAGAACAGCATACACTCCCGTGATTCCGCCCAGCACCGCATCCACTGTCCGTGCCGCCGAAACCTCCACAAAGAAGCTCAGCAGAGCGATCATCGCATGAAAAACAGCGAGTGTTCCGGTCAGCAGAACCAGAACATCTTTCCTCACCAGCTTTTTGATCCGAATCACCTCCCGTCATCCGAAATGCATCCGTTCCGCCCGTTTTTTCTCCTCTTGTCTTCCCGAAACCCATACGTTACAATAAATCCGCCCGGAAGGGCCGCAGAAACCCATTCACAGGAGGCGGATGAATCACCATGAGTTCACGTACGCGATCGCTCTGGCTGATGATTCTCTGCGCCGTTCTGGTGATGGCCGCCGCCGTGCTCGTGCGGCTTCCCTCCGCGCTTCAGTCCGGCCTGAGTCCGGAACTCCGCCAGGCCATGACCGATGAGGAACAACACCTGTATCTGACCGATCCGGACTCCTACTATCATGCGCGGCTTGTCCGGAACGATCTGGCCCACGGCCATTTCGGGACGGTTCTCCGGGAAGACGGAACGAGCTGGGATACCCTGAGCTTCTATCCGGAAGGCAGAAGCGCGGACTATCAGCCCGGTCTGATCCGCCTGACAGAATGGATCCATAAACCGCTCCACGCGGTGTTCGGAACAAGCCTGTACGATGTTGAATTCAGCCTGTCCGCTGTCCTGAGCGCCCTGACGGCGCTGGCCGCCTGCATTCTCGGAACCCGGATGAGCAATCCCGCGGGCGGCCTGGCCTCCGGACTGCTGGTTTCATGTGCTTCAGCCTTTGTGTCGCGGACCGTCTTCGGCCGTTTTGACACCGACATGTTCGTCCTGCTGATGGAAATCCTGCTGATCCTTTTCCTCTCGGAAGCCCTGCGCGCGGAGCGAACCGGCAGGCGGGTTCTCTTTTCCGCCCTGTTTGCGTCCTCCGCGGCGGTCTATTCACGCTGCTGGACGCCGGAAGGCGCCGGAGTGGCTGCCGGCGCGGTTCTGCTGGGCGGATGGATCTTTGTGACCGTGCTGCTCATCACTCCGCGGCGCTTTCTGCGCACCCGCCGGTTCGAAAAACGGGAGCCGCTGACACTGCTGCTCTGCACCGCTCTTTCCGCGGGATGCCTGATCCTGATGCACGGCCCATCCCTGTTTGCCCGAATCGCTTCCACCCCGTCAGCGACAGCCGCCGTTCCGACTTCTTCGGGCGTTCTCCCCAACCTGTTAACCGGCATTACCGAGCTCAGCGCTCCCGATCCTGTTCCGAAATCTTTTCTTCAATGGTTCTCCGGCTACAGCCGGGACACCCACACCATTGTGAACGGCATCGGGGGAATCATGGCCGCTCTTCTCAGCCTGGGGTTTTTTGTCCGGGTTTTTTTCCGCTGCTTCAGGGAGGAACGGAAAAGGGGTTCCGATCCGGCAGGCAGGCGATCCGATGTCCTGTATTTCTGCCTGTTCGCCGTGCTGCTCGCCGGGGGACTGTTTATCTGCCGATACGGGAACCGGTTTACCGAACACCTGGCCGTTCCCGTCGGCCTGACAGCCGGTATCTTCATCGGCAAAATCGTCCAGACCGCAAAATCCGCAAACGGCAGGCGCCGTATGGCCGGCATGTTTTTCGCGGCCATCCTCCTGACGGCCGGTGTTGTACCGGCCGTTTCCGGCTCCGTTCAGGTTTCCGGCCGCAGCAGGCCTTCCGTATCCGATGCGTCCGCCGACGCCATGGGCTGGATCCGGGAAAACGCGGAAGATCCGGAAGCGGTTGTGCTCTCCTGGTGGGACTACGGCTACTACTATGAATACGAATCCGGGCATCCGTGCCTCTGGGACGGCGCCACACAGGACGGAATCCGCGGCATCCTGTTTTCCAAAGCGATGGCCACCGGCAACGCAAGCCTTTCGCTGTCGATCCTCCGGATGCTGTCCTGTTCAGGAAATCAGGCCGTTGATTTTCTTCTTACAAAGACAGACGCTCCGACGGTTTTTCAGACCCTCTGGGCTGTTCTGCCTGCGAACCGGGAAGAGGCGATCCGAATCCTGGAAGAGCGCTGCGGGCTGCCTCCCTCGGAAGCTGTCCTTGCCGAATCCCTGATCCATCCGGAAACGCCGAAGGAGGCGTATCTTGTACTCACGGAAACCATGATGAACCGCATCGGATGGTTTGAGTATTATTCCGTGTGGGATTTCACGGGGAAGGCCGCCCCGCCCGTCACCACCCTGTATCTGTTTACGCCCGACGGACAATCCCTGATCCATTCGGATTTCGGAAAAGCATACCTTCAGGTTCGCTCCAAATCCCTGCTCTGGAAACTGTTTATTGAAAAAGCGGATGTCCCCGGGTTTTTACCGGTCTCCGAATTCTCTGACGGAAGGGAAAGCATTCTTCTTTTCCGTCTTACTCAGCCTTAGCAGGTTCCGATGAGGTTTCAAGGCGCGCAAGATATTCTTTCGCCTTTTCCGCGGTATCAATATCTGTCATCGTGGCCCCGGCGTCCGCGGAAAAACTGATACAGAAATCCACTCCATCCTCACAGCGGCTTTTCAGCATCTCAAAATTCGCAAGAAGGGTAACCATCGTCGCAAACCCCGGCTGCAAATCCGCGGTCCACTGATAGTATTTTTCCTCTCCGTCCTTGTTTTTTCCGATCAGAATAGCCGTCGTCATATCGTACTCCTGATCAAAAAGGAAGATCGCAAGGCAGACTTTGGCTTCTTTTTCTCCTTCTCCCTCTTCGCTCTGATAGTCATATACGGCCGCCGGTTCCCCAAAGCATTCTTCGGTGGTGTAGAACCCGAACAGGGTTTCAAAACCGGTCTCGGCTGCCGCGCTGCCGGCCAGGCAGAGGATCATGACCACCGTCAGGATCAGGCTGACTGTCTTTTTCATAGGGTTTTCCTCCTCTTTCAGCGTGGGGATTCTCTGTTTTGACTGCAAAAACATAACGATTCAGAACTGATTACAGAATACCACAAAATCAGCCGGATGCAAAGGGCGTCCTGAGAACTGTCCCCAGCTCTCACTTGATTGGCGGGGGCAAGTCTGATAAAGTATTTCCGGTGTATTTTTTTCTGACCGGAGGAACGGTGTATGAGTGAAAACAGTCTGCCTGCCATCGGGATTCCCCGGGCCCTGCTGTACTACCGGTACGGTGCGCTGTGGGAACATTTTTTCAGGGCGCTGGGGGTTTCCACGGTGCTGAGCCCGCCGGGCAGCCGCGGCCTGCTGGAAGCCGGGGCGGCCCTGGCCCCGGATGAGGGGTGCCTTTCCCTGAAGATGTTCATCGGCCATGTGGACGCCCTGATCGGCCGGTGCGAGCGGATTTTTATTCCGCGATACAGCAACTACGGCTACACGGAGCTTTTCTGCACCCGGTATGAGGCCCTGTACGACCAGGCGCGGAACATTTTCCGCTCCAGCGGGCAGCGCTTCATTACCTGCAACATCGACGTGCAGAACGGGAGCCCGGAGGGCGCGGCATACGAGCGGCTGGGCGTGGAGCTGGGACACGGAGCCCGGGAAAGCCGGAGGGCGTGGCGTGAGGCGAGCCGGGCGCTGGAACAGCGGCAGAAGGCGGAAGAACGCGCCCAGAAGGAGCGCGTAAAGCAGCCGGGCATGAAGGTGCTCGTGGCCGGGCACAGCTATATCCTTTCCGACCCGTATATGGGAAAGCCCGTCCTGGACCAGCTGGAGAAGGCCGGCGCGGTCAGCCTGCGGGCCGACGCCCTGGAACCGGAGACCGCCCGGAAAGCGTGCGCCCGGTTTTCCCCCACGTGCCGGTGGATCGTGAGCGAGGAAATCGTCGGCGGCGTAAGCCTGTGGAAGGAGAAGGTGGACGGCATCATTCTGGTAAGCGCCTTTCCCTGCGGACCGGATTCCATGACCAATGAGCTGCTGATCCGCCGCATCAAGGGCATTCCCATCCTGACGCTGGTGCTGGACACCCAGAGCGGAACGGCCGGGGTGGAAACGCGCCTGGAAAGCTTTCTGGACATCATCCGGTTTCAAAGGGGGGAAGGGGTATGAAACAGCAGCGGAAGGCCGCCCTGCCCCGATACGGCGAATACAACTGCGTGCTGAAATATCTGGTGGAGCAGGGGTTTGAGACCCAGTGCATCCTTCCGCCCCCGCTGACCCGGCGGACGGAGGAGATCGGAGCGAGGAACAGTCCGGATCTGGTCTGCACCCCCTTCAAGACCCTGCTCGGCAGCATGATCGAGGCGCTGGAGGCGGGGGCGGACGTGCTCATCATGGTGCTGGGGGCGTGCCGGCTGAATTACTTCGGGGAGCTGCAGGAGCAGATTCTGCGGGATATGGGGTACAGCTTTGACTTTGTGAACCTGTCCCTGTACAACACCGGGAAAAAGCGGGACATTCTCCGGATGCTGAAGGTGATCAATCCCCGGCGGAGCCTGGTCAAGGCCGGGAAGGCGCTGTATGACGCGATTCAGATGGTGCAGCATCTGGACGACATCACTTCGCTGTACTACCAGAACTGCGGGTTCGATCCCACGGGAACGTATCCGAAGATCTACCGGAAGTTCGTATCGGATCTGTATGACGCCCGGAACCTGACGGAGATCCGGGAAGCCTACCGGAACGCCAGCCACGCCTTTGCGGATGTAAACCTGCGGAAGCCGGAGGATCCGATCCGCATCGGGATCATCGGCGACTACTACACCGTGATGGATCCCTTTTCCAACCTGGAAATCGAGCAGAAGCTGGCGGATATGGGCGTGGAGGTTCACCGGCTGATGAACTTATCCAACGATATGCTGCGGAACACCAACAACCGGAACAAGCAGGCCGTGATCCGCCGGTTCAGCGAATACTCCATGGGAGCCAACTCCACCTCCGATATCTGGCAGGCGCAGTACTATGCCGAGCGGCATTTTGACGGGGTGATTCAGGTCAAATCCGCGTGCTGCATGCCGGAAACGGATATTATGCCGGTGCTCGCGAACCTGAGCCGGGAATATAAAATGCCCATCCTGTATCTGACCTATGATTCCCAGACGAGCGACGTCGGACTGATGACCCGGCTGGAAGCCTTTTACGACATGGTTGAAATGAGAAAGAAGGTAACACATTGAACACACAGGAAGCGTTTCTGGGAATTGACGTCGGATCCATATCCACCAAGGCGGTCATCATCGACCGGGAGAACCGGATTCTGGCCCGGGAATACATCTGGACGGAAGGAAATCCCATCGGCGCCGTGCAGAGGCTGCTGGGTCTGCTGGAAAAGCAGTGGGACCCAAAGGAGGGGCAGATTACGGGCGTCGGTGCCACCGGCAGCGCACGGCGGCTGGTGGGGGCCGTGATCGGAGCCACCGTGGTGAAGAACGAAATCACCGCCCACGCCGTGGGAACCACGAGCTTTCACCCGGACGTAAGGACCATACTGGAAATCGGCGGGCAGGACTCCAAGATCATTCTGGTGGAAAACGGAATCGCCGTGGACTACGCTATGAACACTCTGTGCGCCGCCGGAACCGGCGCGTTTCTGTCCAGCCAGGCCAGGCGCCTGGGGATCGAGGTGGAGGAAATCGGAGCATATGCGCTGAAATCCACGTATCCCACCCCGATCGCCGCCCGGTGCACCGTGTTTGCCGAATCGGATCTGGTACACAAAATTCAGATGGGGCATCCCCGGGAGGATATTATCGCCGGCGTGTGCCGCGCGGTGGCGTCCAACTATATCAACAACGTGGGGAAGGGCAAGAAAATCAGCTCGCCGGTGGTGTTTCAGGGCGGGGTCAGCAAGAACAGCGGCGTCGTGCGCGCCTTTGAGGAGCTGCTGCAGTGCCCGGTGATCGTGGACGAGAACGGACACCTGATGGGCGCCATGGGGGCGGCGATTCTCGCCCGGCGCAGCCTGGAAAGAACCGTGTTTGATTTTTCCGTGAAAAATATGGATTTCGTCACCCGCGAGCGGAGCTGCGGAGGATGCTCCAACAACTGCGAGGTGATCTGCGTATACCGGAACGGCAGCCTGATCGATTTCTGGGGGAACCGCTGCGAGCGCGGCGCAGCCCGGACCGACAGGCATCAACAATAAAGGAGGATAAAACCATGTTTGGACACAGACCCGACGGAAAGCGCGTGAAAGCCCTGGACCCGATTATTCAGATTACCCCGTACCTGATGCCCATGCGGTGCGACGCGCAGGTGTTTCTGGAGCACAAGGCGGATTTTGAAAAGATGAGCCGGTACATCGCGCAGAAGGGGCGCGAGGGGGAGAAGGTGACCTTCATGCAGATTCTGGCGGCCGCGTATGTAAGGGCGGTCAGCCGGAACCCGGAGGTGAACCGGTTTATATTCAACAAGCAGTTTTATTCCCGGAACAACTGCTCCATATCCTACACGGTGCTCAAGAATCCCCAGGAGACCGACAGCAACGAGGACACCGTACGCATTCTGTTTGACCTGACGGACACCCTGTTCGACGTGAGGGACCGGATGAACGCGGCGGTGGAGAAAGCCCGGGCGGCCGAGAGCGGGGGATTTGTGATCAAGCTGGCCGGGGGGCTGCTGGCCGTGCCCGGGCTCGCCACCCTGATCGTGGGGCTGGTGCGGCTGCTGGACCGGTACGGGATCGCGCCCTCCGTGCTGATGAAGGAGCTGCCCCTGTACAGCGGGCTGTATATCACCAACAACGGTTCCATCGGGCTGCATCATCCCCTGCACCACATCTATAACTTCGGGAACGTGAGCCTGTTTTTCGGCATGGGGAGCATACAGAAGGAAGCCGTGGTGGAGGCGGACGGGAAGGCCAGGATGCGCCGCGTGCTGCCCATCGGGATCACGGCGGACGAACGGGTGTGCTCCGGGGCGCATTACGCCGCGTTTTTCTTCGACATCATTCACTATATGGATCATCCGGAAGAGCTGGAAACGCCGCCGGAATCCGTGCGTTTCGACAGGGGGGTCGAATACCACGTGCCGAAGGTGGTCAGGGGCTGACGGCCGTCAGGCGGACGGTACGGATTTCGAAGGGGCGGAAGGAGAGGGTGAAGGTGCCGTCCCTCACCGGGAGGATTTCCTCCGGATCCTCGGCGAGGGAACAGGTAACGGCCCGGGCGAACGGCAGGCAGGGGTGGAGGACGGCGGAACGCGCCCCGCCGAGGCTTTCGAAAAGGCGGATCACGAGATCGCCGGAGCCGTCCTCGGCCAGCTTGACGCTTTCCACGGTGACGGCGGGATCGCTGCAGTTCATCAGCCGGAGCGGCGCGGAGGCGCCCGGGACCGTGATCAGCGGATCATTCAGGGTTTCCGCCGCTTCCGCGAGGCCGCTGTTTTCCATCGGGCCGTCCCAGACGCGGAAGGCATAGATAAAGCGGTGGAAGCCGCGGTCCGCTTCCGCGTCCGGATACGTCGGGGAGCGGAGGAGGCTCAGGCCGAGGACGCCATCCTCGGCGGAGACGCCGTATTTACAGTCGTTCAGGACCGCCGCGCCGTGGGTGGCGTCCCGCAGGGCGGTCCAGGCATGGGCGGGGACCTCAAAACGGTCCTCGTCATATTTGCGGGAGCGGTGGGCCGGGCGGGAAAGGAAGCCGAACTGAATCTGGGAGTCCGCGAGATCCGCGTCAATGCCCGTATCAAAGGAAACCCGGAGGAGGCGGTGGCGCTCCTGCCAGTCCGCCTCGGTGATAAACTCGAGCTGCGATTCCTCGGCCGTCAGGCGGATCCGCTGCGTGATCACGGAGGAAGAGAAGCGCGAGGTGATTTTCAGCTCGGCAAAGAGCCCGGACGCGCAGGCGATTTCCGCCTCGGAGACCGCGGAGAGGGGGACTTCCCGCCGCCGCGTCTGGCTGTCAATATCCCAGGCGTCAAACTTCCGGGGGAGATCCCGGTAAAGGTGAAAGACATTCGAGGCGGAGCGGACGCGTTCGCGCCCGTCATGCAGGGTGATCAGGGAGAGGAGCTCGCCCCTGCGCGAGAGGACGCAGCGGAGGCGGGAGTTTTCCAGGACATAGGCCCCGTCCCGGCGGGAGAGCGTGGCGCCGCTATGCACGGGCACCTCGGCGGGAAGGAGGGTCAGCGCCGACATCGGCTCGAGGCGGGCCAGGATCAGCGCCTCGCCGCGCCAGGCCGCCGCCTGGAAGCGCGCGCCGTCCGGGGTCGCCGCGCCGGAGGCGAAGCGTGCGTCCGCCCGGATCAGGCGGGTGACCCCGTGCGGGGAGGGATTGAAGACCGTCAGGCCCGGGCCGGGCCGGCAGAAGGCCGTCAGGGCTTCCCTCGCCCCGCGGACGGAGGCGTCGCGGATCCGGGCGATATCCACTTTCGCCTGGTCATACACCCGGGCGATCGAGGAGCCCGGCAGGATATCATGAAACTGGTTCGTCAGGAGGAGCTTCCAGGTTCGCTCCAGCTCCGCCGCCGGATAAGCGGCTTTTCCGGAAAAGGCGGCAAGGGCGGCCAGCATTTCCCAGGCGCGGAGGACATGCTCCGCCCGGCGGATGCCTTTTTTGATCGCGGCCTGGGTGGTATAGGTACCGCGGTGGCAGGGGAAATACAGCTCCCCCCGGTAAACGGGGAGGGAGCCGTTATCCCGTTTTTTCAGATAGGCTTCCGGGGTCATCCAGTACAGCTTCGGGGCGCCCTGGAGATCCCGCTGCCGGCGGATGTGCTCCAGGTCATCCCGGGTCGGACCGCCGCCGCCGTCTCCCCGGCCGAAGGGGAGGTAAAAATCAAGGCTTCCGTCCTGCTCCAGGCGGGCGGTCCAGCGGGTATGCACGGTTTTCGCGTCCACCGCGGTTTCATAGGACATATGCAGGAAGGTTGGGATCGCCGTGCCGTCCAGTCCGCGCCAGAGGAAGGCGTGGTGCGGGAAGGGTTCCGAATCATTATAGGACCAGAAAATTTTCTGGGTGGTCAGGCCGGTCATGCCGAAGCCCCGGAGAATCTGCGGGAGGGCAGCGGTGTAGCCGAAGGTATCCGGGAGCCAGGCCACGCGGCT
The DNA here is from genome assembly GCA_017652125.1 of Clostridia bacterium. Classification (GTDB taxonomy): domain Bacteria; phylum Bacillota; class Clostridia; order Christensenellales; family Aristaeellaceae; genus Aristaeella. The sequence goes on along the minus strand of JAGCBO010000102.1, from coordinate 9,438 downwards.
TTCCGTGCCCAGGACTTCCCGGAAATACCGCCGGCCGTACAGGAACTGGCGCACGAGCGCCTCCCCGCCCGCCAGGTTCGTATCCGGCTCCACCCACATGCCGCCGTCGGCAATCCAGCGGCCGGAGGCGATCGCGGCTTTCACATCCTCAAACAGCTCCGGATAGGACTGCCGGCAGAGTTCGTATTCCGCGCACTGGCTATGGAGGAAGAGCATTTCCGGATATTCCCGCAGAAGGCGGAGCGCCGCCCCGAAGGTTCGCGCGGTTTTGCGGCGGGTTTCCTCCATCGGCCAGAGCCACGCGAGATCCAGATGGGAATTGGCAATCACGCCCATGGAGGCGGCGAAGGTGCCGTTATGGGCATGCATGAGCGGGGCGAGCTGCTTCCGGGCGCGGTCGTACGCCCGCCGGCGTTCCGGGAGCGGGAGCTCCGCGTCGAGCGTATCGAGGAGGCGGGCAAGGCCCGACGCCAGCGCCTCCCGGAAGGGATCGTGCGGGGAGAGGAAGTCATGCACATCCCGCAGAACCGTCAGGTCCAGCCACAGCTGATAGGCTTCCTCATTCCACCAGCCGAAGGTACTTGTACCGGTTACCGCGGGACCGTCATGCGCGAACAGGACCCCCGTTTCCGGAAAGACCGGGCGGCCGGGGTGGGCCGGGAGGGGCGTGCCGCCGTAAACCTCGAGGGCGAGCGAAAAGCGCTCGCCGCCCTGCGCGTGGCGGCAGACGGTCTGGTCGGAAATATACTGGTGCGGATGGGCCATACGGTCCGCCCGGCGCGCGCCGAAAACCCGGCCGTTCACGAAGAGCACGGCTTCCCCGCAGGGGTTCAGGTCCAGGACGATTCGCTCCCCGCGGGCTTCCGGGGGGACGGTCAAGGCGCCGAACATCCAGGCGTAATCCCAGGCTTTTCCCCAGACCGTTCCCGCCGGCCAGGGCGTACGGGCGCGGGTTTCCGCCTCCGCCAGGGTCAGGGCCTCCGGGGCCGGGAAGCCGGCCAGGACGATTTCCCCCAGCGGGTGAAAGAGATCCGCCTCCAGGGCATCGAGCAGATGCGCCAGCTGTTCACGGATTTCGTTGATCATGCTTTTCCCTTTCCCCCCGGCGGCACGTCAGCGGGGGCGGCGGCGCGGGTCAGTAACTTCCCGTGGTATCGAAGGTCAGATCCACCGCTTCCTTATGGCGGGAATGCCGGCAGCGCTCCATCAGGAGATCCCGGAAAAGGGACTCGTCAAAGGGGAGATCCACCGGTTTTTCCAGCCAGGAGGAGAGGTGCATCGCATTCGAGAGCATCAGGCCGCGGATGCCCTCCCGTCCGTCGGCGGTCAGGGGTTCCCCGCGCAGGATGCGAGCGGCAAAGGCATTGATGACGCCCGCGTGCTGCGGGTTCTGCCCGTCGGTTTCCACCTCGAAGGTTTCCGAGTCCGGCTTTTTGAAGCCTTCCTTACAGGTGACGCACCATTCGCGCTCGTCCGTCGTCAGGCGGGAAAAGAGCAGGCGGTCCTTTTCGCAGACGACCTTGCCGCGGGTGCCGGTGATTTCCAGGCGGTTGGTTCCGGGTGCGTCCCCGGTCGTGGTGACGAAGACGCCCGTCGCGCCGTTTTCAAACTCGAGATAGGCGGTGACATCATCCTCCACCTCGATATCATGCCATTTGCCCTCGTGGCAGAAGGCGCGCACGCGCACCGGGAGTCCGCAGAGCCACTGCAGGAGATCCAGCTGGTGCGGGCACTGGTTCAGGAGCACGCCGCCGCCTTCCCCGGCCCAGGTGGCGCGCCAGTCGCCGGAGTCGTAATAATTCTGGGTACGGTACCAGTCGGTAATCAGCCACGAAACCCGCTTCAGCGTTCCGAGCTCGCCGGTGTCGATCATTTCCTTCAGCTTCCGGTAGACGCAGTTCGTCCGCTGATTATACATCTGAGCGAAGGCCAGCTCCGGATGGCGGTCCGCCTCCTCAATCATTTCCCGCACCTGGAGGGTGTAAACGCCCGCGGGCTTTTCCACGAGCGTGTGGAGGCCGCGGCGCAGGGCGGAAATGGCCAGCGGCGGATGCTGGTAATGCGGGACGCAAATCAGCACCGCCTCGCACCGGCCCGAGGCGATCAGGTCCTCCCCTTCCGTAAAGATTTCCGCATCCGGAAGGCGGTCCCGGATCCACGCCCGGCGGGATTCCCGGCGGTCCGCCGCCGCGGTGATCACCACTTCCGGGCAGTGACCGGCCAGAATCGTCGCGACATGGGCCGTGCCGATATTGCCGACCCCGATGATGCCCAAACGTACCTTATTCATGAAAAATCCTCCTTTTTTCAATCGGTCGGGGATCAGAAGTACTTCGTGAGGGTCAGGATATTGCAGTTGTTCTCATAGCTGTAGCGGACATCGTCCATGCTCTTCTTGACCAGATAAATTCCCAGTCCGCCGATGGAGCGTTCCTGGGCGGAGAGGGTCACGTCCGGATCCGGCCGGATCAGCGGATCAAAGGGCGCCCCCTGATCCATGAAGGTGATGGAGATTCCTTTCGGATCGTCCGTATCCCGCAGCCGGATCAGCACATCGCCCGGATGGTCGGCGTAGGCATAGCTGGCAACGTTGACAAAGATTTCCTCGACGGCGATATCCAGCTGGGTCTGCGCCTTCATGGGACAGCCGCAGCGTTCAAGCCGTTCATCCAGGAAGGAAAGCACCTGGGCGAAGTTTTCCCTGCGGGCTTCGACTTTCAGCTCGTCCCGGTTCTGCGGGCCCATGTACTGCAGCATCAGCATGGTGATATCATCAAACTGGGGCGCGTCGCCGACAAAGGCGTCGATATCGCTGCGGAGCGTGCGCATCAGCTCAAGCGACTCCGCGTCCGGTTTTTTGTTCAGGGCCCGGAGCATTCTCTCATTGCCGTAGAGCTCGCCCTGCGCGTTGGTCGCCTCCGGAACCCCGTCCGTGTAAACGAAGAGGGTGTCCCCGGGATTCAGCTGGAACTCATGCTGGCGGAAGTTGATTCCCGGCATCACGGCCACCGCGGGGGAATGCCGGTAAACGACCAGTTCAAACAGGCCGTTATTCCGGCGGATCACCGGATGCTCATGGCCGGCATTCACCGCCCAGCCCTTGCCGGTGGAGAGTTCCAGGATGCCCATCCAGACTGTCACAAAGAACTCCTCGTCATTGCCTTCACAAAGCTGGTTGTTCACATTCCGGAGAATTTCGGAGGGGGTGTCTCCCATCTGGCCCCGGTTCTTGATCAGGGTTTTGGCGATCACCATGAAGAGCGCCGCGGGAACGCCCTTGCCGGAGACGTCCGCCACCACCATGGCCAGATGATCCTCATCCACAAGGAAGAAATCGTATAAGTCTCCGCCCACCTCCTTGGCCGGATCCATGCTCGCGTAAATCGTGAAGTCGCTGCGCTCCGGGAAGGCCGGGAAGATCCGGGGGAGCATATCCGCCTGGATCCGGTTGGCGACATTCAGCTCAGTGCTGATATGCTCCTTTTCCATGGTCACCTGGGCCAGGTTTTCCATGTAATCCAGGAGTTTGGTCTGCATCGTCCGCGTTTTCCGGTAGAGATCGCCGATTTCATCCTGGGTCCGGATGGGGAGATCGATGATCTTTTCCCGGGTGTAATCCTCGAGATCGGCGAACTCGTCCGTCGCCGTGCTCAGCATTTTCAGGGGCTTCACGATCGTGTTCTTCATCTGCCAGATGCCCAGGGCGACGGCGAGAACGCCCATGACGACGGAGAAGCCCAGCATGAACCAGAGGAAGCTGTGGCGGGCGTTCATAACGTCCGTCATATCAATATCCACGCCCACCAGGCAGACCGGATGGCCGTCGCGGTCCTTCACGGGATCGTAGGCGGAGCAGAGCCACCCGAAATCCGTCCGGGAAACCGTGGGGGGGATATGCTGATTGGCGACGCCTCCGCCGAACTCCCCGGCATTTTTTGAAATAATGCCCAGCTGGGTCAGGGGTTCGTCCGGATCGCAGAAGGTGATTCCGTTTTCATCCATGACCCGAATCAGATAGATATATTTCGCTTCCTGCAGATCCCGCAGGGAGCTGAGTTTATTCTGCGTATCCCGGACCAGGTCCAGGATTCCCCGCTCCGCGAGATACTGTTCAATCCGGGCGCTGTCATCCGCCGCGTCGGCTTCCGCCCGCAGGGTCTGGTATTCCTCCGACTGAAGGACATTCAGGATCTCCATGATCTGATCGCTGTCCAGGAGGGAGGCGACGGTGGAGGAAGTCTGGGAGGTTCTGCTCTTATACGTGTCATCAATCTGGCGGCTGTTATTCCAGTAGGCCGCCGTGACAAGGCCGACGCAGATGACGATCACCAGCACCAGGATCAGCAGGTTGATTCGGACAGATACGGAACGCTGTTTCATCGATGGACATCCTCTCTGCATAAAAATGATTCGTCAGTATTCAACCGTCATAACATTATATCCCTGGTAGTTCCGGTAAGAAAGATTTTTCGCCTTTTTCTTCACCATCATCACCCCGATGGAATCCATGACCTCCGCCGTCATGCCGTCCCGCGCCTTTTCCATCTTCATATCCAGGGGATTGAAATAAGGCGCGCTGTTCCGGATGTGGAGCAGATAGCGGGGCCCTCTTTCCTTCGCCAGCGTGACCCGGATATATTCCTCCGGTTTGCCGGAAAAAGCCTGGGCGATCGTGACGGCGCAAAGCTCCTCCACGGCCAGCTGCAGCTGGACGGCGGTGGACACCGGCACTTCGTTTTCCCCGCAGAATTTTTCCACGGCTTCCACGATCGTGCCCAGCTCCCGGTTATCGTTCGTCATTGTCAGGGAAAGCACCGGGACGCTTCGGCCGGCGGTTTTCTTCCGGCGGTAAGCCCTCAGGGGCAGGAGAACCGCCAGGCTCAGCACCTCTGTCAGCAGGAAAACCCACCAGAAGGCCGAAGGGAGAAAAATACCCAGCCCCAGCGTGATCGGGAGGAGGAAGGCCGCGTTTCGGAGGAAGGAGGCGAAGGCGGCCGTACGTACCCGGCCGATACTCTGATCATAGCTGATCAGCATTCTCAGGACGCCCGCAAAGGGCGTGGAGAGCAGGAAAATCCGGATCGCCCGGGCCGCCAGACGCTGCTCCTCCCTTCCGGTCAGGCCGAAGGCCGCGGAGACCGGGCGGGCCAGCAGGGCGACGGCCACGGTCAGGATCAGCCCGCAGGCCAGGCCGGCCAGGAGGGTGATTCGCAGAAGCCAGCGAAGGCTCTGGGTGTCATGCTCCGCGGAGAAGGTGGCGGCCAGGGGCTGCATCGCCTCCGAGGCCGCCTGATAAACCGAGAGGGTCACAAAGGAGCAGTTCATCACGATATCAAACACGGCGACGGCCAGCTCCCCCTGCATGCTTCCCTTCGCACCGGCCGCCAGGAGCAGGTGATTGCTGATCAGCAGGAAGAGGAACTGGAACAGATACGAAACGGAAGAGGAAAAGCCGGCCCTCAGGCTGTCCCGGCGGGAAAAACGGATTTTCCGCCGGCTGCATTTCACGGAAAGGATGGCCTTCAGCCGCAGAATGCCCTTCCGGGCGGAAAAGAGGTGGACGGAAAGGATCAGGACGGAGCCCGCCTGGGCGATGACGGTGGCATAGACCGCGCCCTTCACCCCCCAATGGAGCACGAGCACGAAAAGGATATTCAGCGCGAGATCCAGGATATTGCCGACGCTCATGCCCAGGGAGGCCAGGGCGGGGTTATCATCGCTGAGGACGAAGAAATAAAGCAGGAAGTTCAGGAAAAACAGGGGGGTTGCGGCGATCAGCGGCCGGACATAGGCGCGGCAGAGCTCCCGGAGGGCGGGGGCGTCCGGCCCGGCGCCGAGCCCGGTCAGCAGCGCGTCCATCAGGAGGATGCCCGCCGCGGCGATCACGACGCCGGTCAGCAGGAGCTCCGCGCTGAGCCGGCGGCAGTGGCAGAGCGCCCTTTCCCGCTCCTCCCCCGCGGTCAGGCGGGCATGGGTGATGCCGCCGCCGCTGGCATAGCCGATGCCCAGCAGATTAAACACGAGGAAGACCGGGGTCGCCAGACCGATCGTCGCCAGCCCCGCTTCGCCGACCCGGTTGCCCACCACCAGCGCGTCGGCGATATTCGCCAGCGCCAGCGTCAGGGCGGAGATCAGGGAGGGCGGAAACATCCGTAAAAACATTTTCCGGGGCATCGCGAAGGCCGACCCGCCGGGGAAGGTTCCGAGGCGCAGGCTCATAAAATTACCTCATACACTTTCAGGAGATCCATCGGGGAAAGGAGCATTTTCGCCCGGCGCAGCCCGTCCATCCCCATATCCTCCTCCACATTGATGAGCGGGTACTTCCCGTTCAGAAGCGCCGCGAATTCATGAATACAGACGGTCGTGGTCTCCGGCGGAAGCGTCGGATCATGGCGCGTCATCGTCATCGTGAACATTTCCGGGGTATTTTCATAGCCCAGGATAAAGGCTTCCCGCCCGTCCGGCATCGTCAGGAGGATGCCGCGCAGCTTCAGCGCGGCGAAGCGCTCCAGCTCCGCTTCCAGGACGGCCTGATCCGCGGGCATATGCTCCTGGGCATCGAGGTACTTTTCCGCCACCGCCCGCAGGCGTTCCATATGCTCCGCCGAGACCGGCGTCACCCGGTAGCCTTCAAAGTTTCGGGAAAAGGCACGGCATTTTCTCCGGAAGCTTTCGGATACGCCCGAGCCGGGCTTCCCTTCCAGCACGGCGGAGGAAATGACATATTCGCTCAGGTCCGCCCGGAAGAACATTTTTCCGCCCCCCGCCGCCAGAAGGCGCGCGTCCGGCTCCGTGACATAATTAAAGCGCACGGGGTTACCCGCCGCCCGGACTTCCTCCATAAAGGCGGCGCATTTTTCCGGATTCCCGACAGGGGCATAGTAGCCCTTATCATACCGGCTGTGGACGACGAAAAAATCCTCATCTCCGGCCACCGTCAGTCCATAGGTTTCCGCCCACGTGACCAGGGACACGGGGGAGAGCGCCGTAAACGGATGCGCCGGGGCGTTCCGGCAGCGATCCAGCCAGGGAAGATCCTCCGGGGTCAGGGGGCGAAAAGTCCAATGATGCAAGGGGGTTCCATTCCTTTCTTTGCCTGCTGCGCGATGGTGCGGCATTTTTATTCGCGGAGCTTTTTTCCCGCGGGGACTTTTTTCCGGGGGGCTTTCTCCGCGGGGAGGCGCGCCGCCCGTTCCCTGCTCATTCCAGGGCAAAGGGATACCAGAAATCCGCGGGCCGCGGGACGGATTCCTCCGCCGCGTGCAGCCAGGCATAGGGGCGCATTTCCCCGGGACCGGGGAAAAACGCCGGCGTCCGGACCTCATACAGCCCGGCGGGACACGCCGCGGCAACACCCGCCAGCGCCCGGCCGGGATCGGCCGAGGGGCAGAGCAGCTCCTGGACCAGGACGCGGTCCTGCAGCGGAGAGGCGGCCGCCAGCGCGCCTGGGAGGGAGAGAAAGACCGTTCCGTACGCCGCCATCAGGCGATACCAGGCGTCCGGGTAGACCGCGTGCGGGTACGGGGCCAGGCAGGATTCCCGGCGGCGGGCGTAGTCCTGCCACGAAAGCGCGGCTGCGGGGAGGGGAACGGCAGATCCCACGCCGGTCATCCGCGCGGAGCGAATGCTGCCCAGGGGGGAGAAGACAAAACCGGAGCGGTTATAGGCCTGCATCAGCCCGTCCGAAGCCGGAACCATACACGCGCAGGGCGCCTGCCGGCTGGCCTCCGCGAATAGCGCCGTATAGACCCGCTTCATGATTCCCTGCCCGCGCCAGGCCGGCAGGCAGGCAAAAGCATACAGATACACCGACGGAATCCGGCGCTCCCGGAAAGCCAGCACGGAGCCGGGAAGGCAGTAAGCCGCGGCCACCGGACGCCCCGGCCGGCTTTCTTCCTCCTGCACGGCGGCCAGCATACACGATTCCGGCGCCGTGAGAAAAAGATCATGGAAGGCGCTCACCATCTCCGGCGGATCCCCGAAGGAGACAGAAAAGATTTCCCGCAAATCCGGCACATCCGACGGCTGCCAGAAGCGAACCCTGAGATCACTCAAACCGGTCGACTCCTCCTGTTTTCGTTCATTATATTCCATTTTTCCTGAAAACGCAAAGCATTCATACGCGGAAACGCCGGTTTCATTCATGCGCGGAAGCCCCGGTTTCCGGAGCCGCGGTTCCGGCGGCTTCCTGTTTCCGGCTGGACGCAGGGGCCGGCGCCGGAGACATCGGACGGGCGACGACAATCATGGGATTGAATCCCCGCGCCCGGATCAGATCCAGATCCGCTTCCAGGATCAGCTGCCCCTGTTCAACCCGGTCCCCTTCCCGGACAAGAACCCGGAACCCCTCTCCGTTCAGCCGGACCGTATCCAGACCGACGTGGATCAGAATTTCCTCCCCGCTTCCCCGCAGGGAAAGGGCGTGGCGCGCGGCGGCCACCGCCGCCACCGTGCCGCTGACAGGCGCATAAATCTTTCCCTCATCGGGAATCACGCCGACGCATTCCCCCATCAGGCCGCCCGAAAAGACGGGATCGGGAATTTCCGCCATCGGGATCAGCTCTCCGGCCGCGGGAGAACGGATTCCCTGAACGGGCGGCTTTTCTCCGGACCGCTTCTCGCTTTCCAGCTTCGCTTCCGCTTCCGCCGCCCGTTCCCGGACATCCGCCAGCTTCGCGGGCGAGACGGACAGCTCATCCACTCCGAGGGCGATCAGCTGCTCCGCCGCGGCCGGATTTCCGGCCAGCTCGCCGCATACGGCCGCCGGAATGCCCTTTTCATGCGCCGCTTCCACGGTCAGGGCAATCATCCGCATCACCGCTTCATGCTGCGGATCAAAATAATGATCCAGCCCGCGCGCTTCCCGGTCGACCGCCAGCGTATACTGCGTCAGATCGTTCGTACCGATGCTGAAAAACCGCGCTTTTTCCGCCAGCGCCGGAGCGATCATCACCGCCGCCGGGGTCTCGATCATGACGCCGGTTTCCGGAATCCGGCAGGGCTCGCCCCGCTGCTTCAGTTCTTCCGCGGCGATCCCGATTTCCTTCAGCACCTCATCCAGTTCCCATTCCGAGGCAACCATCGGAACCATAATCCGGATATTGCCGTAAACGGCCGCGCGCAGCAGCGCCCGCAGCTGGGTCCGGAACAGATCCCGATGCTCCAGGGATACCCGCAGCCCTCTCAGGCCGAGGGCCGGATTGATCTCCCGCGGCATTTCCAGCCAGGCCGCGTGCTTATCCGACCCGATATCCATCGTCCGGATCACGGTTTCCCGGCCCCGCATGGTTTCCGCCGCCTGCCGGTAGGCCGCAAACTGCCGTTCCTCGGAGGGCGCTTCCGTTTCGTTCAGAAACAGCAGCTCTGACCGGAAGAGGCCGATTCCGTCCGCTCCGGCTTCCGCAAGCCCTTCCGCCTCCTCCGCCCGGGAGATAT
>JAGCBO010000101.1 GCA_017652125.1 Clostridia bacterium | reverse complement strand
CCGGGCTCCCGGCGATCATCTGGGTTCTGATCGCGGTGATGAGCATCGATTACGCGACGGGGATCATCTGCGGGCTGATGGGCAAAAGCCCGAACACGGAGAACGGCGGAGTCAGCAGCAAGATGGCCTTCCGGGGGCTGCTGAAAAAAGCGCTGATCATCCTGGTGGTTCTGCTGGCGGCGCTGCTGGACAAGGCGGTCAGCATGGGCACCGGGGCGACCTTCGAGGCGGTAGCCGGAGCAACGTGCCTGTGGTTCATCGCGTCGGAAGGATTCTCCATCTTAGAAAACGTGGCCTCCATGGGTATACCGGTGCCGAAGATCCTGCTGCAGGCGCTGGAAATCATGCGGCAGAAAGGAAACCCGGAGACGGAGAAGGAAGGACCAGAGCCGGAAGAAAAGAAGGAAGATCCGGAGCAATAAAGGTGGGAGGGGAAAAGAATGGAATGGTTCTGGTGCGTTATAATCATTCTTTTTCTCATCTGGGTATTAAAAACGATGTAAGGAGTGGAAGGAACCATGAGCGAGAGAAAAAGCAATTGTGCCAACTGCAACGAACAGGAAAAGTGCATTCCGTTTTTTGATCATCAGAACATTCCGCCCTTCGGGGCGGTTTTTCTTATAAAAAAGACCGCCCGATTTGTTTCGGGCGGAGGGGTGGACGGTCAGGCAAGTTGCAATTCCTTTTTTAGGGCGTCCTGAAGAAGCTGGGAACAGTTTACCCCGCGCTTGTCTGCAAGGTATGACAACCATGCAGGCATTGACTCGTTTTTACGGACAGCTCTTGTATCGGTTTCTTTCCGATATTCGAGCAGATCCACATCAACCAGAACCACGGTAGACAGGTCATCGGCTACAGCGGAAGGGGCTGAAGGTTCGGGGAGCGGCTGGCCAACGTCTTCAAGAACACAGAGACATCCGGCGAGGGCATCACGGATGTTATCAAGAGTTTCTTCCAGGGTCTTCCCGGTGGTAATACAGCCGGAAACATCGGGAACCCGGATAAAGAATCCTCCTGATTCGGTGGGTGCGAGAAGTGCGGGATACACTCTTCTCATGGTTTTGCCTCCTTTTTTTCGACGGAACCACCGGGGAGGTTTCCCTCCCCGGCGGAGGCGGGTTACCTCTTTTTTATTCCCGCCTCTTTCAGGATGTAGCGCCTGTCATCCTCATCGAAATCGTGGCGCTTAACTGGGATCGTCTGACCGGTTTTCGGGTTCCAGAAGATCGTGTGCTTCTTGCCCTCGCGTTTCATCTGGAAGCCGTTCCGTTTCAGATCGTCCAGGGTTTCCTGACGTGGTGTCACACTACATCACCTCCGTCTGACTATTATTATACACAATAATACACAAATGTCAACAGGAAATGTATAAAAATGTGTAAAAAAACTCCGCAATCGGGAAATCCTTCATGCGGAGCAAGGTGATGTAGTATATATAATATATTACCTTTATTTAATAAATGTCAATAGATGATAATAAATATAAACATAAGACGATAAATGCAATCATTAACAGGGTGATGGACATTGTATACAATCGAAGCCCTGGGAGAGATCCCGGGGCGCTTTTT
>JAGCBO010000100.1 GCA_017652125.1 Clostridia bacterium | reverse complement strand
TGCACCGGAAAAATCAGAGCTACCAGATCGACGACCGGATCACGAGTGAGCAGAAGCTGCTTCGCGATGTCCTGGACCGGGGCTTTTTCGACCGGTTTCACGATGCCTGGGAATGGATCTATATCTTCCGGTACGGCGTGAATACCCTGATGCTTCATCTGAAGACGACGGACGTAGTGGATGCCCGGAAAATTATCGGGATCGAGAAGGATCTGCGAACCCAGTTTCCGGACTGGGCCCGCAATCCCTATTTCCGGGAATATAAAGATTTCCGGACCAGGATGCGCTACCGGCTGATCATTCAGCATCCGGTCGCCGCCATCCGGCTGTTCGCCCGGAGAAGAGGTCTGAAGGTTCGATGGTGAAGCGGAGCAGGACTCCCGGCGGGTGGAAGCCGGCGGGGAGAGATGATTCCTGAAATGGAAGGAGCGAAACGGCCTATGGGAATTCGGAATTGGGTTAAGGGCATCGCGAAACGGCTGGTGGATCAACAGGAGACGCAGGAAGCCTTTGATGCTCTCTTTTACTTTCTGAACCGATTCTGCAAGGTCAGCGATCTGCCCCCGGCGGAAGGGGATTTGCGCCTTTTGCAGCGGGGAGATACAGCCCTTTTGCGGGTGTTTGACCGCCTGTGTGAAAAACACGGACTGGAATACTGGATCAGCTATGGCACCGCGCTGGGCGCGGTCCGGCATGGAGGGTTCATTCCCTGGGATGACGACTGCGACGTGTGCATGGACCGGGAAAACTATACCAGAGCCCGGGAGATTCTGCCGAAGGCCTGCGCGGAGCTGGGGATGAAAGCCGGGGAACTGTCGGGACATCTGGGCGGCTGGCTGGGAATCGGATACGAGCACGAGAAGACCGGCCTGTGGATCGACGTCTTTCCTATGGAGTATTCCCGGACGGATCCGGACAGTCCGGCGGAACGGGAGAAACTGGCCCGGGAGATTCATGCCTACTACCAGGTATTCAAAAAAACGCTGGGAAAGGATCCGAACATGGCCCGGCAGGAAGAGGTCCGGAACCGGATGATTACCTCCCTCTGCGGAAAGGAGGAGGCGAAGTCCGTGATCTTCGCTTCGGAATACTTTCAGTCCTCCGATCTGCAGAGAAAGGACGACATTCTTCCGGTAAAGAGGATCGCCTTTGAGAATATTGAGTTATACGGGCCGGCCAGCCCGGAGGGCTATCTGCGGGAACAGTACGGGGATTATATGCAGTTTCCCCGGGCTGGGATCCTGCATCACGGCGGGAGCCGGGGACCACTGGAATCCTGGGCGAAGCGCTCCGGAACCGATATGGAGGAAGTGATCCGGACCCTGGAAGGAATGATACAGCGAATATGAACAGACTGGACGAACGACCGGAGCCCGGGACTCCGCAGAGCGGGGCGGGAGAAAACGCCTTTGACTGGCTTGTATCTGGGCTTGTGAACGGAATCCTGAAGCTTTTCCGGATCCGGGCGCAGGAAAAGACCGTCGAATCCCTGACGCAGTTTGTGAAGTTCGGCATCGTGGGAGTCAGCAACACGGTCATCAGCTATCTGCTGAACGTGGCGACGCTGAAGCTGCTGGAGCCGTATCACCTGTCCTGGGACTACGTGGCAGCCAATGTGGTGGAGTTTCTGCTGAGCGTTCTGTGGGCCTTCTACTGGAACAACAAGCTGGTATTCAGGGAAAAAGAAGGAGAGAAGCGGTCCCCGTGGATGACTCTTCTCAGAACCTATATCGCGTATGCGTTTACGGGAATCCTGCTGAAAAACGGGCTCAGTTATGTGCTGATTGACGTCATGGGGATCAATAAATATCTGGCGCCGGTTATTAATCTGGTGGTCAGCACGCCGATCAATTTCCTGATCAACAAGCTCTGGGCGTTTAAGGCCTGACGGCCGGTAGAACCGGAAAAACGGAGGGGAGAAAAACAAATGCTTCGTGTGGAAAGAAAAATCTGGAACTGGATTCTGAAAAATCCTGTCATCCTGCTGGTGATCGCGGGAACGGTTCTATCCCTGCTGCTTCGCTACTGGGCGAGAGAATTCAAAAGCGGAGATATGGACATCATCGTCAAATGGCATCGGGATATGGCCAAAAACGGAGGTTTTAAGGCGCTCAGCCAGCAAACTGGAGATTATGGGATCTTTTTCCAGTTCTTCCTGGCGCTGTCCTGCTACCTGCCATTTTCGCCCCTGATCAATTCCAAGCTGGTGCTGCTGCCCTTCGATTATATTCAGGCCATTGCCATCGCTCTGATCGTGAAGGAGATCACGAAAAGCGGATTCAAGGGCGCATTGGCTTATGTGATTGCCATTCTGTTCCCCGTGGTGCTGCTGAATTCCGCCTTCTGGGGGCAGTGCGAATCCATGATCAGTGGATTCGGCCTGCTGGCTTTTTACTTCCTGCTGAAAAAGAAGCCGATCCTGGCCTTTGTTGCCTTCGGCATCGCTTTTTCCTTCAAACTGCAGGCGGTCTTTTTCCTTCCCTTTTTCCTGTTCTATTATGTGTATAAAAAAGAATTTTCCATCTTCCATCTGCTGCTGATTCCCGCCACCTTCCTGGTGACCGCCCTGCCGGGCCTTCTGATGGGCCGGGGCGTCAAGGAGGTTTTCGACATCGTGCTGAACCAGAAGGATCAGTATCTGCGGTTGTCCTACAACTATCCGTCCTTCTGGGGGCTGATGTTTCCCAATATGGCGGAGGGTTTCTATGATGACCTGGATTCCATGATGATTTATCTGACGCTGATCACGCTGGCGGTGGGAATGATTCTGCTGTTCCGGCTGAAAAAGCCCCTGAGCGACACGGATCTGGTCAAGGTGATGGCCCTGATGCTGTATGTCAGTCCGCTGATGCTGCCGAACATGCATGAAAGATATGACTATATGGCCATCATGGCCTGCCTGATCATCGCCTTCCTGGAGGCCCGGACGATTCCCTTCCTGCTGATCTTCCTGCAGATCAATCTGAGAACATACGGGGATTATCTGTTCGGGGAATATGTCCACTATGAGGTGAACTGGGTCGCACTGTCGGTGGCGAATATTGCCTGTTTTGCCGGCTATGTCTGGAACTGCGCCGCTGGAATCCGGAAGCGGGAACTGGGAGAGAGCACGCCATGAAGGGGAAGAGACTGGGCGAAATCATCCGCTTCGCCGTGGCAGGAGCCGGCGGCTTCGTGGTGGAGATGTTGACGCTGGTGCTTCTGAAGGAAAAACTGGGGCTGGATACGCTGGTGGCGACGCCGATCGCCTTCCTGTTGGGCATTACGGTGAATTACATCCTGTGCGTTCTCTGGGTGTTTGAAGGAGCCCGGGAGCAAAGCCGGAAGAGTCAGTTCGCGTTCTTTCTGACCAGCGCCGTGGGCCTGGTGCTCAACGAGCTGCTGATGCTTCTGTTCCGGGCCGTCTGGGGAGAAGATACGGTGCTGATGACCGTTTTCTCTTTCCCGGTCAGTCTCTACATGGTCAACAAGGTGATCGCCACCGGGGTTGTGATGATCTGGAACTATTTCACCAAGCGGAAGATTCTCAAAGCGGCGTAAGCCGGAGAACGGAGAGGAGGAGGAAATCCCGTGCACGTATACTGTCTTTTCTGCCGGACCCAGCGGTGCAGGGTGATCGCGGAGTTGCTGGAGATCCGCGGTATCAACAGGGCTTTCGCTCCCCAGATCATCCGGAAGCACCGGAAGCAGGGCGTCAATCTGGAGAAGACCTTCGACCTGCTGCCGGGCTACGTCTTTTTCTTCCATGATGATCCGATTGAGTCCTATCAGCTGTTTGAAAAGGGGATCGACGGGATTATCCGCCGGGTGGGCCGGCCGGACGAGGACTACGAGCTGCAGGGGCCGGACCGGGAATTCGCCCTGAAGCTGTATGAGAAGAACGGTCTGGTGGGCGCCATGAAGGTGCTGAAGGTGGGCGATGAAGTGACCCTGGAGGATCCGCTCTTCGCCGGCTGCCAGGGCAAAATCACCCGCATTGACTACCGCAAGGAGCGGGCCCGGGTGGAATTCATTTTCAACAATACCGCCTGCTATACCTGGATTGCCTGCGAATCCATCCGGGATCAGTCCAGGGAAACGCTTTCGATGGACGGAGAGGAGTAAGCGATGCCTGCCTTATCCGCATACAAACCGGAACTGGATTACAGCTATGCCCCGGGCATTTTTCCGAGCATGGAATGCCTGATGCACCGGCCGGACCGGGTACGCCGTCTGCTGGTGCATTCCGAGTCCCGGACGCGTCCCCGGGAGGGGCTGGAGCGGCTGATGGGCATGGCGGCGGACCTGGGAATCCGGATCGAGGAGGCCGACCGGGCCCTGAGCCGGATCAGCGGGAAGGATAACTGCTACGCCGCCGCGGTGTTTGAAAAGTTTCAGGATACGCTGTATCCCGCCTGCCCCCATGTGATGCTGCACTGCCCGGGGGATACCGGGAACGTGGGAACGATTCTGCGCACCGCCCTGGGCTTCGGGATTGAGGACGTGGCCCTGATCCGCCCCTGCGCTGACCTCTTTGATCCGAAGACCGTCCGGGCCAGCATGGGCAGCGTGTTCAGCCTTCGGCTGCACGTCTACGATTCCTTTGAGGAGTACCGCCGGGCCTATACCACCCGGGCGCTGTACCCCTTCATGCTGGACGCCTCCGTTCCCCTGGATACGGTGCTGAGGCGAAAGCTGAGCCCGGAATCCACCCTGATTTTCGGCAACGAGGGCAGCGGTCTGCCCCCGGCCTTCGCGAAAATGGGCACCCCGGTCCGCATTCCCAGCAATGACCGGGTGGATTCCCTGAACCTGGCGGTGGCGGCCGCCATCGGCATCTATGAATTTACCCGGGCGCTGAAATAACGCCCGGGTTTTTTGTGAGAATTTATCAGGACGTTCAGCGGATTGCTGCCGGCCGTCATCGGGTCTCCTTCGGGGCCTTTTTCCAGTTGCTCAGCACCCGCACGTCCCGGTTTTCCAGCAGGAAAACCTGCTCCTCCGCGAAGGCGGTTCCGTTATTGTCGGCGAACTGCCAGGGGGATTCAATGACGGTCTGCGGCTCTGCGTCCCGGGCCTGATCCGAGATAGCCTCTCCCGTGAAGGGGTTGACCGGATCGGGGATGAGGCCGGCGAAGGCCAGCGTCGGAGTGTCCGCGTTGGTCCGGAAGGCCTCGCTGAAGGCGAAGGGCCCGCGGCTGTTAAAATCCTTGACCAGCAGCAGGGGATTATAGTTCATGGTATTGATGCCCAGATCCTCTCTCTTCCAGGCCTTAAAATCCAGATCCCACCCGTGATCCGCCACCAGGATGATCCGGGTGTTGTCATAGACGCCCGCTTCCCGCAGGCTGTCCAGCCATTCCCCGATCCGAAGCAGGGCGGCCATATTGGACTGATAATGCTTTCGCTGGTCCTCCGTCTCCAGCGGGAGCCGGCTGCCGTCCGCGGCAGTGCGGTCCGGATGCGCTGCATCCCAGGCCCGGTTATCCGTCTTTCCGAAGACCGGCTCATAGGCGGGCTCCGCCAGAGTCAGCACGTCGTGGGTGGTATGATTGGCCAGCATCAGGAAGGTATTCTCTCCCGTATCCCGGACGGCGGTCATACCGGAGAGGTGGGACAGGACCCGGTAGCTTTGCATGAACAGGGAATAGGCCGCGCCGTCCTCGACCCCGTCGGCGTGCAGATAGTTTCCGCCGTCATAGAGCCCGCTGTGCAGCAGCACCGGCGCGATACGGAACAGGCTGTAACGGAAAAAGTTCCGGGTCCGCACATCCCGGTTGTTGCTGATCTGCGCGTCGGAATCCGGCAGGAACAGCCCCTCCGTCAGGAAGGTCCGGACCTCCGGCAGATCCGCGTAGATGCTCAGATCAGGGATCCACTGATAGCCCGCCAGCGGCGGATCGCAGACCGTGACCCGGAACCCGGCCCGGCTGAACACCGCCGGCATGACCCGCAGGGCCTCGTCATGCTTCTCCTGAAGGAGCAGATCCTTTCGCTGATCCATCCTCTCCGGCGTGTAGGCGTATCCGCCGAAGACCGCCGGCGCGCCGGCGTTGGTATGGCCGCCGAAGGAGAGGGTGTTGGGATAGCAGGTAAAGCCGGAGAACTGCTCCCGCAGCAGGGGCTTTTCCTCGAACAGATATGGCGCGAAGGCGCCCACGGCCTTATCCAGCATCAGAACGACCACGTTTTTCCCCCTCCGGTCCAGGGAGATAATTCCGGATGATTCCCCGGCGGCCTGGGCGGAGACCTGGGAGGCCAGTCGTTCCGTTTCCGGAACCTGACGGGCGATTTCCGCCGTGTTCACGGCGGAAAGTACGGCAACAGCCGCGCACTCCGCCAGACAGAAGGCCCGGAGCAGCGCCGGTTTTCGCTTCCATAGCCAGGCAACCGCCCCCGCGAGAAGAAAAAGCATGCCGAGATTCAGCAGGACGGAGGACAGGGTGACCTGCTCCGCCACCGGGAGATCGAACTGCAGCAGGGAGGACAGGTTGCCGTATCGGCCGAAAAGCCGGTCATTCAGCGGCCCGGAAACCGCCAGAAAGGCCAGCGCCGGCGGAAGGATCTTCCGGATCCGGCGGGAGGAAAGATGAAAATAAATCATGCCCCAGAGGAGAAAGGCGCCGGCCGCGGTCAGCAGGGAGCTTTTCAGAAAGATCAGGGGCGATTCGAACCGGGCGATCTCCACAAACTCCGAGGGGGAGGAGCGGATCAGCGCGGAGGGAAGGAGCGCCCCGGTCAGCAGGGTCAGGATCAGGCCGCAGATCAGCGCGAAACGCCGGTCCCGGGCGGAGACGGTCTCCGGCTCCGGACGGCTTTCCGCCGGGGCTTCGGGACGGAAGCGGCGGTAAAGATTCCGGATCAGGGAGAGCAGGTTGTTCATCGTCCAGTACAGCGCCAGCCCCGACGGGGACCGGTACAGGAGAACCAGGAAGACCAGGCTCAGGGCGGCCGGCTGAATCCGGTCCCGCAGGGAAAGCTTCCGGGCGTAGATCAGACCGGACAGCAGGTTGATCAGGGTCATCAGGATGGGCAGCAGCGGGAGGGCGGAACCGCCGAGCTGCAGCAGACCGTCGGGGGCGCCCAGATCCGCGATCGGGCCGAAAGACGCGCCCCGGAGAACCTCCAGCGAGGACAGATACCGGTAGGCGGCCAGAAAAAAGGGAACCTGGAGCAGCAGCGACAGGGAACTTTTCAGCGCGTACCAGGGTCTGTAATGGTGCTGGCGGTAGTAGGTCTGCAGGATCATGAACCGCTCGTCCCCGGTGAAGGCGGACCGGATCAGCTTCACCCCCGGCCGCAGCGCTTTCGCGGTTTCACGCTCCTCCCGCTGCAGCGCGTCCGCCCGGCGGTACAGCGGGGAGACCAGCAGCGTCACCGCCAGGCTCAGCAGCAGGAGGGCGGCCCCGGGGCTGCCCGTCAGACGCAGGGAGACGGAAAAAAGCCCGTCCAGCGCCAGCTCGACGGGCCCGAGAATCAGCTGCCGCAGCGCCTCCGCCATCGTATCCTTCCTCCCTGTCCGCGGAGGGAATTCTATCATACCCCGGGAGAAAAGTCTATTGCGGGTTGTTCGTACTTTTTCATGCGCTCCTATTGAAATCTCTGGAAATTGTCTGGTATAATACCAACAAGTTCCGGAAGGGAGGGGAAGAGGGCATGGCTGAAACGAAATACATGCAGGTGGCGGACATCCTGCGAAGGGAGATCGCCGAGGGCGTTTTCCGGGACGGGCAGACGCTGATGACCGAGGAGGAGCTGCGTTTCCGCTTCAGGGTCTCCCGCCAAACCGTGCGCCAGGCGATCGCCCTGCTCGAGAGCGACGGGCTGGTGGACCGCCGCCGCGGCAGCGGAACCTATGTGCGCCACGGGCCGCGCCGCCGCCAGGGCTCGGTGGTGCACGTGGGCGTGGTGACCACCTATATTACGGACTATATCTTTCCCTCCATCGTCAGCGGCATCGAGTCGGTGCTGAACCGGGACGGGGCGGTCATGAGCCTGAGCGCCACCTACAACGATCCCGCCATCGAGCGCGACGTCCTGGATCGGATGCTGGACGGCCGGGTGGACGGGCTGATCGTGGAAGGCGTGCGTACGGCGAAGGAGACGCCGAACCGGGATCTCTATCTGCGCCTGACGGAGCGGAATATCCCGGTGCTCTTCATGAATGGTTATTATCCGGAGCTGGAGGATTTCCCGCATGTGGTAATGGACGATTTCGGCGGCGGCCGGATCGCGGCGCGGGAGCTTCTGAACCGGGGATACCAGCGCCCCTCCGGAATTTTCAAGACGGATGATCTCCAGGGGCGGGACCGGCTGGACGGCTTCCGGACGGAGCTGAGCGGCCAGGGCGTCCCCCTCCCGGAGCAAAACGTCCTGACTTTCGGTACGGAGGACCGGTTTACCCTCTACCGGAAGCCGGAGGGAAAGCGCTTCATCGAACGGCTGATGTCCGGGGAGGCGGACAGCGTGGTATGCTATAATGACATCTTCGCCGTCAATCTGATCACGGAGTTATGGGAGCGGGGCCTGCGCCTCCCGGAGCAGCTGGGAATCATCGGGTTCGATAACGCCCCGGTGGCGGAGATGACCCGCCCGGCGCTGACGACCCTGGGGCATCCGAAGGAAGCCTTCGGCGCGCTGGTGGCGGAAAAGCTCCTGCGGATGATCAGCGGCGAAAAGGAGCGCAGCGTCAGCATGGCCTGGTCCCTGACGGAGCGGGACAGCCTCCCCCGGGTGGACCGGGAATGAGCATCACGATCCTGGCGGTGGGCCGGCTGAAGGAAAAGCCGTACCGCCAGATGGCGGATGAATATCTGAAGCGCCTCAGGCGGTTCGGAAAAACGGAGGAAATCGAAGTCCCGGACCTCCCGGAAGCCTCCGGCGGCGAAGCGGAGGAAGCCCGGATCCGGGAAAGGGAAGGGGAAGCGCTCCTCGCGAAAATCCGGCCGGGGGATCATGTGGTGGCGATGACCCTCCGGGGCATCAAGTATGATTCCCCGGGGATCAGCCGGCGGATCACCGCCCTGCGGGTCAGCGGCGCGGGCGCCCTGGTCTTTGTCATTGGCGGCAGCCTGGGGCTGGGAAAAAACGTGCTGGCCCGGGCGGACGAGGAATGGTCCATGAGCGATCTGACCTTTCCGCATCAGCTGGCCCGGGTGATGCTGCTGGAGCAGCTGTACCGGGCGGAGAAAATCGCGTCGGGGGAGCGATATCACAAATGAGAAGGAAATGGATCGGACTTCTGGCGGCCTTGCTGGCTGGCCTCCTGCTGCTTTCGGGAGCGGTGGGAACGGCTTTTTCCGCGGGCCGGAATGCCGCGGGCGGAATCCGGACGCAGGGGCCCGCAATCATCCGGCCGCAGGAGATTGCGGACTATCTTTTCGCCTGGGGAGAGCTGCCTCCCAACTTCATTACCAAGCGGGAGGCGCGGGAGCTGGGATGGGTCAGTTTCCGGAACGATGTCAGCGACGTGGCTCCGGGAATGTCCATCGGGGGCAATTTCTTCGGCAATTATGAGGAAAAGCTGCCCGTGGGAAAGGGAATCAGCTACCGGGAGGCGGACTGCAATTATGTTTCCGGCCCCCGGGGAGCGGAAAGAATCGTGTATTCATCGGACGGCCGGGTCTGGTATACCGGCGACCATTACCAGACTTTTCAGGAACTGTTTCCCTCCGGAACGGAGCGGGAAGCAGGGCCGTGACTGAACCCGCCGGCTCCGGAAAGGAACCGGCCCGGGAAAGGAGGAAGCATCCTTGAAAAAGAATGGAAAAATCATTGGACTCTGTCTCGCGCTCAGCCTCTGCCTTGTGCTGACCGGCTGCTATATCGCGCCGGACGACATCAATAACGGCGGGGATGTTTCCACCGGGAACAGCCTGCCTTTCAGTACCCTGGCGCCGACCCCCACGGTGGCGGTGACGCCTGATACAGTGGTGGTGGAGACCCAGAATATTTTTAACGGTTCCGGCGCTTCCGGGGCGCAGCAGACGCCGACGCCGACGCCGGCCCCCGGCGCCGGGGGCTGGAACGACTGGGGCGCCGTGCAGACCACGGATCCGGGCGGAACGGAAAACACCCGGACGCCGCTGCCTTCCAGCGGCACCTTTGAGGTGATCACGCCGACCCCGGCGCCCGGCGCCGCGTCGACGATCGAGGTGGTGACCCAGAAGCCGAGCGCCACGCCGGTCCCCCTGACCCCCTCGCCCACGCCCGCCAGCCTGCAGCAGGGCTTCAAGGGCAGCGACCGGGTGCGGGAGCTGCAGCGTCGGCTGAAAGCCCTGGGCTATTATAACGGTTCGGTGGACGGGGATTACGGACCGAATACGGAAAAAGCGGTGCGCGCCTTCCAGAAGGCGAACGGCCTGACGGTGGACGGCAAGGCCGGGGCGAAAACCCTGGAAAAAATGAATTCCAAAGACGCGGTGACCGCCCGGCAGGCCAGCGCCACGGCGACGCCGAAAACCACGGCGAAGGCCACGGGAAAACCCGCGGCGAAAGCCACGGCCACGCCCCGGCCCACGGCGACACCGGACCTGAGCCGGGATTACTACCTGACGCTGGGATCCCGGGGCAACAAGGTGACGACCCTGCAGCGCCGGCTGATC
Organism: Clostridia bacterium; assembly: GCA_017652125.1. GTDB lineage: Bacteria > Bacillota > Clostridia > Christensenellales > Aristaeellaceae > Aristaeella. The sequence goes on along the minus strand of JAGCBO010000100.1, from coordinate 13,298 downwards.
GAGCTGGGCTGGCTCAGTGGAAAAGTGACCGGCGAATATGACGCGGCGACCCAGGCGGCGGTCACCGCCTTCCAGGCGAAGACCAAAGGGCTGTGGGAGGACGGCATCGCCGGCCCCGACACCCTGCGGGCGATCTACTCCTCCGGCGCGGCCCGGACGGCTCACGCGGTATCCGGCTCCGGAGAAACCCTGGAAAGCGGCAGCGAAGGCGCGGCGGTGCGCCAGCTCCAGCAGAAGCTGAAGGATCTGGGATACCTGAGCGGCTCGGTGGACGGCTCCTTCGGCGTAGCCACGGAGGCGGCGGTGATCGCCTTCCAGAAAAATAATAATCTGACGGCGGATGGCAAAGCCGGCGCCGCCACCCAGAGCAAGCTCTATTCCGGAAACGCGGTGCGGGCTTCCGGAACCGCGGCGAAAATTTCCGGCTCAGCGGAAAGGCTGGGGGGAAAGGATACCAGCGATATTTCCTCCACCGGCTATACCACCCTCTCGGAGGGCTCGGAGGGAACCCAGGTGCGAAATCTGCAGCAGCGGCTGAAGGATTTGGGTTATTATTCCGGTTCGGTGGACGGGCGCTACGGCGAGGGAACCCAGGCGGCAGTCATGGCCTTCCAGCTGCGAAACAGCCTGACGGTGGACGGCAAGGCCGGTCCCGCGACCCAGCGGATCCTGTTCGGCTCCTCCGGCGCCATTTCCTACGGCTCCCTGCAGATGGGGGATGACGGTACCGCGGTGCGGAACCTGCAGTATACCCTGTACGAGCTGGGCTATTACGACGGCGCCATTGACGGCGTCTTCGGCCAGACCACCTCGGACGCGGTGCGCGCCTTCCAGATTGAAAACAAGCTGACCGTGGACGGCAAGGCCGGCCCGGAAACGCTGAAGAAACTCTATTCCCGGGATGCCCGGTCCGCCACGGCGGCGAAAACCTCCTATGAATCGGTCCGGCCGGGGGCCCGGGGCAATGACGTGGTGGAAATTCAGGAATGCCTGGAGCAGATGGGCTACCTGGACGAAGTAAACGGCGAATACGACGCGAAAACCGAAGCCGCCGTGAAGGCCTTCCAGAAGGCCAACGGGCTGACGGCGGACGGCATCGCCGGAAATCAGACGCTGATGGTGCTCTTCGGATACTGATCCGGCCGGCGGAGCCGGACCGGCTCCGGCGGAAGCCCGCGGCGCGGAAAGGGGGCAGGCGATATGCGGATAAGGCTCGGGCTCTGGCTCGCGGCGCTGTTCCTGCTGGCTTTCTCTTCGGCGGCGGCGGATGGAGCGACCCGCGCGCTCCTGATTGGCGCGGATCAGTTTGTGTCCCTGCCCCCGACGGCGCCGGCCGCGGAGCAGAACCTGATCCGGATGGAGCAGCTCCTCTGGAACCGCTGGCCGGGCATGACCGCCTGCCGTACGGTGCTGAACGGGCCGGGCTCCGCGGAAGGGCTCCAAACCCTGCTGCAGGAAGTCTTTGCCGGCGCGGATGAAAAGGATACCGCCCTGCTTTACTGCTCCACCCACGGGCTGCGAACCCGGGAGGGCCAGGCGGCGCTCCTCCTCTCCGACGGACGGGAGGAGGAACCCCTGACGGCGGAAGCGCTGGCGAGCCTCCTCGCCGCGCTCCCCGGACGCAAGGTCCTGATCCTGGACGCCTGCTATTCCGGCGGCCTGATCGGTAAAGGCGAGGATGGGGGAAAAAACCCCTTCCTGGGCACGGATACGCTCGTCCTGACCAGCGCGGGCGGCCGGGAGGAAAGCGCCCTCTGGATGGACGAAGGCTCCGGCGCGGGGGGCAGCTGGTTCCTGGCGGCCCTGGAAGCCGTGGTGGAAGGCGGCGCCGGACCCGGGGACGCGGACGGAGACGGTTTTTTCAGCCTCCGGGAGCTCCGGGAAAGCCTCCGTTCCCTCTGCGGGGACAGCCGTGCCTGCTCCTGGCCGGAGGACAGCGCTGCCCCGCTCTTCTCCGTCGGGGAAAAAAATCCGGACCGTCCGCTCTCGAATCTCCGCTTTCAAAGCGCCCGGGAGGAAGGCCTCTCCCGCCCGAAAACGGAGCTGACCTTCTCGGCGGGGGCGCCCTTCCGGCTCTGGTACCGTCTGGTTTACTGGAAAAACGGAGCCTGGGATTTTGAAAACGCGGTGCAGCTCCCGGACCGGGAGCGTTCCGGGGGCATCCGGGGCAGCCTGGAGCCGGGAGAAAAGCAGCGTACGATCCGGCTGACCACGGTGGACGGCGAGGATTCCGGCTTCGCCCTCCTCCAGCTGATGACGGTTGGCGAGGAAGGCGCCGCGGCGGCCGGCAGCCGGCGCATCGCCCTGACGGGGGACCGGGAAATTCAGCTCCGCCTAACCTGCGGGGATGCCTTTTCCCCGGAAAAAGGGGAGGAGCTGAAAGCCACCCTGGAGGCGGACGGCCCCTGCGCCGTAACCGTGACGGTGGAAAACGAAGCGGGGGAGCTCCTCCGCACGCTCTGCACGGAGGAACCCTGCCTGCCCCTCCCCGGGGAATCCGGCGGCGCCTGGCTGGAGCTTTGCTGGAGCGGCCTTATGGACGACGGGCGCCCGGCGGAGCCGGGAAGCTGCCGGCTCCACGCCGTCTGGGAGGACGCCCTGGGCGCGCGGGAGGTTTTCTCCCCTTCCTTTGAGCGGACGGACGACCGGGCGGCCGGCGCGTAAGAAGCCCTTTCCTTCCGGCGGGGCGGATTTCGGATTCCGGCGGCGGCAGGAAAAACCGCGTCCGGGAGCGAATTGGTACGGGAATATGTTTTTTTGAGGTGATCGAAGTGTCTGAATGTACGCATGATTGTTCAACCTGCGGGGCGGACTGCGCTTCCCGCTCCGGGGAGCCGCAGAGTCTTCTGGAACCCCAGAACGCGTCCAGCAATGTGAAAAAAGTGATCGCCGTCGTCAGCGGTAAGGGCGGGGTCGGCAAGAGCCTGGTGACCGGTCTGGCCGCGGTGCTGACCCAGCGGGTCGGCAAACAGGCCGCGATCCTGGATGCCGATGTTACCGGCCCCTCCATTCCGAAAATGTTCGGGGTGCATGAGCGGGCCATGGGTTCGGATGAAGGCATCCTGCCGGTGGAGAGCCGGACGGGAATCCGCCTGATGAGCATCAACCTGCTGCTGGAAAACGAGACGGATCCCGTGATCTGGCGGGGCAGCCTGATCTCCGGCACGGTGAAGCAGTTCTGGACGGACGTATGCTGGGGCGATGTGGACTGCCTGTATGTGGATATGCCTCCGGGAACCGGGGATGTGCCGCTGACGGTGTTCCAGTCCCTGCCTGTGGACGGCATCCTCATCGTGGCCACCCCGCAGGAGCTGGTGGGCATGGTGGTGGAAAAGGCCGTCAACATGGCCCGGATGATGAATATCCCGGTGCTGGGGCTGGTGGAGAACCTGAGCTGGATCGCCTGCCCCGACTGCGGAAAGAAAATCTACCCCTTCGGGGAGGGCGCCGCGGAGCGGGTGGCAAAGGAACAGGGCATCCCCCTCCTGGCCCGGCTCCCCATCGATCCGGCGCTGGCGAAAGCCTGCGACACCGGTCTGATCGAGCTCTTTAACGAAAACTGGCTGGATCCGGTGCTGGCCGCGGTGGAAAAGGGCTAAGCCCGCGAAAAAAGGCGCAGGGAAGGAGCTGGGAGATGGCAAGGGGCAACCAGAATATCAATGATCAGCTGTACCGGACCCGAAGCCGTAACGCCGCCCGGGAACAGCCGAATCCGGAAGGAAAGCGCCGGCGTCAAATCCGCAGCTGGATCATCCTGGTGACGGTGGTCGTGGCGGCGGCGCTGGGTATTCATTTCCTCGGAAACTACGGAAAGGGCAAGGAAATCACGCTCGTGAACCTCCCCTGCTATTCCAATCAGAGCGTCACCCCCTTCCGGGACGGGGTGCTGTATTATGACGGCGCTTCCATTCATTACCTTTCCAGCGCCGGCACGATTCGCTGGAGCTTTCCGGCGGGCGCGGCCGTCTCCTTTTCCGTCGGCCCGGCGCACCTCGCCATCTGGAGCGGCAGCCAGCTTTCCCTGGTGGACAAGGACGGAAACGCCACGTATAATGAAAACATGGAGGCGGCGGTCCAGTTCGCCCGGGTTGGCGAGCGCTACGTGGCCGTGGTCCTGGGGGAGGAAACCGAACCCAAGCTCGTGGTGAAGGACCTCCGGGGTTCCCAGGTGGACGCGGAAGCGGAAGCCTTCTCCAGCCTGATGATCCTGGATACCGGCTTCTACGGGGATCAGGGGCAGTATCTCTGGACCCTGGCCCTGGATGTCTTCGGCACGGCGCCGAACACCGTGATGAACACCTTCCAGGTGGGCAAAATGAATACCGGAGAGGTCAATCTCGGCGAAGCCCTGACTTACCGGGTGATTTACGAAAGCGGCCGCCTCCGGGTGTTCACCACCCGTCAGGTGTACTCCTATGACTATAAATGCGTGCAGGATACCAACGCCACCATGCTGGTTTACGGCTGGAAGCTGATCGACGCGGAAATCCCGGAGCGGGGAAACGCGCGCATGCTGATGGCCCCGACCTCCCAGACTTCCAGCGCCCAGGTGATCTCGGAGCTGCGGGTGCTGGAAGGCTCCGGCGATAAGCGCTATACCCTCCCGGCTTCCTGTGTCGGCGCCGGCATGTACCAGGGCAATATCTACGCGGTGGCCGGAGATTTTATCTACCGGGCGGATATGAACAGCCAGAAGTTTTTCGGTTACCCCCTCCCCCTTCCGGAGGGAAAAAAGGTGACCGCCTATCTGGGAATCACGGCGGACGGACGGATGCTCCTGGCGTCCGGCGAATCCATGTATTCCCTCTCCCTACCCCAGAAATAAAAACGTCCCGCGGCTCCCGCGGGGCTGAGCATTCGGAGGATACGCATGGCTAAGAATCAGAATCAGGAATTTGTAACCCACATCACCCCCCGCAGCGAGGATTTCTCCCAGTGGTACACGGATGTAATCAAACAGACGGAGCTCTGCGATTACGCCCCGGTCCGGGGCTGCATGGTAATCCGGCCCTATGGCTACGCCATCTGGGAGCGGATCCAGGCGGAAACGGACACCCGCTTCAAGGAAACCGGCGCGGAAAACGTTTATTTTCCGATGCTGATCCCGGAAAGCCTCCTCCTGAAGGAGTCGGAGCATGTGGAAGGCTTCGCGCCCGAGGTTGCCTGGGTGACCCAGGGAGGGCAGGAGGCGCTCCAGGAGCGCCTGGCAGTCCGCCCCACCAGCGAAACCATTTTCTGCGCCATGTATTCGAAGTGGGTGCAAACCTGGCGCGATCTCCCCATGATGTATAATCAGTGGTGCTCCGTCATGCGCTGGGAAAAGGCGACCCGCCCCTTCCTCCGCACGAGCGAGTTCCTCTGGCAGGAGGGGCATACCATCCACGCCACCGCGGAGGAGGCGGAGGAGGAAACCCTCCGCATGCTGGAGGTTTACCGCCAGGTGGCGGAGGACGTCCTGGCCATCCCCGTCTACGTGGGCCGCAAAAGCGATAAGGAAAAGTTTGCCGGCGCCCGGGCCACCTATTCCATGGAAGCCATGATGCAGGACGGAAAGGCCCTCCAGGCGGGCACCTCCCACAACTTCGGCACCAATTTCGCCGAAGCCTTCGATATCCGGTACCAAAGTAAGGAAGGCAAGCTGGAATATGTTCACGAGACCAGCTGGGGCATCAGCACCCGGCTGATCGGCGCGCTGATCATGACCCACGGGGATGAGCGCGGCCTGCGCCTCCCCCCGAAGGTGGCCCCGATCCAGGCAGTGATTCTGCCGATCGCGGCGCATAAGGGCGGCGTCCTGGAAGCCTGCACGGAGCTGCGGGATACCCTGAAGAAGGCCGGCTTCCGGGTGAAGCTGGACGACCGGGATACCGTGTCCCCCGGCTTCAAGTTCAACGACTGGGAGCTGAAAGGCGTCCCGGTGCGGCTGGAAGTGGGTCCCCGGGATCTGGAAAACGGCGTCGTCACCGTGTTCCGCCGGGATACGCTGGAAAAGTTCACCCTTCCCCTCGGCGAAATCAGCGAAAAGCTGGGCGCCCTCCTGGAGGAAATTCAGCACACCCTCTTCGACCAGGCGAAGGCTTTCCGGGATGCGCGTACCGTGACGGTGAACAGCATGGATGAGCTGGAATCCGCCGTGAACCAGGGCTTTGCCAAAGCCATGTGGTGCGGGGACCGGGCCTGCGAGGATACGATCAAGGAGAAGTTCAACGCCTCCTCCCGCAATATGCCCTTTGACCAGGCTGCGCACCGCTTCTCGGACCGCTGCGTCTGCTGCGGCAAAAAGGCGGATCAGGTCATGTATTTTGCAAAGGCGTATTAAGCCGGACAGGCGCGCGGGAGGAAGGACGAATGAAAATCTATGTGGATGCCATGGGCGGGGATCTGGCGCCGGAGGCGCCCGTGAAAGGCGCCCTGAGAGCGCTGCGTCAGAATCCGGAGCTGGAAATCATTCTGGCGGGGCGGCTGGAGGAAGTCAAACCCTTCCTCGGAGATTACGGCGATGTGTCCGCCCGGCTGACCCTGGAGGAAGCCCCGGAGGTAATCACCAACCATGAAAGCCCGGTGATGGGCGTTCGCAAAAAGGTGTCCAGCGCGACCGTCCAGGGCATGCTGAAGGTGCGAAGCGGGGAGGCGGACGGCTTCGTTTCCGCCGGCTCCACCGGCGCCACCCTGGCGGGAGGCATGTTCCGGCTGGGCCGCATTCCCGGAGTGGAGCGGCCGGCGCTGGCCCCGGTGATCAGTACCGGACGGGGTCGTTTCCTCCTGATCGACTGCGGAGCAAACGTGGATTGCAAGCCGGAATACCTCGTGCAGTTCGGCGTCATGGGCGACGCGTATATGAAGGGCGTCTGGGGCCTGAAAAATCCCCGCGTCGGTCTGGCCAATATCGGCGCCGAAGCGGAAAAGGGAAACGCCCTCGTGAAGGAAACCTACCCCCTGATGGAAAAAGCCCCGTATCATTTCGTGGGCAATGTGGAAGCCCGGGATATCCCCCTGGACGCGGCGGACGTCATCGTGACGGATGGTTTCAGCGGCAACCTGATCCTGAAATATACGGAAGGGCTGGCCAAGGCGCTGCTGGGAGTCATCAAACAGGCGCTCCTGTCGGATACCCGGGGAAAAATCGCCGGGCTGCTGGCGAAGCCTTCCTTTAAGCAGGTTAAAAAGACGCTGGATCCCGACGAGGTGGGCGGCGCGCCGCTGCTGGGCGTTCAGGGCGCGGTGGTTAAGGCCCACGGCTCCAGCAATGACTATGCCTTCTGCAATGCCATTACCCAGTGCGTGAAGATGATCGACGGCCACGTGGTTCAGATCATTGAGGAGGGCGTCCGGAAAATCGCGGAAGCCCGGGAAGCCTGATCCGGAGGATATCGCCGGCCTGTCCGGCTGTATCATAGAGAAACAACACACAAAAGGAGGATTCCCCATGAATTTTGAAACCGTACGCGACATGATCGCCGCCCAGCTGAAGGCTGATCCGGCCGCCATTACTCCCGAAACCCGGCTGATTGAGGATCTGAAGGCGGACTCCGCCAATATCATGGTGATGATCATGGATCTGGAGGATCAGTTCGGCATCACGGTGGAGGATGACCAGATCATGAAGATGAAGACCGTGGGCGATGTCGTGAACTACATTGCCGCGGTGAAGGGCTGATCCGGCGGAACATGCGGAATCAGCTGATGGAGGCCCTGGGATATACTTTTCGCGACGAAGCCCTGCTTCGCCGCGCTTTAACGCACCCATCCATGGGCCGGGAGGACAATCAGCGGCTCGAGTTTCTGGGGGACGCGGTGCTGCAGTATATCATGAGCGACCGCCTGTACCGGGAGCATCCGGAGGAGCGTGAGGGCGCCCTGACGCACCGCCGGGCGCTGCTGGTGTGCGAGGCGGCGCTGAGCCAGGTGGCGGCGAAGCTGGGCATCGGCGAAGCCCTGATCATGGACCGCGGCGAGGAGCAGACCGGCGGCCGGACCAAGCCCAGCGTGCTGTGCGACGCGATGGAGGCGGTGCTGGCCGCGGTCTGCCTGGACGGCGGCCTGGAGGCGGCCCGGGACGTGGTGAACCGGTGCTGGCCGAAGCCGGAGGAGGTTTCCCGCCCGCTGCAGGACGCCAAGGGCCTTTTGCAGGAAGAAATTCAGAAGGACGGAAGCGAGGCGCCGGTGTATCAGATCCTGGGTCAGCGGGGGCCGGAGCACGCGCCGATGTTTGAAGCGGCGGTCTGCGCCCATGGCCGGGAACTGGGCCGGGGAGAGGGCAGAACCAAAAAACAGGCGGAGCAGGCGGCGGCTCTGGAGGCGCTGCGGCGAATGAAGGGAGAACAGAAGCATGGATAGCATTTCGATTGATCGCTCCCGTTCGGTGGGAACGATTTCCCGGTATATTTTCGGTCATTTCGCGGAGCATCTGGGACGCTGTATTTACGGCGGCATTTTCGTGGGAGAGGACAGCCCGATTCCCAACGATCAGGGCATGCGCCGGGATGTGGTGCAGGCCATGAAGAACATCCGGGTGCCGGTGCTGCGCTGGCCCGGCGGCTGCTTTGCGGACGAGTATCACTGGCGGGACGGCATCGGCCCGAAGGAAGCCCGCAAGCGTATGGTGAACACGAACTGGGGCGGCGTGGTGGAGGATAACTCCTTCGGCACCCACGAGTTTCTCGAGCTCTGCCGCCAGGTGGGCTGCGAGCCCTATATTACCGGCAACGTGGGCAGCGGTACCGTTCAGGAAATGAGCGAATGGGTGGAGTATCTGAACAGCGACGGGGATTCCACCGTGGTGCGGGAGCGCCGGGCCAACGGCCGGCAGGATGCCTGGGGCGTCCGCTTCTGGGGCGTGGGAAACGAGAGCTGGGGCTGCGGCGGCAATATGCGGCCGGAGTACTATGCCGACACCTACCGCCGCTATCAGTGCTTCTGCCGCACCTACGGAAAGCACCGGCTGTATAAAATCGCCTGCGGCCCCAGCGACGCCGACGTGGCCTGGACGGAAGTGCTGATGAAAAACGCCGCCTTCTGCATGGATGGCCTGAGCCTGCACAGCTATACGATTCCCGGCGGATGGGATCACAAGAACCGGGCGACGGAATTCACCCGGGAGGATTATTTCGAGACCCTCGCCCTGTCGGCGGATATGGAACGGAAAATCCGTCTGCACGCCGCGGTGATGGACCGGTACGATCCGGAAAAGCGGATCGGACTGATCATGGATGAATGGGGCACCTGGTTCCAGGTGGAGCCGGACACCAATCCCGGGTTCCTGTATCAGCAGAATACCATGCGGGACGCCATGGTGGCGGCGGTTCATTTCGACCTGTTTGCCCGCTGCTGCGACCGGCTTTATATGGCGAATATCGCCCAGACGGTGAACGTGCTGCAGGCCATCATCCTCACCGAAGGGGATCAGATGGTGCTGACGCCGACCTATCACGTTTTCGATCTGTATCAGGATCATATGGACGCCCGGCAGCTGGACTGCTATATTCAGTCGGAGCGCATCGGTACGGAGAAGTACGGCGTCGCCGCGATTTCCGCCAGCGCCAGCGAAAAGGAGGGCCGGATCACCCTGACCCTGAGCAATCTGGATCCGGAGAAGGCCCGGGAGGTGGAGATCTCCCTGCGGGACGAGGCGGTTCAGCAGGCTTCCGGCCGGATCCTGACCGGACCGATGGATGCCTGGAATGATTTCGGCCATGCGCCGCTCGCCGTGCAGCCCTATACGGACTTCACGGTACGGGACGGACGGCTGAAGGCGAAGCTGCCTCCCTGCTCGGTCGCCGAACTGAAGCTGTGACGGCGTCCGCCGTTCCCTGCGTCCGCTGCCTGCTGTCGGAGCTGCCGGACGAAAAAGCCCTGGCGGAAATCCTGCGGGAACGCCTGGCCCAGCTCTCCCCGGAGGAGCGCGTGCCGGAGGCGGTGCGTCAGCGCCGGCTGGATGTCTGCCGGGCCTGCGGCCGTCTGAACCGCGGCACCTGCACCGCCTGCGGCTGCTATGTGGAGCTCCGGGCGGCCCGGCGCGGGCGATCCTGTCCGGAAGGACCGGAGAAATGGGAAAAAGGCTGAAAATATGAATAAAGCCTGAAATAAATATTACAAAATCATGAAAATCCCGTTGACATATGGATGCACGTCCTGTAAAATGATTGTGTGTATCAATATGCTGACGGGTTTTTTCTGCCCTGTGCGGAAAACCGGAGCCGGAGGGATCGATATGTCAGGATTGAAAATCCGTTTTCGCCGCCTGCTGGTGATCGCGGCGGCCCTTACCCTGGTCTGCGCGGTGGCCGCGGCGGCGCTGAGCTACCCCTTTACCACCGTGACCACGGATTCGGTGCGTATGCGGCGCAGCGCGTCCGCCGGGGCGACGGTGCTGGAAACCCTGGAAAAGGGGGAATCCGTCCAGGTGCTGGGGGAAACGGGCGCCTGGTATCATGTCCGGGCCCGGAACCGCGACGGCTATGTGCAGAAGCAGTATGTGAACACGGATAAAAGCGTCATTGTCACCCCTTCTCCCGATGAAGTGGAGACGGTGAGCGGCTACCCCTATACCACGGTGACCACGGATAAGGTGAACCTCCGGGCCGCCCGTTCCGTGCGCAGCGAGCTGATCCGTACGATTCCGAGGGGAGCGGAGATCACGGTGACCGGCGTCAGCGGATCCTGGGCCGCGGTGGAATACGGGAAAAAGTCCGGCTATGTGAAGACCGATTATATCACGGTCAAGAAGGTGGTCAAAACCCGGGCGACCGCGACGCCGACCCCTGTGCCGACCCTGAGTCCGGAGGAGGACGCGGGCAGCTACCAGGTCCTGCAGAAGGGTTCCTCCGGCGAGCAGGTGGAAGCGCTGCAGAGCGCCCTGATCGAGCTGGGCTTCCTTTCCGGCGAGCCGGACGGGAAATTCGGAGCAGGGACGGAGAAGGCGGTCATCGCCTTCCAGAAGAAGAACGATTATCCCGCCACGGGCGTGGTGGACGCGAACCTCCAGGCCTTCCTGTATTCCGGCAAGCCGAAGAACGCGAAGGGCGCCGCGGTGAAGATTAATACCCTGAGCCCGGTCAAATGGGTGACCATGAAGCTGGGGAATACCGGGGCCAATGTGAAAAAGCTGCAGGAGCGGCTGAACGAGCTGGGCTATGTGGTGACGCCCAGCGGTACCTATGACGGCGCCACCAAGGTGGCGGTGCTGAATTTCCAGAAGAAGAACGGCCTGAGCAAGAAGGACGGCGTGGCCTATGCGGAAACGCAGCAGGCGATCTATTCCGATACGGCGATCCGGGCGGACGCCACCGCGACCCCGAAGCCGACGCCGACCCCCACCCCGAAGAAGGAGTATAAGATTCCCACCACTACCGTGAAGAAGGGGAGCGAGGGAGAGGACGCGAAAACCGTTCAGGCCAGGCTGAAGGAGCTGGGCTATTTCCGCAACCGGGTGGACGGCAAGTTCGGCGCCCTGAGCGAGGCGGCGCTGAAGCAGTTCCAGGCGGCCAACGGCCTGGAGGCGGACGGCGTGGCCGGCAAGGGAACCTATCAGGTGCTCTTCAGCGACAGCGCCCTGCCGAAGGGAACGACTCCGACCCCCGCGGTGTCAGAGACGCCGGCGCCCCCGGAAGAGGGGAGCGGATCCTCCTTCTGGGTCACCATGCGCCAGGGCGACACGGGGGATAACGTGACCCAGCTGCAGGAGATGCTTATCGAGCTGGGCTATCTGACCGGTAAGGCGGACGGCACCTATGGAGAAAAGACCGTGGAGGCTGTCAAAGCCTTCCAGAGGAATAACGGGCTGACCGCCGACGGCGCCGCCGGCGAGGAGACCCAGAAAAAGCTGTTCAGCGGCACGGCGAAAGCCGCCGGCGCCGCGGCGAAGAAGGAAACCGCCGCGCAGGACGAAACCCTGAAGCGGGGTTCCACCGGTTCCGCGGTCAAGGCGCTGCAGAACCGCCTGATCCAGCTGGGCTATCTGAAAGGCAAGGCGGACGGGGTTTACGGCGCCGATACCTACAAGGCGGTGCTCGCCTTCCAGAGGGCCAACGCCCTGAAGGCGGACGGCGTGGCCGGCAGCAAGACCATGGAAGCTCTGAAGAACGGTAAAGCGGCCGGCAGCACCGCCGCTCCGAGCGCGACGCCGGCGCCTGCCTCCGCGGCCTCCGCTTCGGCGCTGTCCGGCGTAAGGCCTTCCGCTTCCCAGGTGCGCTATGAGAACTGGTATACCTCCGTGAAGGATGTGGCGAAGAGCTATCCCTACGCGACGGTTTATGACTATGGCAGCGGGATTTCCTACCAGGTGCATATCTTCTCCGTGGGCGCTCATGCGGATTATGAACCGCTGACCGCGTCGGATACGGCGAAGATGCTGCGGATTTTCGGCGGGAATACCTGGAATCCGAAGCCGGTCTGGGTGGTTTTCTCCAACGGCAGCGTGTATATGGCCTCCACCCATTCGACGCCCCACGGCACCCAGCATATTACGGATAACAATTTTGCCGGACACAGCTGTCTCCACTTCCCGCGGACGCAGGAGCAGGTACAGAAGATCGGCCAGTATGCCACCAGTCATCAGGAGACGATTGATGCCGGCTGGGCCAAAACGCAAAGCATGAAATAATTCCGTCTGATCCATTTGAATCTGAAGGAGGGATCCTCTGTGAGGAAGGGACTGGCGCTGCTGGCGGCTTTGAGTCTGCTCGTGTCCGCTCCCTGCCTGGCGGAGGATTTTTCCGTGACGGAAATCGTGGAGGAAATTGACCTGCCGGAGCCGGGAGAGACCCTGCTGGCGACGGATGTGGAGTATTTTACCCCCAATGAAATCAACGGGCACAGCTGCGGTCACGCGGACTGCTTCTGGAATCTGAAGATGGGCTGTATGGACGAGGAAGCCGTCTGGCGGGTGCTGACGCAGCCGGTCACCGTGCTGAAGGGCGCCCAGCGGGAGCAGATCCGGGTCCGGAAGGAGCCGTCGGCCGCCTGCGAGCAGTATACCGGCGTGATCACCTGCGCCAGCCAGTGCGTGCACGTGCTGGAGCGCGGGGAGGAATGGTCGCTGGTGGAGGCTTATTCCAGCTGTGAGGAAGGCTCCACCGTCAGGGTCTGGGCGCTCCCCTTTCAGGGCTATGTGAAGACGAGCCTCCTGGAGGAAAAGCAGGTCGACCAGACCTACGGCCTGGTGATCGACAAGCTGCAGCAGCGTCTGTATGTCTTCCGGGAGGGAAAGCTGTTCACTACGCTCCTGTGCTCCACCGGCTTTCCCCGGGCGGATACGCCCTTCGCGGAAACACCCGCGGGAGAGTTCCTGATGGTCAGCT
>JAGCBO010000099.1 GCA_017652125.1 Clostridia bacterium | reverse complement strand
TCGAAAATTATTCAACCGTGAACCGGATTGTCAAGCAGCCGGATCCATTGTACAATAGATCCGTTCGGAATCAATTCGCCTCCGAGGGAGGCCGGGAAAGGACGCTGCCATGATCATTGTTGTCGCAAAGGACGGAACCGGGGACTTCACTTCCCTGCAGGCCGCTGTTGATGCTCTGCCGGAGGCTGCCGGCGCCAGCCCGTCCATCATTCTCCTTCGCTCCGGTGAATACCGGGAAAAGGTCGTCATTCACCGGGATCACGTCCGTCTTCTCGGAGAGGACCGGGACCGCACCGTGATCACCTGGAACGGCTGCGCCCAGGATCAGTATGAGGACGGAACCGTCAAGGGAACCTTCCTCTCCGCGACGCTCACCACCACCGGGCATAATATTGAGGTGGAAAACCTGACGGTCCGCAACGACGCGGGCGACGGCCGGGAGGTCGGCCAGGCGGTGGCGGTTTATGCCGCCGGAGACCGGGGCGTCTGGCGCGGCTGCAGCTTCATTGCCCACCAGGATACGCTTTTCTGCGGTCCGGTCCGCCTGCCGAACACCCTCGAGGAGATCCTTCCCCGCCAGGGCCGCGCCGAAGAATCCATCCGCGTCGAGGGCGGCCCGCTGACCTTCAGCCGCCAGTATTTTGAAGACTGCTTTATTCAGGGCGATGTGGATTTCATTTTCGGCTCCTACCGCTGCTGGTTTGAGCGCTGCACCCTGTTTATGAACGAACGGGGCGGATTCTATACCGCCGCCAACACCAACCGGGCCCAGCCCTTTGGCTTTGTCTTCCATCGGTGCCGCCTGACCGGGGCGTGTCAGCCGGGGGAAGGCTTTCTGGGCCGGCCCTGGAGGCGCTTTGCCCGCACTGTTTTCCTCGAATGTGAGATGGATGAACATGTTGCGCCCGAGGGCTTCTGCGACTGGGACGCGGACCGGGTGGTCACGGACCGCTATGCCGAATGGCATACCACCGGAGCCCGGGCGGATCAGAGCACGCGCCATCCTTCCCAGAAGCGCCTGACGGACGAGGAGGCGCTCCTGATCACCCTGCCCCAGGTGCTGGGCGGCGCCGACGGCTGGCAGCCGGACCGGCGGATCCCGACCTGGTTCCTCTGCGGGGATTCCATTATGGCGGATTATCCCCAGGAAAGCGCTCCGATGACCGGCTGGGGCCAGGTGCTCCGCCCCTTTATTCCCGAAAACGTGTATATCGCGAACGAAGCCGTCTGCGGCCGCTCCACCAGGAGCTTCATGGATGAAGGCCGCCTGGAGCGCATCGCGCTCTGCCTTCGCGAGGGCGACCGGGTGCTGATCGGCTTCGCCCATAACGACGAAAAGCAGGAGGATCCCTCCCGCTATACGGCTCCCGACAGCTCCTTCCCGCAGAATCTGAACTGTTTTATCGATACCGCGCTGGCCCACGGCGCTTCTCCGGTTCTGCTCACTCCGGTGGTCCGGCGCCTGTTTGATGAATCCGGCTGTCTGGTTCCCACGCATGGGCCTTATCCGGATGCCGTCCGCAGGCTGGCGAAGGAACGCGGCATTCCGCTGATCGACCTGGAGCAGGCGACGGCTTCCCTCGTGGAGCAGGCGGGGCCTGAGGGTTCCCGGGAAATCTACTGCCATGTGCCCATCGGCCATCCCAACTATCCGGATGGGCTGGAGGACAACAGCCACCTGAGCCTGACCGGAGCCGTCCGGATCGCCCGGCTGGTTCTCTCCCAGCTGAGCCGTTAGAACCCCGCTCCCCCGGGCGCATCGCCGAAAGAGGCGGCCTGCCGTTGGCAGGCCGCCTCTTCCCGTTCAGCGCTGTGCTTTTCTGGACCGGAAATCCTCTTCGATTTCATCCTTCCAGCCGTCCATGATCGGTTCGCTGGACCGCATGCAGCGCACGGTGCGGCTGACGGCTTCGTAATTCAGGGCAATGCCCCGGGGGTCGTTATGATAGCGGACCGCCCGGTTCGCCCCGATCCCGATCCGCCGCGCGCTCTCCACGGCGTCAATATTCGCCCCCAGGAAAAGGAACTCCCAACCGTGCCGCTTTTTCTGACGTTCCACCATCTTTTTCACTTCGTCGCTGCTGTATCTGTGGCTGGCGTTTTCCATGCCGTCGGTGGTGATGATGAAAATGGTATGCTCCGGCCGGTCCTCTTCCCGGGCATACTTATGCACGTTGCCGATATGGTGAATCGCCTGGCCGATGGCATCAATCAGCGCGGTACTTCCGCCTACGCGGTACTGTGCCGCGGTCATGGGCTCCACCTTCTGAAGATCCACCCGGTCGTAAAGCACCGCGCTTTCATCGGCGAAGAGCACGGCCGACACCAGCGCTTCCCCCTCTTCCTGCTTCTGGCGCTCAATCATGCTGTTAAAGCCGCCGATGGTATCCTCCTCCAGCCCGTGCATGGATCCGCTCCGGTCCAGAATAAACACCATTTCCGTTAAATTCTTTTTCATAAAAAAGCCTGCCTCCCGTTCTTCTGATTCAGAAGCCTTTCCGCTTCCGTCATGCTCAGAATACCGGAAAACAGGCGTTCACAGGTCCCCTGTCAGGCGACATTACCGCTGTTGCCCAGCAGGGGCAGATCCAGCTCATACAGCACTTCGTTGATCTCCAGCACGTCATAGATCCTGTGGCTGATACAGTATTCGATCACCAGATCCATCCGGCTGCTGCGGGTGAGCGCAAATCCCGCTTTCCGCAGGATTTCCTTCGCTTCCGGCAGGCTCAGTTCCAGCGCCATGACAAAGGCGAATACCGTCGGCTTGCTGGGCCGGTATTCCGGATCGGAGCGGATCTTGCTGAAAAGCCTGCGGTCCACATTCGCCTTTTTATAGCATTGCGCGTCCGTCATGCCCCGCTCATCGATCATCCGGAGCAGGGCCTGGGAAAATCCCTCATCGGTCTGTCGGATCAGCTTTTTCAGATCCTGCAGCGGGCTTCGGGAGGCCGATTTCGGTCTCGGCGCTTCCCGGATGTCCTCCGTCATCTCCCAGTCGGACGGTGCGGGCGCCGCGTCTTCCAGGGCCGTCCAGCTGAAATGTGCGGACGCCGCATCCTCCGGAGGCGCGCTCTTCGGGGCCGCATCCCGGAATTCCGGTTCCAAATCCCGTGCTGAGGATTTTCTGCTTTGCCAGAACGCCCTTCGCGCATTCTCCGTATTCGTGCTGAAATGCTCGGAAAAATAGCG
>JAGCBO010000098.1 GCA_017652125.1 Clostridia bacterium | reverse complement strand
GGCCGGAGAGAAAGGTGACGGCGGAGGATGTGAAATATCTGCTTTCCGGCCATTATCAGGGGACGCCCTATAATCCCTACACGGCGCAGAATACCGGGGAACGGGGAAAATACCGTTCCATCGGGATCAACCGGACGGGCGTTACCTCGATCTGTCAGATCCGGCCCTACGCGCCGGAAAAGATCCGGGGCGTGGAATGGATCTGCTTTGGATCCACGACCTTCTCCGCCATGCTGCAGGTTTATCCCAATGTGCCGAAAATGCCGGCTTACCTGAGCCGGGTGACCCTGAAGGTATCCACGGAGAATTTCTACTGGGCCAGCCGGATGATCGGCGCGCTGGCGGATCCGCATTTTCCCGCGGCCGTTCAGCAGATCGACCGGTATCAGGAGGCCGTGGCCTTCCGGGGCAGACAGCTGATCCTGGAATATGACCGGAAGATCGCCGAAACCGGAGACCTCCGTCTGGCGGAGGAGGCGAACGAAAAGCTGAGCGCGATGGCGAAGGAAGAGACGGAAACCGCGCTGAACAATGTCCTGCAGACGGCCAGTGAAAAGATGAAAAACGGTTACAGTCTGGCGGACAACTGAGGCGCGGCGAAAATCCGTGCCAATCCGGGGCTTGACTTTTCCGGAGCGGAGCAATATTACTCCGGCCACTAAATCTCAACATAGAATTCAGCACTCACACTGCTGAATGTACTTCAGGTTTTTATGGTCAAACAACTTCCGTACTTTTTCAGGATGCTTCTGAAGCTTGCGCATCCTGTCGGTCCGGCACGTGGATATCACCTTTTCCACCGGACGCAAAAAGAAGCTGACAGCCGTAAAGGATGCCAACTTTGATATCTACCGGGGTGAAACCTTTGCCCTGGTGGGAGAATCCGGATCCGGCAAGACGACGCTGGGCCGGGCGATCATGCGGATCAACCCCTGCAGCGCGGGAGAAATCCTGTTTGAGGGAAAGCGGATTTCCGGAAAGATCAGCAGGGAGGAGGACCGGAATGTCATCCGGAATATCCAGATGATTTTCCAGGATCCCGCCGCTTCCCTGAATGAACGGGCCACGATTGAGTACTGCGTGTCGGAAGGCCTCTATAATTTTCACCTTTACCAGGATGAAAAGGACAGGATCGCGAAGGTTGATAAGGCGCTGCAGGATGTAGGCCTTCTGCCGGAGCATAAATCCCGGTATCCCCACGAGTTTTCGGGCGGACAGCGCCAGCGGGTCGGCATTGCCCGGGCGATGATCATGAATCCGAAGTTCATCGTGGCGGACGAACCGATTTCCGCTCTGGACGTATCCATCCGGGCCCAGGTGCTGAACCTGATGAACAAGCTGAAGGCGGAAAGGAATCTGACCTATCTGTTCATCGCCCACGATCTGTCGGTGGTTCGCTTCATCGCGGACCGGATCGCGGTCATTCATCTGGGCGAGATCGTGGAGATTGCCGAATCGGAAACGCTGTTTAAGTATCCGGTTCATCCCTATACGGTGTCGCTGCTTTCAACGGTGCCCATGCCGGATCCCGTTGTGGAAAGAACCCGGAAGCATATCGTATATGATCCGTCCGTGCTGGATCAGTCCGGGGCTCCCCGCAGCATGCGGGAGCTTCGGCCGGGACATTTCATCCTGGCCACGGATGCCGAGCTGGAAGGTTATGAAAAGCGGATTGAGGCCCTGGAAGCGATCCGGGCTAAAAAAGATTCGCAAGAAGAATTGAAATAACCACGTAGAGAAGACCGACAAAGAGAGGGTAGTTAAAAGCGCTCTCTCTTTTTTCATAGACCTCGTAAAGGTAGGCGCGGTAAGTCTGAGTGGGCTCCTTCTGCACGCCCCGCTTCAGCAGAAAGCCGCTGATATCAAAGTCCCCGTGCAGAAAAAGGGCGTAGATAATCCCGCCGATGATCATGACCAGACCGATGACCGTCAGCGCGTCCGTAAAGACCAGAAGCCCTTTTTTCTCCGCCGTGAGGGCACGGAAAACGGGATAGATCAGCGTAACGATCAGATGGACGATCAGCGGCCGGGGCCGGAGCTTTCGGAAATTCAGCACGGGCAGTCTCCTTCCGGGGGAAAAAGTTCACAGTCACAGAGCACAGGATAGCAGATTTTCCGAAAGCCTGTCAATGAAAACAGCATGCTCCCCGGCGGGAGAGGCACCCTCCCCCGGCGGGCGGCGCGGAGAAAAAGGCAGTTGTCAGCGGGAGAAAAAAACGGTATAATGATTCATCATGAAAGAATGACCGAGGATCCTGGGGATCAGCGGGAGAGAGAATACGGAGGGATCGTCATGCTGGATCAAGTACTGAATACCGCGAAGGAAAAGATGAAAAAGACCTGCGCTGTGTATGAGCGGGACATGCAGGGCCTCCGGGCCGGCCGGGCGAATCCCCAGCTGCTGGACCGGATCACCGTGGATTATTACGGAACGCCCACTCCCCTCAATCAGATCGGGAACATTTCCTCGCCGGAACCCCGGATGCTGATCATCGCCCCCTGGGAAGCCAAGATGATTCCCCAGGTGGAAAAAGCCATCCAGAAGAGTGATCTGGGGCTGAATCCTTCCAACGACGGGAAGATTATCCGCCTGGTGTTTCCGGAGCTGAACGAGGAGCGCCGGAAGGATCTGACCAAGGTGGCCAGCAAAGGAGCGGAGGAAGCGAAGGTTGCGGTGAGAGCCATCCGGCGGGACGCGATGGAGCAGCTGAAAAAGATGAAGAAGAACAGCGAGATCACGGAAGATGATCAGCGGGACGCGGAGGAAAAGCTGCAGAAAATCACCGATAACGGGATTAAGGACGTGGAAGCCGTCTACGCCCGGAAGGAAAAAGAGATCATGGAAGTCTGACGGCACAGGCCGCGCACGCAAAACCCGCCAACCGGCGGGTTTCGCCGTATAAAACCACCGCCGCGCCGCGGGGAAGGGACGGAAGCATGGAAAAGAAGACGGGAACCCTGTTACCGGAGCAGCTGCCGAAGCATGTGGCGGTGATTATGGACGGGCTCGGCCGCTGGGCAAAGAAGCATAAGCTCAGCGTTTCCCGGGGGCACCGGCAGGGGACGGAGACCCTGAGGGAGATTATCCGGCATACGGATGATCTGGGAATCGGGGCCCTGAGCCTGTACGCTTTCTCCACGGAAAACTGGAACCGGTCGGAGGAGGAAGTCGGGGCCCTGATGCAGCTGATTCTGGATTTTTTCGCTTCGGAGATTGACGAGCTGGATGAGCGCAATGTGCGGATCCTGATTCTGGGGGAGAAGAGCCGGCTGCCGCAGAAGCAGCGGGAGACCCTGGAGGAAGCGGAGCGGCGGACGGCGGATAATACCGGGCTGCGCCTCAATATTGCCGTCAACTACGGCGGACGGGCGGAGCTGGTTCGCGCGGCGCGGCTGCTGGCGGAGGACGTGAAGAACGGCCGTCTCGGCGCGGAAGAGATTACGGAGGAAGCGCTGGCGGCCCGGCTGTATACCGGCGGTCAGCCGGACGTGGATCTGCTGATCCGCACCAGCGGGGAACAGCGGCTGAGCAATTTCCTGCTGTACCAGTGCGCTTACGCGGAGTTTGAATTTCCCGAAGTGCTCTGGCCGGATTTTACCGTGGCGGATTACGACCGGGCCCTGGAAGAATTCACGCACCGTCAGAGAAGATTCGGCGGGCGTTAACGGGCGGATGCGGCACGGGCGAATGAAAAGCGCACGAATCATGGCGAACGGATTGTTTTTTCAGTAAGGAAAGGACTGCGGAAAAGAAATGAAACAGAGGATCATCACAGGCGCGCTGCTGATTTTACTGCTGGCGGTGATGCTGTGGCTGCCGGACTGGTGCATGGCGATCGCGACGCTGATCTGTACCGGGTTTGCGGTATGGGAGGAATATCACGCGCTGGCTCAGGCCGGCCATCGGGTGGTCAGCTGGCCGACCTGGCTGGCGCTGGCCGTTTCGCTGCCGATGACCCATTTCCTGGGGGTGAAGGTGATTATCCCCCTGCTGGCGGGCGCGCTGGTGGCCATGATTGTTCAGATCCTGTTCCGGCCGCAGCCGGAGCTGACGGATCTGAGCCTGAGCGCGCTGCCGCTTCTGACGGTAGCGCTTCCGGGGCTGAGCCTGGTGGCGCTGGCTCTGGTCGGTCAGAAGGCGGTGGAAGTGGTGCTGATTTCCCTGACATACGCGGTACCGCTGCTGGGCGATACGGTTGCGCTGTTTGTGGGGAGCGCGGTCGGCGGACCGAAGCTCTGCCCGGCGGTGAGCCCGAAGAAAACGGTGGCCGGCAGCCTGGGAGGCCTGGCCGGCAGCGTATTTGCGGCCATGATTGTCTGCGGAATCGCGGCGATTACCTGCAACGCGGCGACGCTGGCGAAGCTGCCGCGCTGGTGGGAATACCTGCTTCTGGGCCTGTTCGGCGGCGCGGTCGGGCAGATCGGAGATCTGTTTGCTTCCCTGGTCAAACGGCACAGCGGGATCAAGGATTTCTCCAATCTGTTTCCGGGGCACGGCGGGATGCTGGACCGGCTGGACAGCGTTCTGTTCATGGCGGTGCTGATGTACTGCTACCGGCTGTTTGTGATCTGACGGAGGCGGGCGCATGAAAACAATATCCATTCTGGGCTCAACCGGATCCATCGGGCAGCAGGCCCTGGATCTGTGCCGCAGGCATCCGGACCGCTACCGGGTGACGGCGCTGACGGCCCGGGCCAGCAAGGAGCTTCTCTTCGAACAGGTCCGGGAATTCCGGCCGCAGATGGCGGGACTGACGGAAGGGATCCGTGCGTCGGAGATTCCGGCGGATCTGTCCTTCTGCCGCTTTGTCGGCGGGGCGGAAGCCCTCCGGGCGGCCGCGGCGGAAGTTCCGGCGGATATGGTACTGGTCAGCATTGTGGGGATCGCAGGGCTTTCCGGCGTGATGGATGCTCTGGAAGCGGGCCGGCAGGTTCTGCTGGCCAATAAGGAAGCGCTGGTGACCGGAGGCCATCTGGTTACGGATCTGGCCCGGAAGAAAGGGAAGCCGCTGCTGCCGGTGGACAGTGAACACAGCGCCATTTTTCAGTGCCTGCAGGCTGCCGGTCCCAATCCGGCGGAACGGATCCTGCTGACCGCCTCCGGCGGCCCTTTCCGGACCTGGGACCGGGAAAGAATCCGGCAGGCGACGCCGGAACAGGCGCTGAAGCATCCCAACTGGAATATGGGAGCCAAGATAACCATTGATTCCGCCAGCATGTTCAACAAGGGGCTGGAGATCATGGAAGCCCGGTGGCTTTTTGACATGACGGAGGACCGGATTCAGGTGCTGGTGCATCCGGAGAGCATCGTCCACTCGGGTATCGTGTTCCGGGACGGAGCCGTGCTGGCCCAGCTGGGGCAGCCGGATATGAGAGTGCCGATCGGATATGCCATGAGCTACCCCGAACGGCTGGAAACCGGCGTGGAAGCGCCGGACTGGTTCACGCTGGGAAAACTGACCTTTGAGGCGCCGGACGAGGAGAAGTTTCCGGCTCTCCGGCTGGCCCGGAGCGCCCTGCGGGCAGGCGGAGCGGCCTGTACCGTGTTCAACGGAGCCAATGAGGCGGCCGTGGCCGCTTTCCTGCGGAGGGAGATTCCCTTCGGAGAAATCGCCTGCCGGGTGGAGCGGGCGCTGGAGAAGCTGGACGGCCTGCGGGCGGATAGTATAGAGGAGATCTGGGAGGCGGACCGGCAGGCCCGCCGGATCGGATAAGGAGAAATATGTCGATTATCTGGGCATTGCTGCTGCTGGCGATTCTGGTGATTGTGCACGAGCTCGGGCACTTCTTTGCCGCACGCCTGATGAAGATTGAGGTCCGGGAGTTCGCGGTGGGCTTTGGGCCGAAGCTGGTGGGCTGGAAGAGCCGGAAATATGAAACACAGTTTGCGGTGAGGGCGTTTCCGCTGGGGGGCTACTGCGCCTTCTACGGCGAGGACGACGTGAGCGGGGACAGCCGGGATGATCCCCGCGCCTTTCCGAAGCAGAACGTGTGGAAGCGCCTGCTGGTCATCCTGATGGGTCCGATGATGAATTTCGTGCTGGCCTTTGTCGCGGCCGCGGCTTTTTTCTGGTGCAGCGGTGTGACCGTCGCCACGGGGGTGGATCCCTATATCGCGGAGGTCATGGCGGCGGGCCCCGCCTACAGCGCCGGCCTTCAGAGCGGAGATCAGATTACGGAAATCAACGGGGTCAGCATGCTGGACGGCACGGTTGAAACGCTGACGACAACGCTGGCGTCCTGGAAGGAAGGGGACGCACCGCTGAACATAACCGTCCGCCGCGGAGAGGAAACCCTGCAGATGAGCATGTCGCCGGTATGGGACGAGGCGGAAAAAAAGATGCGGATCGGGGTGATCATCGGAGGCATGTACCGGACGGAGAACCGGCCGGTGACCTTCTGGGGCGGCATCTCGGAAAGCGCGGCCATGTGCTGGGATGCTGCCGGGGC
Organism: Clostridia bacterium; assembly: GCA_017652125.1. Taxonomy (GTDB): domain Bacteria; phylum Bacillota; class Clostridia; order Christensenellales; family Aristaeellaceae; genus Aristaeella. The sequence goes on along the minus strand of JAGCBO010000098.1, from coordinate 10,137 downwards.
GATTCTCCGGGCGCTGAAGAATCTGGTGACGACCGGGGAAGGACTGGATCAGACCTCCGGTCCGGTGGGCATTGTCAGCCTGGTTTCCTCGGAGGTGGCCAGCGGCGGATTCAGCGCGTTTGTGCAGCTGCTGGTGCTGATTTCCATCAATCTGGGGCTGATGAATCTGCTGCCGATCCCGGGGCTGGACGGAAGCCGGCTGGTATTCGGCCTGATTGAGGTGATCCGGGGTAAACCGGTTTCCCCACGGAAGGAAGCGCTGGTTCATACCGCCGGAATGGTCTTTCTGTTCGGGGTCATGATTTTCTTTACGTACAAGGATATTCTGAAGCTGTTTCGATAAGGCTGGGAGGGTGCCATGACAAAAACGGTAACCGTTGGCGGACTGCCTCTGGGGGGCGGTCATCCGGTGCTGGTCCAGAGTATGACCAATACGGATACCCGGGATACGGAAAAAACGCTTCGCCAGATCCGGGATCTGCACGCGGCAGGCTGCGATCTGGTGCGGATCAGCGTATATGACGAGGCGTGCGCGGAAGCGGTGAAAACGCTGGCCGCGGAAAGTCCGGTGCCGTTGGTGGCGGATATTCATTTCGATCACCGGCTGGCGATCCGGGCGGCGGAAAACGGGATCGCCAAGCTGCGGATTAATCCGGGCAATATCGGCGGCGAGGCTAAGGTGCGGGAACTGGCGGACTGCGCGAAGGCGCATGGGATTCCGATCCGGATCGGCGTGAACAGCGGCAGTGCGGAGAAGGAACTGCTGGACAAGTACGGCGGCCCGACGGCGGAATGCCTGGTGGAGAGCGCTCTGGGGCATGCCCGGCTGCTGGAAAAAGCCGGGTTTGAGGATATTGTTCTGAGCATGAAGAGCAGCGACGTCCGTCTGACCATCGAGGCCTATCGTCTGGCGGCGAAGCGCTGCGGCTACCCCCTGCATGTCGGGGTCACGGAAGCCGGGCTTCCGGGGCAGGGAACGGTGAAAAGCGCGATCGGCATCGGTGCGCTGCTGGCGGACGGCATCGGCGACACGATCCGGGTGAGTCTCAGCGGAGATCCGCTGCCGGAAGCGGCCGCAGCCTGGGACATCCTGCGGGCGCTGAATCTGCGGATTCGCGGCGCGCAGCTGATTGCGTGCCCGACCTGCGGGCGGACCTGCATTCCGGTGGCGGAAATCGGGAAACGGGTGGAGAAGGCGCTGGCGGATCTGACCGTGCCCCTGAAGGTGGCGGTGATGGGCTGCGTGGTGAACGGTCTGGGCGAAGGCCGGGAGGCGGATGTGGGCATTGCCGGCGGAAAAAGCGGCGGCGTCCTGTTCGTGAAGGGACAGGAGCCCCGGAAAGTGACCGGCGATCTGGGCGCGATTCTGATTGAGGAAGCCCGGAAGCTGGCGATGGAGCGTGCATGAGCTATGAGGATCTGATGGCCCGGATTGCCCGGGAAATTCCCGGGCTGGCGGGGGCGCTGCGGTCCCCCCGGGTGAAATATATCAAGTCTTCTCATAAAACCTATATCACTTTTGAAAGCACCGTTCTGGCGGGAGAAAAGCAGTTTCTGGCGTTGGAAAGGATCCTGCGGGAGACCTTTCCCGGCTCTCCCCTGGCCGTGCGTGTGATCTGCCCTTCCATGAAGGAACCCTTTCTGGCGGATCCGGCGGCCTATAAACAGGTGCTGGATGATTTTCTGAGCCGGAATTATCCGCTCAGTCGCGGCTGGCTGGGGAAAATCACCTGGCAGATGGAAAAGACGCAGCGGATTCCGGGTCGTCCGGAACAGGCGGAAGACGCCGACGGGATTCTGACGCTGGTGTTTCCGGATGAATTTTCGCTGCATTCCATGAGCCGGCAGAACGTGGGAGCACGCCTGGCGGTGGCCGTGCGGGAAATCTTCGATGCCCGGGTCCGGGTGGAGATGACAGTGGCTGGAACCCGGGAGGAACGGCTGCGGCGGATGCGGGAAGAGCGGAAGAACGAGACGGTGACGGTGACCCGGGAGGAAATGGCCCGGCGGTACGGAACCGGGCTGGCCGCCGCGGACGGGGAAAACAGCGTCAAGGCGGCGAAGCCGAAGCGGGAATCCGCGCCGAAGAAGGAAAAGAAAAAGGAACAGGCGGCGGGATCCGGAAAAGTGCCGGAACCTCCGCTGATTGACCCGGACGCTCCGACGGTGGGCAAACCGATTCTGGGGCGGGCCATCGGGGATCATCCGGTGGAGATCAAGGAGCTGAACAACGAAAGCGGCCTGGTGGTGGTTCAGGGAGAGATCTTCAAACTGGAGACGAAGGAACTCAAGGGCGGCGAACTGCTGCTGATGACCTTTGCCGTAACGGATTATACCTCCTCCGTGCTTTGCAAATATTTTTTCCGCTACCGGCCCCGCTTTTCCCGGAAAGGGGAGGACGCGGCGCAGGAACCGATTACCGATGAAGAGCGCAAAGCGGTGAAGGACAAGGTGGACCGCCTGCGGGTGGGAATGACGGTGAAGCTCCGCGGCGAGTGCCTTTATGACACTTTTGCGCGGGAACTGTCCATCTCGGTGCGGGATCTTGTGGAAACGGAAAAGGAAGAGCGGGAGGACACCGCGGAGGAAAAGCGTGTCGAGCTCCATATGCATACCAATATGTCCACCATGGACGCCCTGACGGATGTGAAGGATCTGATTGACCGGGCCGTCCGCTGGGGGCATCCGGCGGTGGCCGTGACGGATCACGGGGTGCTTCAGTCCTTTCCGGCCGCGTTTCGGGCGGCGAAGGGGAAAATCAAACTGATTCCGGGCTGCGAAGGATATCTGATCGATGAAAAGCCCGTCTGGGAGAGGCCGGACGGCCGGCCCTATGACGGGGATATCGTGGTGCTGGATTTTGAAAGCACGGGTCTGAATACCGGGTCCGCCAGGATCATCGAGATCGGAGCCGTGAAGCTGACGGGCGGGGAAATCCGGGATTCCTTCCAGCAGCTGGTGAACCCGGGGGAAGCGCTCAAGGCGAAAATAACGGAAATCACGGGGATCAGCGACCGGATGCTGCAGGATCAGCCGAACGCGGCGGAGGTTCTGCCCCGGCTGATGGAATTTATCGGCGATCTGCCCATCGCGGCGCATAACGCCGGCTTTGACGCCAATCTGCTGCGGTCGGAGCTGAAGCGCCTGGGGCTTCGTTTTGACAATCCGGTGATGGATACCCTGAGCTATGCGCGAAAGCTCTACGCCGGGGAGATGAAGTCCTTCCGGCTGGCCTCTCTTTGCAAACATCTGGGGGTCAGCCTGAAAAACGCTCACCGGGCGGTTCATGACGCCACGGCCACGGCGCTGTGCCTGAAGCGCATGGAGGAGGATACCCGGGAACGCTATCCCCAGATCCGGACGGACCGGGACATGAATGAAATCCTGAAGGGCGGCGCGATCGGGGAGAGCTGGCATATCATTCTGCTGGCCCGGAACCGCACGGGTCTGGTGAATCTGAACCGGCTGGTTTCCTACAGCCATCTGGATTATTTCCGTCGGGTGCCTCATATGCCCCGGAGCCTGATCAGTCAGTATCGGGAGGGCCTGATCGTGGGCAGCGCCTGTGAGGCGGGGGAGCTGTACCGGGCGCTGGTTTCCGGAGCGGAGAAAGAGCGCCTGAAGGAGATCGCTTCCTTCTACGACTATCTGGAAATTCAGCCGGTGGGTAATAACGCCTTCATGATCCGGAACGGAGAAGTGAATTCAGAGGAGGATCTGCGGGAGCTGAACCGGAAAATCGTGGCCCTCGGAGAGGAAATGGGGCTGCCGGTCGTGGCGACCGGGGACGTTCATTTCCTGGATCCGAAGGACGCGGTGGGCCGGGCGATCATTCAGGCCGGCATGGGCTTCGAGGAGGCGGATCTCCAGCCGCCCCTGTACTTTAAGACCACCGATGAAATGCTGGAGGAATTTGCCTATCTGGGTCCGGAAAAATGCCGGGAGGTGGTCATTGAACAGCCGCGCCGGATCGCGGATCAGGTGGAAAAAATGCAGCTTTTCCCGGTGCATCCCAGGGGAGAGGATACCTTCCAGCCGTTCTGGGATGACGCGGAAGACATGATTCAGGAGATGACCTGGGACGAGGCGGAGAACCTCTACGGCAATCCGCTGCCGGAGATTGTGGACGCCAGGCTGCGCAAGGAGCTGAAATCCATCGTGGGCTACGGGTACTGCACGCTGTATGCCATTGCCCAGAAGCTGGTCAGCCGCAGCCTGCAGGACGGGTATCTCGTAGGCAGCCGGGGAAGCGTGGGCTCCAGCCTGGTGGCCCGGATGTGCGGTATTACCGAAGTGAACGCGCTGCCGCCTCATTACCGCTGCGAGCACTGCCATCGGGGCTTTTTCGATGTGGACAAAAGCCGCTATCACGTGGGGGTGGATCTGCCGGACAGAAACTGTCCGGACTGCGGCCGGCCGCTGACCAAGGACGGATTTGATATTCCCTTTGAAGTGTTTCTGGGCTTTGAGGGGGATAAGGTTCCGGATATCGACCTGAATTTCAGCGGGGAATATCAGAACCGGGCGCACCATTATGTGGAGGAGCTCTTCGGCCATGATCACGTTTTCCGGGCCGGGACGATCAGCGGCCTGGCGGATAAAACGGCCTTCGGCTATGTATCCCGCTATCTGGAGGAACGGGGAATTCAGGCGGGCAACGCGGAGAAGGACCGTCTGGCGCTGGAATGCACCGGCGTCAAGAGAACCACCGGCCAGCACCCGGGCGGAATGGTGGTCGTGCCGCTGGAATATGAGATCTATGATTTCACGGCGGTGCAGCATCCGGCGGACGATCTGGAAAGCGATTTTACAACGACGCACTTTGATTTCAACTCCATGCACGATATCCTGGTGAAGCTGGACTGCCTGGGTCATGATGACCCCACCATGATGCATGAGCTGGAGATCCTGACCGGGATCAACTTCCGGGATGTTCCCCTGGATGATCCGGGCGTGCGCAGCCTGTTTACCTCTCCGGCGGCGCTGGGACTGACGGAGGAGGATATCCTGTGCAATACCGGAACCTATGGGGTGCCGGAGTTCGGCACCGGTTTCGTGCGGGGCATGCTGGAGGAAACCCGTCCCAAAACCATGGAGGAGCTGCTGCGGATTTCCGGTCTCAGCCACGGTACGGACGTATGGCTCGGAAACGCCCAGGAGATCATCGCCTCCGGCGTGGCCACGCTGAGCGAATGCGTCTGCTGCCGGGATGACATCATGAACTATCTGATGGATCAGGGCGTGAAGCCGAAAATGGCCTTTACCACCATGGAAAGCGTCCGGAAAGGAAAGGGACTGAAGCCGGAGATGGCCCAGGCGATGGTGGAGGCCGGCGTGCCGGACTGGTTTATGGACAGCTGCCGGAAGATCAAATACATGTTCCCCAAGGGGCACGCCGTGGCGTATGTGACCATGAGCCTGCGGGTGGCCTGGTTTAAGCTGCATGAGCCGCTGGCTTATTACTGCGCGTACTTTACGGTCCGGGGAGACGGATTCGACGCGGCGACCATGCTGATTTCGCCGGACACCTGCCGGGACAGGATCCGCGAGATCCGGAATATGGACAAGCCGACGGCCCGGGATAAGGAAATCGCCACCTGCCTGGAGCTGGTGCTGGAAATGAACATGCGGGGAATCCGGTTCCTGCCGGTGGATCTGTACAGGAGCGAAGTGACCCGGTTCCGGATTGAGGACGGGAATATCCGCTGTCCCTTTACCAGTCTGTCCGGACTGGGGGAGAGCGCGGCGGTTCCGATTGTGGAGGCGCGGAGGAACGGCCCGTTCCTGAGCGTGGAGGATCTGCGCATCCGGGCGAAGGTCGGCTCCTCCGTCATTGAGATGCTGCGGGCGCACGGCTCCCTGGAAGGCATGAATGAGACAAACCAGATCAGCATGTTCTGATCCGGAAGGAATTGGAAACCGGAGCGGAGAATAATACAGCAGGGTTGTTCGGACTGCGTAAGCGGCCGGAGCCGGAGGGAAGGGGGAATCGCGGTGCACAGAACCATGAACATGAGGGGCTTCATCCTGATTCTGATTCTGGCGCTCTCCGTTTTTCTGGTATTCCATCTGACGCTCCGGGGCACACTGAATGAAAAGGAGCGGCGGGAAAAAGAGCTGCAGGAGGAACTGGCGAAGCTGGAGGAGAGAAATCGGGAGCTGAACAGTCAGCTGGCCCGGGTGGGGACGGATGATTATATTGTATCCAGCGCCATTCGGGATTATTCCTTCATGAATAAGAATGATATTCGCTTTGAATACGATCATCCGGAAGCGCTGCAGGCGTATTCCGAGGCGGAGTTTACCATCCTGATGGAAGAAATGAAGACCTATTCCGGAGATGAATTTACCACCCTGCTGGAGGAACGACTGAAGTAGAGGAGGAACGCCATGATCGTCGCCGTGATCGGGATCGGGTCCAATTCAGTGCGTATGCTGACCGTGGATGTTCAGGGGAAGGCCTTTCGCCGCCTGGCGAGAGACCGGGCCGGAACCCGGCTGTTTGCCGGGCTGGATGAGCGCGGCAATCTGAGCCCCGAAAGCATGGCCAAGACGCTGGAGGCCGTGGCCCAGATGGCGCTGGAGGCCCGCCGGCGCAGAGCGGAACGGCTTCACCTGTTCGCGACCAGCGCGGCCAGGGATGCGCGGAACGGCAGGGAATTCATGGCGGCGGCGGAAAAGGCGGCCGGGGTGCCGCTGGAGATTCTGAGCGGGCCGGAGGAAGCTGAGCTCAGTTTTCTGGGAGCCCGGGATGTGTTTCCGGAAGCGTGCCGCTGCGGTGTGATCGATATCGGAGGCGGCAGTACGGAGATTGTGACCGGCAGTCCGGAAGGGACGGACTGCGCGTTTTCCTGCCAGATGGGAGCGGTGCGTCTCTATCGGGAATTTCCCCTGAGCTGCCGGGCGGATATGGCCCCCGTTGAGGCGGAAGCGGACCGGATCCTGGCGGAAAACCTGGCGGCGCATCCGGACTTCCGGAAGCCGGAGGTCTGGGCCGGTACGGGCGGAACCTTTACCACGCTGGCGGCGCTGGCCCGGAATATTCCCTGGCAGAACCGCAGCGGAATGCATGGCACCCGGGTAACGGCGGAGGAAATCCGGGAAATCGGGGAAAAGCTGGCAGATCTGGATCTGGCGGGCCGGAGACAGCTGGCGGGGCTGCAGCCCGGGCGGGCGGATATTGTGGTACACGGAGTCTGTATCCTGCTGGCGGTGATGACCCGGCTGAACATGGACGCCATTGTGGTCAGCGAGTACGGAAATCTGGACGGCTATATCCGGAAACATTACGGCTGAGGGCGGAACGCCCGTCAGAAGAAAGGAACATCAATTCAAATGCTGGAACTGAAAAATGTATCTTTCCAGGTCTCTTCGGAAGGAACGGACCGGGAAATTGTGCGGAATATCAGCCTGACCATCCCGCAGAACAAGCTGGTGGTCGTGACGGGGCCCAACGGAGGCGGAAAATCCACCCTGGCAAAGCTGATCGCCGGAATCGAGAAACCGACGGAAGGTCGGATTTTTTTCGGCGGAGAGGATATTACGGATCTGTCGGTCACGGACAGGGCCCGGAAGGGCATTGCGTTTGCCTTTCAGCAGCCGGTGCGTTTTAAGGGAATCCGCGTGCTGGACCTGATCCGGATTGCGGCCGGCAGTCATCTTTCGGTGGCGGATGCCTGTGTTTATCTGAGCAGCGTCGGACTGTGCGCCCGGGATTATGTGGACCGGGAGGTCAATGCCAGCCTGTCCGGAGGAGAACTGAAGCGGATTGAAATTGCCACGGTGCTGGCCAGAAAGGCGAAGCTGTCCGTGTTCGATGAGCCGGAGGCCGGGATCGACCTGTGGAGCTTCCGGAATCTGATCGAGGTCTTCCGGGAGCTTCGGGAGTCGATTCAGGACAGTTCCATCCTGATCATTTCCCATCAGGAAAGAATTCTGAACATCGCGGATGAGATCATCGTGCTGAAAAACGGCGAGGTGGCGAGCCGGGGCCGGCAGGGAGAGATTTACCCTTCCCTGATGGGAGATGCCTCGGCCGGCGCCCTTTGCGAATGCGAAGGGTGGACCCGGGCCTTGGGAAAGGAGGAAGAGTGAATCATGGTGAAGCTGGATGAAATTCAGAAGCGCCTGCTGCGGGAAGTGGCGGATCTGCATGAAGTGCCGGAAGGCGCCTACAATATCCGTTCCAACAGCCGGTCCGTGGGCCGTCAGTCTTCCGCCCATATCGAAATTGCCTCCAAGACGGATGTCAGCGGAATTGATATCCGCATCGCTCCCGGTACCCGGAATGAAAGCGTGCATATTCCGGTCGTGCTGACGGAGAGCGGCCTGAAGGAAACGGTCTATAATGACTTCTATGTAGGGGAAGACAGCGACGTGCTGATTGTGGCGGGCTGCGGTATCGACAACTGCGGAAATCAGGATTCCCAGCATGACGGCATCCATACCTTCCATGTCGGGCGAAACGCGCGGGTGCGCTATGTGGAGAAGCATTACGGCTCCGGCGAGGGCAAGGGAAAACGGATCCTGAATCCGGGCACCCGGGTGTTCATGGAGGAAGGCAGCACCATGGAGATGGAAATGGTGCAGATCCGCGGTGTGGACGATACGGACCGGACCACCACGGCGGAGCTGGCCGCCGGGGCCCGGCTGGTGGTCCGGGAGCGGCTGATGACCCATGGACAGCAGCATGCCCTCAGCACCTATGTGGTGGAGCTGAACGGGGAAGGATCCAGCGCGGATATCGTCTCCCGCTCCGTGGCCAGGGATCATTCCTTCCAGAAATTTGACGCGAAAATTGTGGGCAATGCTCCCAGCCAGGGGCATACGGAATGCGACTCCATCATCATGGACGAGGGCCGGATTCTGGCGGTGCCGGGCCTGGAAGCCAATCATGTGGATTCCGCGCTGGTGCATGAGGCGGCCATCGGGAAAATCGCCGGAGAACAGCTGATCAAGCTGATGACGCTGGGGTTGACCGAAGCGGAAGCGGAAGAGCAGATCATTAACGGCTTCCTGCAGTAAAACCGTCGGCTGAATCTTTCAGAAAATTGAAGCGCGGGGAATGATCCGATGAACAGACCGGAGCGAAGCCTGAACGCCAACCAGCTGAAGATCATCGCCATTCTGGCGATGACAGCCGACCATGCGGCCGACCTGCTTTTTCCGGACGCCTCCGGCCGGTGGTTTGCGTACGCGCTTCACGCGGCGGGCAGGCTGACGGCGCCCATCATCTTCTTTTTCCTTGCCGAGGGATGCCGCCATACCCGGGATATCCGGAAATATGCGGGGAGGCTGTTTCTCTTTGCGCTTATTTCCCACTTTGCCTATTGTTTCGCATTCGGCAGGCACCCGGTTCCGTTCACAACGGGGATCTGGAACCAGACAAGCATCATCTGGGGCCTGGCCTGGGCGGTCACGGCCATCGCGGCCTGGAGAAGCGAGCGCCTTCCCATGGCCGCAAAAATCACGGTGCTGGCGCTGGCCTGCCTGTTCTCATTTTTCTCGGACTGGATGTCTGTCGCGGTACTGTGTCCCTTCCTGATCTATCTTCATCACGGAGATTTCAGAAAACAGTGCCTGGATATCGGGCTGGCCGCGGTGCTGGTCGCGGCGAGATTTATCTTCCTGACGCCGGATATCCGGTATGCGGTGATTCAGGTTTTCATGCTCCTTTCCCTTCCGCTGCTTGCCCGCTATAACGGGAAGCGCGGCGAATGGAAGGGAATGAAATGGTTTTTCTATTTCTATTATCCCGCGCATCTTTTTCTGATCGGCCTTCTGCGGATGACGCTTTCCTGAAGCGCCCGCGTCACCGGATCCATGGCAAAGCTCTCTTTCACCGGCGCATCCTTCTTTGCGCCGGTTTTCCTGTTCTCTGCTGCAATAAGCGCGGGGATCTCCTTTCGGAAATCCCCGCGCTTGTTCAGAACAATTTGCTTTGCACCTTTTCTTACACATCCTCCCGGAACCCCTGGCAGTTGTTCTGTCGCTGATCAGGTTGCCTGATCAACCGCTATTTCAACCGCTACGTAAGAGAGCCCGGCTCCGATTGTGCCTGCAGGCCCGAGGACGGAGCCGGCGGCCATGCACTACCAATTCCGGGCGCGGAAAATCCTTGGACAATCAATAAGCTGT
>JAGCBO010000097.1 GCA_017652125.1 Clostridia bacterium | reverse complement strand
GGAAAGATAGATGCCGCTGCCCCGCGGCGAAAAAAAGGAGCGTCCCCGCCGGCCCCGGCCTCCCGTCTGGCTGTCCGCCGCGACGATGAATCCATGGGGCGCGCCGTCCGCGGCCAGCGCCTTCGCCCGCCGGTTCGTGGAATCGATCGTATCGTGCAGCTCGATCCCCCGGCCGATGGCTTCCGTCGTCAGCCATCCCCGGATCGTCTCCTCCGATAACCGGTCCGGCTCCGTCAGCAGCCGGTACCCCCGATGGGTGCCTCCTTCGATTCTGTATCCCTCTTTCCGAAGGGCTTCCACCGCCTTCCATACGGCGTTCCTGGATACCCCGATCTCCCGCGCCAGCTCGGATCCGGAGCGCTCCCCGCCCTCCGTCAGGCTCTTCAGCACATGCTCCCTGGCTGTCATCCCGCGCCTCCCGTCCCGGACTCTTCCGTCATCCGGCTCTGCCGGTTTTCTCCGCAGCGGGGATCAGGATAGCATATCCCCTCTCCTTTTGTCAACCTGCCGTCCTCCAACCGGGGTGACAATCCGGTTCACCCTTGCGGACCGCTTTTCCTTTCGCATATAATAGGGAAAGAAGCCCGCGTCCGGGAGAAAGCTGCGCCCGGGAGAAAGCCCGCGTCCGGGAAAAAGACTGCGTCCGGGAGGAGATTCGCGTTCATGAAGAAGCTGCTGATCTATCTGAAGGATTACCGGAAGGAAGCCCTGCTGGGGCCCCTGTTCAAGCTGCTGGAAGCGGGCTTTGAGCTGATCGTGCCCCTGGTGGTGGCCGCCATTATCGACCGCGGCATCGCACAGCGGGATCAGGGCTATATCATCCGGATGTGCCTGGTGCTGGTGGCGCTGGGCGTCGTCGGCCTGATCTGCTCCGTCACCGCCCAGTATTTCGCGGCCCGGGCCTCCGTCGGTTTCGTGACCCGGCTGCGCCATGCCCTGTATGTCCATATTCAGGATTTTTCCTACAGCGCGCTGGATCAGGTGGGCATCTCCACCCTGATCACCCGGATGACCAGCGATATGAATCAGGTGCAGACCGGCCTGAACCTCACGCTTCGCCTCCTGCTCCGCTCCCCCTTTGTGGTTTTCGGCGCCATGATCATGGCCTTCACGATCGATGTCCCTTCCGCCCTCTGGTTTGTCGCGGCGATTCCCGCGCTCTCCCTCGTCATTTTCGGCATCATGCTGATCAGCCTTCCGCTGTACCGCAAGGTGCAGGAAAAGCTGGACCGGGTGCTCGGCATCACCCGGGAGAATCTGACGGGTGTCCGGGTGCTGCGGGCTTTCGGCCGGGAGGACAGCGAAACCGATCAGTTCCGCGGTCAGAATGAAGCGCTGACCGCCCTGCAGAAACGGGTCGGCAGGATCAGCGCCCTGCTGAACCCCGTCACCTATGTGCTGATTAACCTGGCCATCCTCCTTCTGATGCATACCGGCTCCCTCCGGGTGGATGCCGGCCTGATCTCCCAGGGCGCGCTCATCGCGCTGTATAATTATATGAGCCAGATCCTGGTGGAGCTGATCAAGCTGGCCAACCTGATTATCAATATCACCAAATCGGTCGCCAGCGGCCGGCGCATTCAGGCCGCGCTGGAGCTTCCGGCCGGCGAACCGGTTCAGACGGATTCCCGTCCCGGCGATCCCCGTTTCCGCGTGCAGTTCTGCCATGCCGGCCTGAAATATGCCGGCGCGGCGGACGAATCGCTGTCCGATGTCAGCCTCTCCGTTCTGCCCGGCGAAACCGTCGGCGTCATCGGCGGCACGGGCAGCGGCAAATCCACCCTGGTGAATCTGATCCCCCGTTTCTATGAGGCGACGGAAGGCCAGGTGCTGGTGGACGGAAAGGATGTCCGTTCCGTCGATCCCGCCGCGCTGCGCGCCCGGATCGGACTGGTTCCGCAGAAGGCGGTCCTCTTCAAGGGAACGATCCGGGAGAATCTTCGCTGGGGGCGGGACGACGTGACCGACGCGGAGCTGCTCGCCGCCGCCGAAGCCGCCCAGGCGATGGATGTCCTCTCAGCCAAGGGCGGGCTGGACGGCATGATTGAGCAGGGCGGCCGGAACCTTTCCGGCGGTCAGCGGCAGCGGCTGACCATTGCCCGGGCGCTGGTCCGCCGGCCGGAGATCCTGATTCTGGACGACAGCTCCTCCGCCCTGGATTTCGCCACGGATGCCGCCCTCCGCCGTTCCCTGCGGGATCTCCCCTCCCGTCCCGCGGTCTTCATCGTTTCCCAGCGCACCTCTTCCATCCGTCACGCGGATCAGATCATCGTGCTGGATGACGGCCGGGTGGCCGGGATCGGCCGCCATGACGATCTGCTGAAAACCTGCCCCGTCTATCAGGAAATCTATGATTCCCAGTTCCGGAAGGAGGCGGTGACCGCATGAGCCCGAAACAGAAAGCGGATAAGGGTACCTGGCTGAAAGTGCTGCGCTATCTGAAGCCCTATTGGGCGCTGATTCTCCTTTCCATTCTGCTCTCCGCGGTCACCGTGGCCCTGACCCTGTATGTGCCGGTTCTTCTCGGCCGGGTGGTGGATCAGATCATCGGTCCCGGCCGGGTCTCTTTCCGGAATGTCGCCTCCCTTCTTGTTCGGATCGGCGTCATCGTCCTCATCACCGCCGCGGTGCAGTGGATCGTCAATACCATCAACAACCGGATTACCTATCATGTGGTGCGGGATATCCGGGATCAGGCCTTCCGCCATCTGCAGACGCTGCCCCTGAGCTATCTGGACGCTCATCCGACCGGCAGCATCGTCAGCCGGATCATTGCGGATGTGGATCAGTTCGCGGACGGTCTGCTGCTGGGCTTTACCCAGCTGTTTACCGGCGCGGTCACGATCCTGGGAACCCTGGGCTTCATGATTTCCATCCGCCCGGGGATCGCCGCCGTCGTGGTGCTGCTGACGCCCCTCAGCTTTCTGGTCGCCCGCTATATCGCCACCCATACCTACAGCTTCTTCCGGAAGCAGAGCGAAACCCGCGCCGAGCAAACCGCCTTTATCGATGAAATGCTGGGAAACCAGAAGGTGGTCAAGGCTTTCGGACAGGAGCAGCGGTGCGTCGAGCGTTTTGACGAGATCAACGACCGGCTGGCCGTCTGTTCCCTGAAGGCGATCTTCTATTCTTCCCTGACGAATCCCTGCACCCGGTTCGTCAATAATGTGGTTTACGCAGCGGTGGCCCTGACCGGCGCGCTGGTCTGCGTCGCGACGGCCGGAACCGCCTCGGTGTTTACGGTGGGCAGCCTCTCCGCTCTTCTGGCCTACGCGAATCAGTATACGAAGCCCTTTAACGAAATCAGCGGCGTCATCACCGAGCTGCAGAACGCGCTGGCCTGCGCGTCCCGGATCGTCGCCCTGATCGACGAGCCTTCGGAAATCCCGGACCGCCCGGACGCGCGCGTCCTGACCGGAGCAAAGGGTCAGGTGGACCTGCGCGATGTTTCCTTCTCCTATGTTCCGGATACGCCCCTCATCGAGCATCTGAATCTGAACGTCTCCCCCGGGCAGCATATCGCCATCGTCGGCCCCACGGGCTGCGGCAAGACGACGCTGATCAACCTGCTGATGCGCTTCTATGATGTCCGGGACGGCTCCGTCGCGGTGGAAAACACGGATATCCGAGGGATCACCCGCCGCAGCCTCCGCGCTCAGTACGGCATGGTGCTGCAGGAAACCTGGCTGAAGGCCGGAACCATCCGGGAAAACCTGATGCTGGGCCGGCCGGACGCTTCCGAGGAGGATCTGATCGCCGCCTGCAGGGCCGCCCATGCGCACAGCTTCATCCGCCGCCTGCCCGAGGGCTATGACACCTTCATCGGCGAGGACGGCGGCTCCCTCTCCCAGGGGCAGAAGCAGCTTCTGTGCATCGCCCGGATCATGCTCTGTCTTCCTCCCATGCTGATTCTGGATGAGGCGACCTCCTCGATCGATACCCGGACGGAAATCCGGATCCAGAAGGCCTTCACCGCCATGATGACCGGCCGCACCTCCTTTATCGTGGCCCACCGGCTCAGCACCGTCCGGGAAGCGGATCTGATTCTGGTCATGCGGGACGGCCACATCGTGGAACAGGGAACCCATGAGTCCCTGCTCAGCCGGAACGGCTTCTATGCCTCCCTCTATAACAGCCAGTTCGCGTCCTGATTCACCGGCGGCGCCCGTCCGCCAGCCGGAAGGCGCCGTTTGCTTCCCGGCGGAAACCGTTGTCCGCCCCGAATGAAAACCGCCTCCCTCGGATGAAAATCGCCGTCAGGGCTTGTCAAAT
>JAGCBO010000096.1 GCA_017652125.1 Clostridia bacterium | reverse complement strand
TTTCCTTTATTCTCCCGGTCTACAAAGCCCTCCCGTGGTTGGAAAGATCTTTGTCTTCCATTCTGGATTCGGAAAAGAAGGCGCCCCTCCCCATCGAGATCCTGATCTGTGACGACGCTTCGCCGGACGACACCGGGAAACTGGTCGATACCCTCGCGGAAACCGATTCCCGGATCGTACCGCTGCACAACAGGCAGAACGGCAGCGTCTGCTATTCCCGAAACCGCTGCCTGGACCTGGCAAAAGGGGAATGGATCTGTTTTACGGACCAGGACGACGTTCTGGATGAAAACGCCTTCGAGGTCTTTCGGAAGACCCTCGACGACGACAGCGAAATTATCTACTACGGCTTTCAGGATTTCTATGACGGTTCCCCCATTTCCATGGGGGACGGAAATCCGGGTCCGGCAAGGATTTTCACCGGGGAAGAAATCCGGAAGCTCCAGTGGGACTGTCTCTGCCGCTATCGGGATTCCGAGCCGCTCATCTCCTGGCGCCTGCTCCCGGTGCCCTGGGGCAAGCTCTACCGCCGCTCCTTCCTGAATGAATATCACATCCGTTTCCGGGAAGGTCTGCACCGGGAGGAGGATATCGGCTTCAACCTGACGGCCCTGGCTCATTGCACCCATGTGAAGGAGTGCCCTTACCCGCTGTATCATTACCGTCGTTCCCTGGATACCCAGAGCCATACCTACCGGCCGAATATCCGGAAGGAAACGGATGAAACCCTGGCCTGGTACCGGGAGATCATCGCGGAGCATTTCCCGGGGGACGAACGGATGGACGAGCTTTACCGGTTCCGGGAGCTCTGGGGGACGCTGTACAATATCGCCCTGGGCTGCGGGCATGCGGACAATCCGAAGCCGTACCGGGAACGGAAGCGGGATTTCGATGACCTCTTTGCCTCGCCGACCCTGGACGCGGCGAAGGCCCTCGACCCGGCGATGATCCGTCGGCTGGACCCGCTCCACCGGACCCTTGCCACCCTGGCCCGCCGCCGGGACTTCAGGGCCATCTGGATGCTCGGGAAGCTGGAGCCCCTGACTTATAAACTGAAAATTCGCTGACAGAAAAGGAGAGATGAATCATGAGTATGATCCGTGACATTGCCCTGGCGCCGTCAGGTGAAAACAAAATCGAATGGGTGCGGCGGAACTGCCCTTTGCTCCGCAGCCTGGAGGAGGACTTTTCCGCGGCAAAGCCTTTTGCCGGGAAACGGATTGCCCTGTCCATCCACCTGGAAGCAAAAACGGCCTATCTGTGCAAAGTGCTGGCAGCCGGCGGGGCGGAGATGTTCGTGACCGGCTCGAACCCCCTGTCCACCCAGGATGATGTGGCGGCGGCGCTGGTGAAGGCCGGGCTGAACGTGTATGCCTGGCACGGATCCACGGAAGAGGAATACAATGCCCATATCCGGGAGACACTGAGCCATCATGCGAACATCATCATCGACGACGGCGGCGACCTGGTGCATATGCTGCACACCGAACTGAAAGACGAATTGCAGTATGTCATCGGCGGCTGCGAGGAGACGACCACCGGCATCGTGCGCCTGACCGCCATGAACAACGCCGGGCAGCTCAGCTTCCCGATGGTCAAGGTGAACAATGCCGACT
>JAGCBO010000012.1 GCA_017652125.1 Clostridia bacterium | reverse complement strand
TATCCAGCAGTTCGACATACAGCTGTCCGATGATCACCGACGGAATGGAAGGAATTCCCTGTTCCGTCATGAATCCGGTAACCGCATCCCCCCACAGATTGCCTGTGCTGCCGTTCCCCAGCAGCAGGTTGATCGGGACGCTGATCAGCAGCGTGACGCCGGCCGTCATGGCGCAGACGCTCAGCGTTCCGAAAAATGTATCCAGCGACCGCTTTTTCCCCGCCAGGCCGACCACAACCGCAATCCCAACGCTGACAGCGCAGTAATACCAGGGATCTCCGCTGGCGATATAAAACAGCAGATTGGTGGTCAGCCCCACGATCGCCCCGCACACCGGACCGAACAGATAGGCGCAGAACATGGTTCCCGCCGAATCCAGCCACAGAGGCCAGGAATGCGCGTTGCTCAGGGTACTTCCCGCGTAATTGAGAGCCAGACACAGCAGAACAAACAGACTGTAACCCGGCAGCTTCCACTTCTTCATGTTCTTCCTCCAACGTTCCCGGCAGGGTTCTTACTGCACGCCCAGCTCCTCCGCCCGGGCCTGCGCCGCTTCCAGCCACTGATGATACAGATCCTTCTGAATGATCTCATCAATGACGCCGTTTACGAAGTACATCAGCTGAAGCTCCCCCTTTTTGCCGGCGATCCGGTCTCCCTCAAATTCCTTGTCCAGCAGAAACCGGATCCCGTCCACCATCATCAGCTTCTCCTCGGGATGCTCCTGAACATAGGCTGAACCGGTGGTCAGATCCACGCAGGCCGCGTCCGCCTGCCCCGATCCTACCGCCTGATAGACTTCCTGGATCGAAGGGAGCCGGCGAAATTCCTGATAGTACAGAATATGCTCCGCCGCCAGGCTTTCCTGAACGGAGACGCTCTGGGCAACCAGAATCCGGTCCGCCAGATCCTCCACGGTCTGAATCTTCTCCGCGTCCTCCTGCCGGATCAGAATGCCGGATCCGGACATCTCTCCGGTGAAATAGTAGCCCTTGCTCATCTCGTTGGACGCCGCCCGGGACGGCGTAAAGGACAGGGCGGAGATCACCAGATCGCATTCATCCTCCGCCACGGCCTCCAGCACATGGCTGAACTCCATGGGGATGATTTCCAGCCGGACCCCCATCCGCTCCGCAATGAGCCGCGCCATCTCCATATCCGCTCCCACATACTGATCCTGCCCTTCCAATGCCGGATCAATGAACTCCTGGGGCGGAAAATAGGGCTCGGTTCCGATGCGCAGCACGCCGGCTTCCCGGATCTTGCGCAGCACGCCTTCGGCAAAATCCGGAATGCCGCCGGAAATGTCCATGGAATCCTCCACAAAATTCAGGCTGTTCTCCGTATAGAGGATATCCTCACATACCGCTCCGGAGCCGCACAGCGCCATCACCGCCGCCAGCAGGAAAGCCGCGCCCCGCAGGATCCTCGTCCGCCGCATGCCCATCCCTCATTTCTGCTTCATGGTCATTCCTGTCCGCCCGGATCCCGTTCCTGAACGTTCCCGTTCATCCCGCCTCCGGCAGACCGCGGAAGTCTTCTATTCACAACACTTTATTTTATCAGGATTCGTCAAAAAAAGCTACTCTTGTCCGAAAGATCGCCGCGGCGTTCACGGTTCGGACCCCCTGCTTTCCCGCGTTCATTATATGAAGTCCGAATAAGCGATTGTTCATATTTATTTTGTTTTTCTGTAACAAATTATTGATATACTGAAGCCTGTTCAGGGAATGTTCCGGACAGGCCGTTCGTTGTATGAGTGCGATGTCCCTGTTCCTCTCTGGACTTTCGATCACAAGGAGGTTTGTATCGTGAAGAAAATCATCGCGCTGCTGCTGGCTTCTTTGATGCTCTGCGCGGCGATTCCCGCCCTGGCGCAGGAGATTTCCTGTCCGCCCGGAGGTTTTTCGCTGACCGTGCCGGATTCTTTCTCTCCGGTCTCTCCCATGCCGCAGGATCAGGATCTGGTCTTTGCCTGGCAGGGAGGCGGCATTTCTCTTCATGGCTATGCCACCGCCATGTCCGGGAAAGTCCGGTTTAACGACCTGTACCAGATTCTCACCGGGCAGGAAACGGAATCCGGTTCGCTGACGATCCGCGGGGTGGATATGCTCTACGCCCGGGGGAGCGACCAGCGCGGGCCCTATGCGCTCTATATCTGGATGCATAAGAACGTCCGGGTCGAGCTATACTTCTATTATCAGAGCCGGAACGATCTGCTCGATATCGATGAAATGATTCACTCCCTGGTGCTGAACTGAGCGCCGGCGGCCCGGCCTGCCGGGTTCAGCCCCGGCCGCGGAGCCGGAACCGTTCCGTTCGGGGAAAGATCCGGGAAATGTCCGAAATATGTCCGAAAGCGGAGAGCCGTACGCTCTCCGCTTTCGTTTGTTCTGTATTCTTAATTTCCGGGATAGACGATCAGAGATTCCACATCATAGCCTTCCAGCTTTTTCCGCCCTTCCAGGCCGGCCAGCTCCATCACAAACCGGATCCGGACCACCTTGCCGCCCAGGCGCTCGATCAGATCCACCGCGGCCCTGGCCGAACCGCCGGTCGCAATCAGATCATCCACCAGCACCACCTTCTGCCCGGGCTTCACCGCGTCTTTATGACTCTCAATCTCCGCCTGACCGTATTCCAGGTCATATTTCTGTGAAAGGGTCTCCCGGGGCAGCTTTCCTTTCTTCCGGATCAGGACAAAGCCCTTTTTCATCCGGTCCGCTACCGGGGTTCCGAAGATAAACCCGCGGGATTCCGGTCCGGCCACCAGATCAAAGTCCAGGCCCTGCAGCCTTTCTTCCAGCTGATCCAGCGCCAGCTGCAGTCCGTCCGCATCCTGCAGAACGGAGGTAATATCCCGAAACAGGATTCCCGGTTCCGGAAAATCCGGGATTGTTGTTACATAATCTTCCAGCTTCTTGGCCATTCCCTGTTCCTCCCTGTCTGATCCGCCCGCACCTGTGAAAAGCAGGCTCTTTTGCGTTCTCAACGACGGTATTATAGCATTTCGCGCCTTTTGCCGCAACCGTCCCGCCTGATTTCCGCCCGTGTTCCGCCTGCTTCCCTCCGTGTTATTTCACGGTGATTTCCGCCGTGGCGGTCACCGGAACCGGCGCGCCGTCCGCCGTGCAGGTCACTTTGATCACGGTTCCGGCAGCAACGCCGGGCTGGATGGTCAGCCGTCCTTTCCTGTTGATCCGGGCTGTTTTTTCATCCACGTCCACGCTCCAGCGGACGGTCCGGATGCCCGCGTTCAGCGGCAGAAGCTTCGCGGAAAAATTCATGGATCTTCCCGGCCGGGCGGATCCGCTCCAGGTCAGCTGAACGGTCTCCACCGGAATCGCCGCCTTCAGCGCAATCTGCGCCGCCTTGCCGCCCGGTTCCCGGACGGACAGATAGCCGTTGCCGGTTCCCAGAGCCCGGACCTGCACCGAGCCGTCCTTCATGTCCGTCACCTCGAACAGGTTCGGCCGGGTCGTCCTCCAGAACAGGCCCTCCGCCGGCATCTCCTCCGGAATCATGACCGCCCGGACCGTCGTCGCTTCCGCCGCTCCGACATACAGCATCAGATCGCCGGAATCAATGGAAATCCCTTTGCTGACCGGAATCAGCCGCATGCGCCGGGAGGCCTTTGTGCCAAAGGCTTCCGATACCGCGGTCACGACGACCTCCGTTGTCCGGGTCAGTCCGGCAGCCGCCGTCAGCCGTCCGTCAGAGGTAATGGAGGCCGCCTGCGTCTCCCCGCCGGATTCCGCGTCCGTCACGGTCCATCGGAAGGCTTTCTCCTCCGGCGTCTGCCCCAGGTTCTCCCCGGCATACCGGGCGGTCATCCAGACCGAACGTCCGGCTCCCAGCTCTTCCGTTTCGTCCTGCGCGGTTACGGTCAGCCGGGTGTCCGCCTGTTTCACCGGCGCCTGGTCCGGATCGTAGTGAATCATTTCCGCCAGGAGATGCAGATCCTTCATGGTAACGGGAATCAGGCTGTCCTCCGGCACACCGGTTCCGGTTGCGTAAACGTTCAGCGTCAGCAGCCGGTTATTCCGACAGTAGGCGATCTCGCCCATCCGGTATACCTGCTGATTCTGGCCGTCCGTGGTATAGGTATAGAGCCGGGCGTAATGCCCGTCAATCCGCAGGGTCTCCGTCTGCAGGTTCCGGGCCTTTTCATTGAAAACGGTCTCGTCATAGTAGGCCAGCGCTGCCTGATCGTCTTCCCGGAAGCCGCTGGTAATCGGATCCGTCCGTGCCTCGATGATCAGACTGGCTCCCTCCGCGCCCGTTCCGTAGCTGCGATAGATCCAGCCGTTCTCCCGCTTCTCCGACACGTGCGTTTCCCACGCGTCGCCCGAAGGCACGGGTACCTGGAATCCGGCTTCCGGCTCCGCGGTCGTTTCCGTCAACCCGCTCAGGGCTCCGTCCACAATCCGGATCTGCGTTTTGATCGCCGCGCCCGGTTCCGGGGTCAGAACCAGCGTCAGGGGCATTCCCGTCGCCGCCTCGCGGCTCACCGTCAGCACGCCGGTCTTTTCGCCGATCTCCGCTTCGTTCCCGCTGACGCTCCAGCGATAGGTTCTTCCGGCGGCCGCGTCCACATCCGTCACCCGGTACTGCCCCGTCTGCCCCGGCATCAGCCAGGCCGGACCGGTAATGGAATACGCGGTGGCCTGCACCTGGAAGGGCAGCGTCCATGTCAGGTTTCCGATGCTGCGGAGGATCTTCAGATCGTACATTCCGAATTCATCCACCGTATACAGATCCTTTTCCTCATCCCAGCTCATGCCCGAAAGCGCTCTGGGCTCGACGGTCAGCTCCGCAGCCGGCAGCGCGAAGCCGGAAACCAGGCAATAGGAAGCATACTCCTCGCGGACAATGGCGTTCAGCGCCTGCTGAGAGGTGAACTGCTGTCCCGGTTCCATATAAAAGACCGGATCCACATACAGCTCCGTCGGCGAGGGCGTCTCCGCATAATCCAGCACAGTCAGCGTTTCCTCCTGTTCGAAGGTTTCGCCCGCCGTCTGAAAGCTGAGCCTGAACCGGGCGGTTCCCGCTTCGGTCAGAAGGGTATTGTCGATGGACACCTTTCCGTCCGCCGAAACGGTCACCGCTTCCCGCAGCTTTTCGTCTCCCTCCAGGAACACGGCTTCCGCTCCGTCGATCGGATCTCCCGACAGGCTGGATACGGCAAGGGTCATCTCCCTCGGCGTCACGTTTTCAGGCAGCCCCGCCGTCGTATACACCCAGGAAAAGAACTGATCCAGCTCCTCCCAATTGATCCCGGGCAGCGTTACCGCGGCCTCCGCCTGCTTCGTTCCATCGGTTTCTGCGGCTTCCGCAGCCGCCCGGCCGCCCCGGACCGGGCTTCCGCCCAGAATCAGCCATCCGGCAAGTACCAGAGCCAGTCCTTTTTGCCATC
>JAGCBO010000095.1 GCA_017652125.1 Clostridia bacterium | reverse complement strand
CGGTCAGCTTCCGCCACATGCCGGAGGGAAGATCCCCGAGAAGGACAGGGCCGAACTGAACCCGTTTCAGATGAACCACCTGATGGCCGATGGCTTCGATCATTTTGCGGACCTGGCGGTTCCGGCCCTCATGAATGGAGATCAGAAGCGTGGTGGAAAACAGATCTTTGCGGATCAGACGAACCCGGGCGGGGGACGTCAGTTTTCCGTCGATGAAAACCCCCTGTTTCAGGCGGGCAATCTCCTCATCCGTGACATCATTGGAAACCCGGATCAGATAGGTTTTATCGATTCTGCGGCTGGGATGCAGAAGACGGTTCATCAGCTCGCCGTCGTTTGTCAGCAGCAGAAGGCCTTCGCTGTCATAATCGAGCCGGCCCACCGGAAACAGCCGGACCGGATAATCCGAAAAATGCGACATGACCGTGGCGCGGCCTTCCGGATCCGAAACGGTGGTCACCTCGCCGACGGGCTTATTATAGACCAGGTAATGCTTTTCTTCTTCCGGACGAACGGAAACACCGTCCACGGTGACATCATCCCCGAATTCATCCACCTGGAAGCCCATCCCGGTAATCCGTTCACCGTTCACCGTCACACGGCCTTCCTCGATCATCTTTTCAGCGGCGCGCCGGGAGGCGACTCCGCAGATCGCCAGGTATTTATGAAGACGCATCATGCTTCCTGTTTCCTTTCTCCGGATGTGGGGTCAGAGGCATTCAGAGGACGGTGCGTATAGTGCAGAAGCCCCCGCTTTACATCCGACATCGTCTGGCCGGAGCCGATCAGCTTATACTTGTAGGTGGTCAGGCCCTCCAGCCCCATGGGACCGCGGGCGTGAATTTTACCAGTCGCGATGCCTACCTCCGCGCCGAATCCGTATACAAACCCATCGGCGAAACGGGTGGAAACATTCCAGTAGACCCCGGCGCTGTCAACATGGTTCAGGAAGGAAGCCGCGGCGGCTTCATCCTCTGTGACGATGCAGTCCGTATGATGGGAACCGTAGCGGTTGATGTGCGCGATGGCTTCCTCCAGGGAAGAAACGACCCGGATGGACAGGATATAATCCAGGTATTCCGTGGACCAGTCCGCTTCCGACGCGGGTTCGCAGGAGATCAGCGCCTGCACCTTTTCATCTCCCAGGAGACGGACGCCCGCTGCTTCCAGCTTCTCTTTCAGGCGGGGCAGCAGGAGAGACGCGATGCCCTCGTGGATCAGCAGGGTTTCCATGGCATTGCATACGGAGACATTCTGGGTTTTGCTGTCCACGACGACGCGGACCGCCATGTCCGGATCGGCGTCCTGATGAATATAGACATGGCACAGACCGTCTGCATGTCCCAGAACCGGAATGCGGCTGTTGTCCATGATGTAGCGAACGAAGGCATTGCTGCCCCTGGGAATGATCAGATCGATCAGCTCATCTTCCTTCAGCATGGCGGAAACTTCTTCCCGGGAGGTCAGCAGCTGAACAGCCGTGCATGGGAAACCGGCACGCCGAAGGGCGTCCTGAATGCATTCGGCGAGAATCCGATTGGTCCGCAGGGCTTCCGAACCGCCTTTGAGCAGCACGGCATTACCGCTTTTGATACACAGGGAGGCAATCTGTACCAGAGCGTCGGGCCGGCTTTCAAAAATGACTCCGACCACACCGATGGGGCAAACCACCCGATAAAGATTCAGACCGGGCATCAGCTCCGTGGAAAGCGTCGTTTTCCCCAGAGGATCCGGGAGGGCGCAGAGGGATTTCAGCCCCTGAATTACCTGATCCAGTTTAACCTGATCAAACTTCAGCCGGCTGAGCAGGGGCGCGGCAAGGCTGGCGGCCTCCGCATCCCGCAGATCCAGCGCATTCTGTTCAAAAATGGCATCCGCGCGGGAGGAAAGGGAATCAGCCATCATCAGGAGAGCCTGATTCCGGGCTTCATCCGAAGAAACCGACAGCGTATAAAAAGCCTCCCTCGCGGCCAGGGACATTTCGTGCAGATCCGTCATTCCAGATCAACTCCTTCCGGCGAGATTATACCAGACAATCCTATGATTGAAAAGAGATCGGAATTATGTTATACTTTTCTGCGGGAGGGTCGCACATGCCGCATCAGAAAGGGATCCGGATTGTTGTTCAGAACCGGACGGTATACCATGATTATTTCGTTGAGGAAAAGATCGAATGCGGGATCGCTCTGTTTGGAACAGAGGTGAAGAGCATCCGGGCCGGCAGGGCGAACCTGAAAGAGAGCTGGGCGCAGGTGCGGAACGGCGAGGTTTGGGTCGAGGGCATGCATATCAGCCCGTATGAGCAGGGGAACATCTTTAACCGGGATCCCCTGCGGCCCAAAAAGCTGCTGCTGCACAAAAACGAGATCCGCAAGATCGACGGGATTGTGATGCGCCAGGGCTACACCCTGATTCCCACGGAGATGTATCTGAAAGACGGGCGGGTTAAGGTGCAGCTGGGGATCTGCCGCGGAAAGCAGGTTCACGACAAGCGGGACGCGATCGCCAAACGCGATTCCGACAGGGAGATTCAGCGGGCCCTGAGAACGCGTCAAAAGGGAGAATGAAAACAGGGAGGACGGAAAGGCAGGAAGGCAGAAAACAGGAAAGCCAGAACATGGGGATGATCCGGTTTCGACGGGGATAGCGGAGGCCGGATAAGCGAGCCGCAGGCCCTGTACTGCGTTACAAACGGGGAAATTAAAAAGAACTGACGAAAACAAGTTCGCTTTCGCGGCTTAATGCCGCGCGTCGGCCCTGATCGCCTGCGGATCAGGATCCTGGCGTCATTTTCGCAGGGAACGAGTTCAGCCTAAGCTTTGCCGCTGATCCCGTAATCATGAAGCTACCGGTCGGTCTGCTTGTCCGTGGACAGGGCGGCCGGGAATCTGACCACGGACTGCGCTCGGAGAAAGTCTTGTCAATGGATCTTCGGACAGGGGTTCAACTCCCCTCATCTCCACCAAAAAGCCGGCTGAAGATTACGCTGTAATCCTCAGCCGGCACTTTTTTATGGCCAACTCTTCATCATTTGCCGCTGTCTCCGGCGCAGGCGTGATCAGTCGTATATTTTCCGGCCGTGTTCATCCGGGATTCCGGAAAGACGATAGAGGAAGGTGTTGATCACATCGCACCATTCCCGGGCGTTGGCAAGCTGCCTGTCCATTCTGCGCAGAATCTCCGGACGGTCTTCCTCCGGGAAGGGAAGAGACAGGAGAGTATCCCGCATCGCCCGGGTTTCCGCCAGTCCTTCAAAGTGATCGTCATAGATCCGCTGAATCAGGGTGCGGCCGTCCCGCATACGCCAGGTATAGGGAAGGCGATGGAAAAACAGCAGATACAGATCCGGGCATTGCTCCGGCGAGGCATATTTCTGCGCAAAATCCGCCGGATACTGGGAAAGGTAATCCGTTCCGCCTGCCGTCCGGTCAATTCCAATGGCTTCATGATTGGCTTTATGATAGGTTCCCCAGAGATCATATTCATACCCGGAGGGGTTGGGGCCGTAATGGGTATGAGGGGTGACCATCCAGCCGATCCCCAACGGCGCCGTGTATTTTTCATAGGTCCGGCGGGAGGAAAGCAGCAAATCAGTCAGCAATGTATGCTCTCCGGCTGTGAAACCGGGATAGGTCAGCGCGATCCAGCGGGAAACGGCCTGCCGGGGATCGATCGAAGGATTCCAGGCCAGAAGCCCGTAGGTGAACAGGTTGACCGCCGCCAGCGGGTGGCCGGTATAGTTTTCGTCGTCTCCCCAGTTGGATACGGCGGCAATGGCCGAAATCCGGTCCTCCGGCATATCCTCAAAGATCTCCTTCCACATGGGAGCCATGGTAAACAGATCAATCTGCTGCCCCGTATACTCCTGGGCCAGCTGCAGTTCCAATGCTTTCTGGGTTTTCGGCATTCCCAGCAGCAGGGGAGACAGGGGCTCCCGCACCTGGAAATCAAAGGGGCCGTTTTTGACCTGCAGGATGACATTCTCCGCAAAACAGCCGTCCAGCGGAGCATACAGATTCCAGGGCGCCTTCGGACGGTCGGTAGCGGTATCCCGCCAGTCCTGCCGGCAGTTGTACACGAAGCAGCGCCAGACGATCACGCCTCCGAACGGACGGACAGCCTGCGCCAGCATATTGGCGCCGTCGGCATGATTCCGGCCGTAGGTGAAGGGACCGGGCTGCCCTTCGCTGTCCGCCTTCACAAGGAATCCCGCCAGATCCGGGACAGCCGTCCATACCCGGCGGGCAGTTTCAGCCCACCAGGCCTGTACCTGCGCGTCCAGAGGATCCGCGGTCGGCACCCCGTGGCGCATCGGCTGGGAGAAATCGACAGAAAGCATCAGCCGGACGCCGTAGGGACGGAACAGAGCAGCCAGGCGGGCCAGATCGGGAAGATCCTCCTCCAGCAGCTTCTGGGCCGGAAAGCGGACGTTTACGTTATTGATACAGAGCGTATTCAGCCCGACGGAGGCCATAAGGCGCGCCAGGGTCTGAATCCGGGACGGATCATAGGAGAGTTTTCCGTCCCGGAAGAAAAGAGACCGGCCGGAATAGCCGCGTTCAATGGAGCCGTCCGGGTTGTCCCAGCAGTTGATCATCCGAAGCGCGTAGCGCGGAGCGGATTCCACCGAACCGGAACAAAGATCATTCGCTGCATGGGACAAAATCAGATGCCACGCGCCGTAAAGGAGCCCTGTCTCTCCTCCGGACAAATGATAACCGGACGGATCCCCGGAGATTGAAAAACGATCTCCCATCTCTTTCTGAAGATTCAGGGAGACTTTCAGATCCGGACAGGCGCCGGATAACTCCAGAGCGGCTGTTTCTGAGGGAGAGGCCGGATCAGCAGAGGCAGACAGAGGAAAACGGTTCAGCCAGGCATTCATCTTGATACGTTCCTTTCCGCGTTACGCAGGGAATAGTGAATCCTCAACAGGCAGAGTATAGCAGAAGGGCTGTTAAAAGACAACGAAAAACCAAAACAGACAAAAAACAGGAAAATACAGTAAAAATATAAAAACCTATAGACATAATAGGCAAATGAGGTTATAATATCCTCACAGCGAATTAAACGAAGTACGCACGGGACAGGAGGATGCGCGAAATGGCAAGGATTTATAAAGGAACGCTGGGACTGATCGGGAACACGCCCCTGGTGGAGGTTATCAATATCGAGAAGGAGCTCGGCCTGCAGGCTACCATTCTGGTGAAGCTGGAATATCTGAATCCGGCCGGAAGCGTGAAGGATAGGATCGCCAAAGCCATGATTGAGGACGCGGAGGAAAAAGGCCTGCTGAAGAAAGGTTCCGTGATTATTGAGCCAACCTCCGGCAATACGGGCATCGGCCTGGCTTCCATCTGCGCCGCAAAGGGATATCGGATTATTCTGACCATGCCGGAAACCATGAGCATTGAAAGAAGAAATATTCTGAAAGCCTATGGCGCGGAGCTGGTTCTGACGGACGGAACCAAGGGGATGAAGGGCGCCATTGCCAAAGCAGATGAACTGGCGCGGGAAATTCCGAACAGCTTTATTCCCGGGCAATTCATCAATCCGGCCAACCCCGCCATCCATAAGGCGACGACCGGGCCCGAGATCTGGAAGGATACGGACGGGAAGGTGGATATTTTTATCGCGGGAGTCGGAACCGGCGGAACCGTCACAGGCACCGGCGAATACCTGAAAGAGCAGAATCCAGCCATCAGGGTCGTTGCCCTCGAGCCGGAAGATTCTCCCGTGCTCTCCGCCGGGAAAAGCGGCGCGCATAAGATTCAGGGAATCGGCGCCGGATTTGTTCCCGAGGTGCTGAATACCGGGGTTTATGACGAGGTTTTCACGGCCTCCAGTCAGGATGCCTTTGAAACTGCGAAGCTGCTGGCCCGAAAAGAAGGGATTTCTGTGGGGATTTCTTCCGGCGCAGCCCTCTTCGGTGCGATTACGCTGGCCCGGCGGGAAGAAAACAAGGGGAAAGTCATTGTCGCCCTGCTGCCGGACAGCGGAGACCGGTATTATTCCACCGCTCTTTTCACCGATTAAGCATTGGACAGGCTGAACCGGTGATACGGTCCGGAAATTAAATCCATCAAAAACGCTCAGAACGACCGTGTTCTGAGCGTTTTGAACTGATTCCGGAGCTTTATTCCTGAGATTTCATCTGATTGACCAGTTCCTCAAATTCAGCCAGAAGCTGCTTTGTCTCGCTGTTATTCCGGTAATAGCGGATCGGCATCACACCGCTGCTGTTGATCGGAACGCGGTAAGTCACGTGATTGCAGATGAACAGCAGCGCGATTTTCTTTCCCTTCAGATCATCCTTCACGGAGACGGGTTCTCCGAAGTGATAGGAACCGACCGGAGCATCCAGGAACTCTGTGGTGATTTCATCAAAATCCGTGAACCACATGAGGCAGTCCGACTGGGGATAAGCAAATCCGTAGGGGAGCGTATAGTCCGTTGTCACCGTTCCGTCCTTGACGGTTACGATACAGGAACCGAGGTAATACATATTGCTGGCAGCGGTGGGGAAGCGGTATACGCCATCCTTTGTCAGATCTACCGGAACCACCTGGTACCACCGGTCTGTCAGTTTCGGGAATAGGTCCCGAAGGGAAAGACCGATCAGGCTCATGGTATTATTCCCATACCAGGTTCCCGTACCGTGGAAGGAGTCGTAGTATTTTTTCATAAACTCCAGATCCGGCCCGTCAACCTCGTTTCCGTCCTCATCGTGCCAGTATTTGCCGTTAAAGTAGATCTCACGGTCGTCGGTTTCATACTCCGCACGGATGATTCTTTTCTCGCTGTCGAAGACAACTTCGTATTCCACATCATCTTCCAGCTCGATTTCCACTTCCAGTTCGCGAAGTTGTCCGCCCTCATAGGTCGCTTCATAATCAGGAACGATTTCACCGGAAGCGCTTTTTTTCTTTCTGGCCGGACCGGCTTCCTCATCGTAAGGCTCACTTTCAACGGTGATCCTGCCCCATCTTTTCAGACCGAAGGTATTTTCCCGCCGGGGCTGATAAGCCGACAGTTCGCCATGAAAATCCAGGGCGCTGTTTTTTACCCATTTTCCGCCTTCGTCATCATCGTCATCGTCTTCATCATCATCGT
>JAGCBO010000094.1 GCA_017652125.1 Clostridia bacterium | reverse complement strand
GCGAGAGGGATTCGAACCCCCGGTACCTTTCGGTATCACTGGTTTTCAAGACCAGCGCCTTCAACCGCTCGGCCATCGCTCCAGAACGAACCAGCTCAAAAAGATTACCACAAATTCCGATGGGCGTCAAGAAAAATCTTTTCCATTTTCGGAGAAAACCGGGTCGGAAACGGGGCTGGAGACAGGGTCGGAAGCGGGGGCGGAAACGGAGCTGGAGACGGGGTCGGAAATAGGGTTGGAAACGGGTATGGAGACCGGGTCGGAAACGGGGCTGGAGGTGGAGTCGGAAACGGGATTCAGTTCTGTGACGGTCAGGATGCCGTCCCGGACGCGGAAGCGGACCTCGCGGGAACCGAAGCGGGAGCCGTAGATCCGGTCCGGATCATCCTGATAGGCGGGGCGGGGATCTTCCTGCAGAACGGCGGTCAGGGCCCGGCGCTCCTCAGCGCTGAGCCGGGCGGCGAGGGGTTCCGGAAGGGATACGGAAACCCGGCGCTTTCCGACGTTTTCCGTAAATCCGCCGGTGGCTTCCGGATGGCAGTCGGCATAGGGCAGATAGGGCTTGATATCCATAATGGGGGTGCCGTTCATCAGATCCGCGCCGGCCACCTTCAGCACCGTTCCGTCCCGCGTTTTTTCCACGGCCGTCAGGCGGACGCAGCTCAGGCCGATGGCGTTGGGGCGGAAAGGGGAGCGGGTCGCGAAGACGCCCACGCGGGTGTTGCCTCCCAGGCGGGGAGGCCGCACCGTCGGCGACCAGGTATCCCGCTCCGTCCGGCTGAAGCGCCAGATCAGCCATAAATGGGAAAACGCTTCGATTCCCCGAAGCGCTTCCTCCACCCGGTATTCCTCTTCAAACACGATGGTGGAGATGACCTCATCCACCAGACCGCTCTGACGGGGAATACCGAATTTATCCGTGTAATCGTTATAGATTTTCGCGATGGTTTTCATAGGCTTACATGACGACCGTGATCAGGTTTTCATCCTGCAGATCTTCCGCCGGGATGACGCCGGGCGCCCGTTCCACGCCATTCAGGATAATGATCCGGGGATTCGCTTCCCGATGGGCCAGATTATCCACGGTGATGCGGAGCTTTTTGCCGCGGAACTTCTTTTCAATCATCATGCCGTCCCAGTCGGCGGGGATGGCCGGAGAGATCTCGATGCCTTCCGGTGTGGGCCGGAGGCCCAGAATGCCTTCCACGCAGCCGACCATGACGGTGCTGGCCGTGCCTGTCAGCCAGTGCACATGGCTCCGGCCGGCGAAGGGGCTTTCATGGCCTTCGATGAACTGGCCGTGGACATAGGGCTCGATGACCCGGCGATCCGCGTCCTCATTGAAGGTGGCGGGGCTGCTTTCTTCGTAGTACCGGAAGGCGCGGTTGCCGTGACCGGCCAGCGCTTCCGCCAGAATCGCCCAGCCCTGGGGCTGGCAGAAGATGCCGCCGTTTTCCTTCGTGCCGGGGTTGAAGAGGCGCATCCGGGCGCCTTCGAAATAATCGTAACGGTAGCTGGGCTGCATCAGCTCCAGACCGTAGGGCGTGTTCAGCTTCTCGAAGGCTGTCTGCAGAATGATTTCCGCCTGCTCCGGCGTGGCAGCCCGGCTGATGACGGCCCAGGTCTGGGGATTGAGCCACATATTGGCTTCCCGGTCCTTCGCGCTTCCGATCACATCGCCGGTATCCCGGAAGCCCCGGATAAACCGGTCGCCTTCGAAGCACTTTTCGTTCAGGATTTTCAGCAGCTTATCGGCGGTTTCGGTCAGATACTGAACATAATCCGGCTCGTCCTTGCAGAATTCCTTCATGATATTCAGGGCATAGTAGAGCTGGAAGGCGACGAAGGTACTTTCACCCTTCGCTCCCAGCACCAGACAGTCGTTCCAGTCCGCGTGCAGACCGGCGGGCATGTCATGGGGGCCCAGATGCGTCATGCTGAAATGAATGGCTCGCTTCAGATGCTCCCGCACCGTGCCGCTGTCCTGATCCGCAAAGGGGATCACCTCATCCAGGTAGGCGGTGTTGCCGGTTTCCGCGACATATTTATAGACCGTCGGGAAGAGCCACAGGGCATCGTCCGCCCGGTAGCTGGGATGCCCGGTTTCCTTCACATAGCTGTCCTGCTCCGGCGTATCCTCATGGCCGGCGTTATGCGTATACTTGACCAGGGGGAGACCGGCGCCGTGATGCACCTGGGCGCTGAGCATGAAGGTCAGCTGCTTCCGGGCCAGTTCCGGATCCAGGTGCATGATGCCCTGAATATCCTGCACGGTATCGCGGTAGCCGTAACCGTTCCGCTCGCCGCAGTAGACCAGGCTGGCGGCCCGGCTCCAGACGAAGGTCGTGAAGCACTGGAACGCGTTCCAGGTATTGATCATGGCGTCAAACTTCTGATCCGGCGTGTTGATCTTCAGGTTCTCCAGCTCGCCGTGCCAGTAGCGGATCAGCTCCGCCTCCTCCTGATCCGTCACCTTTTTCACATCCTGATAACGCTTCAGGATTTCCCGGGCTTCAAAAACGTTCTTCTGGCCCAGCAGGAAGGCGGCGCAGGATTCCTGACCCGGCTCCAGCGACACGCTGAAATGCAGGGCGCCGCAGGGATTCGCGTTATAATTCAGGCTGTCGTCACAGCGGCCGTCCACCACCGCCTGGGGGGCGTCAAAGCGATTCCGGCCCAGGAACTGCTCCCGCCGGCCGGTATAGCTGGCGACTTTGGCGCCGGCCAGACCGAAGAAGCGCTCCCGGCCGGTGGTGCCGTCCGGATTGGGATAATTGAACTCATTGATCTGCTCCAGGATGAAATCATCATGGAATTCGGTCTTCGTGATAAACTGGGTATACTGCATGTTGACCAGATCCTGGGTATAGAAGCTCTCGGTCGTCAGCTCGGCATAGCCGAAGACGCTGATTTTCCGGGGACGATCCGTCCGGTTTTCCAGGGTGATCCGCCAGACCTCGTGGGTGGCGCCCATGGGGACGTAATACAGGGCCCGGCTGCGGATCCCCTTATATTCGCTGACGAACTCCGTATAGCTGGTGCCGTGATGACATTCCGTCTGATACTGATCCAGGGGCTTTTTCACCGGCTTCCAGCTGGCGGACCAGAAATCGCCGGTTTCCTCATCCCGCAGATAGATATAGCGGCCCGGCTCGTCAAACTGGTTGAACGTATAGCGCAGAATCCGCCCCGCGGCGCCGCTTTTGACAAAGCTGTAACCACCGGCGTTGACGGTAATGATGGCGCCGTATTCAGGAGAGCCCAGATAGTTGGCCCAGGGGGCCGGCGTGTCCGGATTGGTGATCACATATTCCCTGGCTTTTTCGTCAAAATAACCGTACCGCATCCGAATTGTTCCTCCTCCGTCCGCAGATGGCGCCCCCGATTCAGGGAAGGCCCGCGGATGTTTTTCGCTGCCTCCATCTTATCACGTCAGGCCTTCGGACGCAATATGAAATCGTTTACATTTTCCGGCGAAGCAGGGGAAAAAGTGAGGGAGGAAACGGATTACGCCGGAAAAGGCGAAGGAGAAACGGAAGAGGAGAACACCGGAAAAGGCGGGAGGAAGAACATACAGGAGGAAGGACGGGGGAAAGGCTGGGAAAAGCCGGAGCTGCACAAGAAATTTTGCAGAAGAATCTTGAAATGCAAAAGAAAATTGTGCTATACTGAAGCCAGAATTCATCGGGAGGCTTCCGGGAACGGCGGAAGGAAGCGCCGGGCCGGGAGAACGGGACAGGAGGGATACGGATGGCGCAGAAGAATCCGGAGAGGGAAGCGTTCCGGCTGGGAAAGGTGCTGCGGGAATACCGGAAAAAGGCGGCGCTGTCGCAGCAGGATCTGGCGGAGCGGCTTTCCGTTACGCGGAACACCGTGGTCAACTGGGAAAATGACCGCAGCCGGCCGGATTACACGACGATTCCCGCGCTCTGCGCGCTGCTCGGGGTTCCGGTGCAGGAGCTGTTCCGGGGGGCGGGGGAGCCCGCGGATCCGCTGGAAGGCCGGGTGATGCGCCATTTCCGCCTGCTGAGCCCCGGCGGGCGGCGGGTGGTGGATCAGATGATTTCCGCCCTGCTGCGGGAGGAGGAAAGCCGCCAGAGCGCCGCCCTGCGGGAGAACTTTCTGCTGGTGCCCGTGCGGCCCGGGACCGTGGCCGCCGGCCTGGGGGACGAGGTGCCGGCGGAGGGCCCCGGCTATGCCTTTCTGCGGCGGAACAGCCTCAGCGAAAGGGCGGACGGGGTGGTTCGCGTGCGGGGGGAGAGCATGGAGCCCGTATACCATGATCAGGAGTATGTGTATTTCCGCAGCGCGGCCGACGCCCGGCCGGGGGAGGACGTGATTGTGGATACGGACGGGGGCGCGGTGATCAAGCGCGTGTCACCGGAGCATACCCTGTTTTCCGTTAATCCCGCGCTGCCGTATCCGGATCCGGCGGAGGACGCGTATCTGGTGATCCGGGGCGTGGTGCTCGGCGCCGTTCCGGACTCCGACCGGGCGGCCGCGAAGGACGCCGCGCTGCTGGAGGAACTGTTTGCGGATGAGATCCGGGCGCTGACGGAGGCCTGAGACCCGGAATATTCTGAGAAGGAAAGGAGACGACTTCCGTGAATACCGCCGTACGCCGGCCGAAGCGCATCTATGTCAAAGTCACATCGGATTTTGACGCCACCGGCTATATGCAGCCCCGCACCATTACATGGAAGGACGGGCGCACCTTCCGGATTGATTCGGTGAAGGATTTCCGCCCCGCGTCCTCGGTGGAACGGGGGCTTCCCGGAGACTGCTATACGATCGTGATTCAGGGGGAGACCCGGCATCTTTTCTTTGAACGGGGCGACCGGCGCTTTGCCAGCTGCTTCGGCCGCTGGTTTGTGGAGAGCCTGTCGCCGGAAGAATGAGAAAGGGAGGCTTTTCATGGCGGAAAGGGCAGAAAAGACCAAAGTCTATATTGCCGTCGACCTGAAATCCTTCTACGCCAGCGTGGAACTGGCCGACCGGAAATACGATCCGCTGAGCACGCACCTGGTGGTGGCGGACGACAGCCGGACGGAAAAGACCATCTGTCTGGCGGTATCCCCGTCCCTGAAGGCCTACGGGATTTCCGGCCGGGCCCGCCTGTTTGAAGTGATTCAGCGGGTGAAGGAGGTCAACGCGGAGCGCTTCCGGAAGGCCCGGGCGATGGGGCTTTTGCCGAAGGATGAGCAGGGCCGGCTTCATTTTGCTTCCTCCTCCTTCAGCGCGGAGGCGCTGGCGGAGGATCCCTCGCTGGAGCTGGCGTATATCGTGGCGCCGCCCCGGATGAAGCTGTACGAGAAGATCAGCACCCACATCTTGTCCATCTATCTGAAATACGTCAGCTCGGAGGACATTCATGTTTATTCCATCGACGAATGCTTCATCGATGTGACCGGATATCTGAAAACCTACGGGATGACGCCGCACGAGCTGGCCATCCGGATGATCCGGGAGGTGCTCCACGATACGGGCATCACCGCCACCGCCGGCATCGGCTCCAACCTGTACCTGGCCAAGATCGCCATGGACATCGTGGCCAAGCATGTCCGGCCGGACCGGGACGGCGTGCGCATCGCCGAGCTGAATGAACAAAGCTACCGGGAGCTGCTCTGGTGCCATGAGCCGATCACCGACTTCTGGCGCGTGGGGGCGGGGATCGCCCGGCGGCTGCAGGCGCTGAACTGCCATACCATGGGGGACGTGGCCCGGCTCAGCGTGGCAAACGAGGATCTGCTTTACGCCGCGCTGGGCATCAACGCGGAGCTGCTGATCGATCACGCCTGGGGATGGGAGCCGACCGATATTCAGGCCATTCATGCTTATCAGCCGGAGACGACCTCGCTTTCCTCCGGTCAGGTGCTGGCGGAGCCCTATGACGCGGAAAAAACCCGCCTCATCGTGCGGGAGATGACGGAGCTGCTGGCGCTGGATCTGGTGCGGAAGGGGCTGGTGACCCGCCAGGTGACCCTGACGCTGAGCTATGACCGGGCCAGCCTGACGGAAAAGATTCACGGGCGGACGCTGCGGGAATCGGTCTTTCTGGTCTCCCGGACCGGACGGCCCTATGAGGGCAGGGTGAAGCTGGACTACTACGGCCGGCCTGCGCCCGAGCATGCGCACGGAACCGGCAACCTGGACCGGTGGACCAGCTCCACGCGGCGGATCATGGAGGCCATGATGGCCCTCTGCGACCGGATCATCGATCCGGATCTGCTGGTCCGGCGGATCAATATCGTGGCCTGCAATCTGATTCCGGAGAAGGAGATTCCGGAGGAGGAGCCCGTGCAGCTGGATTTTTTTACGGATTACGGGGCGCTTCAGGAGAAGCAGGCCGCGGAGAACGCCGCGGACGAGAAGGAGAAGAAGCTGCAGCGCGCGACCCTTCGCCTGCAGGAAAGGTTCGGGAAGAACGCGGTGCTGAAGGGGACGAATCTGCAGGAGGGAGCGACCACCATTCAGCGCAATTCCCAGATCGGGGGACACCGCTCGGGAGAGGAACCGCGGGGGAAGTGACAGGCGGGTTGTACTTGCAGTGTATTTGGGCTTGCAAAAAAAACCAAAATGAGGCATACTATATCCCGTGGTTCAAATATAACCCAGTGGGACGAAAATGACCCGCTCAAGAAAAAGGAGGATTTCTCAATGGAACGCGTTTATAACTTCTCTCCGGGACCTTCCCAGCTGGCGCTGCCGGTGCTGGAAAAGGCTCAGAAGGATCTGGTCTGCTACGGGGATACCGGGATGAGCGTCATGGAGATGAGCCATCGCAGCAAAATGTATACCGATATCTATGATCAGACGGTGGCGGACCTCCGGGATCTGATGAACATCGGAGAGGATTATGAGGTTCTGTTCCTGCAGGGAGGCGCGACGCAGCAGTTTTCCGCCATTCCGCTGAACCTGATGGTGAACCGGAAGGCTGATTATATCGACAGCGGCAATTTCGCCCATCTGGCGGCGGAGGAAGGCAAGCGCTACGGCGAGGTCAGCGTGGTGGCTTCCAGCCGGGAAGATACCTACACCTATGTGCCGGACGTGAACGCCATTCAGTACCATGACGACGCGGACTATCTGCACATCACCCAGAACAACACGATTTACGGCACCCGCTATGTGGAGCTGCCCAAATCCAAGGCTCCGCTGGTTTGCGACGCCAGCAGCATGATCCTGTCCGAGGAGATGGACGTGAGCAGGTACGGCGTGATCTATGCCGGCGCGCAGAAGAATATCGGCCCCAGCGGCCTGTGCCTGCTGATCGTCCGGAAGGATCTGATCGGAAAAGCGATGGACATCTGCCCGAAGCTGCTGAACTGGGAGGTTCAGGCCAAGGCCGGCAGCATGTACAACACGCCCAACACCTGGGGCATCTATCTGGCGGGGCTGACCTTCCAGTGGCTCAAGAGCATCGGCGGCGTGAAGGCCATCGAGGCGGTCAATATTGAAAAGGCGAAGCTTCTGTACGGCTTCCTGGACGACAGCAAGCTGTTCAGGGCGACCGCGCAGGAGAAATACCGCAGCCGCATGAACGTGACCTTCGTAACCGGGGACGCGGAAAAGGACGCCGCTTTCGTGAAAGCCGCGGCGGCGGAAGGCCTGGTCAACCTGAAGGGCCACCGGTCCGTCGGCGGAATGCGCGCCAGCATCTACAACGCCATGCCCATCGAAGGGGTGCAGAAGCTGGTTGCCTTTATGAAGAAGTTTGAAGCTGCCAATGCCTGATGAAGGAGAAGCGAGAGCCGATGTATAAGATTCAGACACTGAATGCCATTTCCGATGTGATCCATACGCAGCTGAGCGCGGATCAGTACACCGTCAGCAAGGACGAACCGGTACCGGACGCCATTCTGGTCCGCAGCGCCGCCATGCACGACATGACCTTCAACAAGGAGCTGAAGGCGATCGGCCGCGCCGGCGCCGGGGTGAACAATATTCCGCTGGAGCGGTGCTCCAAAGAGGGAATCGTGGTCTTCAACACGCCCGGAGCCAACGCGAACGCGGTGGCGGAGCTGGTGATCTGCGGCCTTCTGATGAGCGGCCGGAAGATCGCCGACGGCATCACCTGGGCGAAGACCCTGAAGGGCAAGGGCGACGAGGTCGCCAAGCTGGTGGAAAAAGGGAAGAGCCAGTTTGTCGGCGCGGAGCTGCGCGGGAAGACCCTGGGCGTGATCGGCCTCGGCGCCATCGGCGCGATCGTGGCGAACGCGGCCAGCCGGGGACTGGGGATGCACGTGATCGGATACGATCCCTTCATCTCCGTGGAGAGCGCCTGGAGCCTGAGCACCTCCGTGCATCGCGCGTCCAGCGCAGACGACGTGATTGCCCAGGCGGACTTCATCACCTTCCATGTGCCGCTGAACGATCAGACCCGCGGCTCCGTGAACGCTGAGATGATCGGCAGGATGAAGGACGGGGTATGCATCCTGAACTTCAGCCGGGGCGAACTGGCGGATATCGACGCGATGAAGGCGGCCCTGGCCGAAGGCAAGGTGGGGCGGTATGTGACGGATTTTCCGAACGACGCGCTGCTGGACACGGAGAACGTGGTATGCATTCCTCATCTGGGCGCCAGCACGCCGGAGAGCGAGGAGAACTGCGCCCGCATGGCAGCGGCGGAAATCCGGGATTATCTGGAATACGGCAGCATACACAACAGCGTGAACTATCCGGAGTTGCAGCTTACTCCGCCGGAAGCGGTGCGGGTGCTGGTGCTGCATGAG
>JAGCBO010000093.1 GCA_017652125.1 Clostridia bacterium | reverse complement strand
GAATTCTGCTTCTGATAGCTGCGGTATCCGGCGCTGATCTGCCATTTGGTAATCCCCTCCGCCCTGGCCGCCTCCAGCATGGTTACCAGCGCCTCCACCGCGGGACGCACGCCCTGGGTTGTTTTATACTTGATTTTGACCAGCTTCGGATCGCACAAATCCGTCATCAGAACCAGATCCGCGGGAACAAAAGACTCGGGAACCGGATGATCCTTATTGATCAGAAGCGGCAGATCTCCGGCCAGCACGTCCACCGGTTTCGGAGCGGCCACCGCTTCATCGGAATATAAAGCCGTCAGGGTTTTGGTCCCGGCGATCCCGTCGCTTTTCAGCCCGTTGGCCTTCTGAAAAGCCTTCACCGCCGTCTTCGTATCCGTACCGAAGACCCCGTCCGGCTCCAGCGTGAAATAACCCAGCTCCTTCAGCCTCTCCTGCAGCCGGGTCACGTCCTCCCCTTTGGAGCCTGATTTCAGCTGCCGGTATTTCACCGGAGCAGCGGTCGCCTCCGGTTCTTCCGCTCCGCTTTCTCCCAGCGCCGTGAACGGCATCATCAGCGCAATCAGCAGAAACGCAGCCAGAACTCTCCTGTGTTTCCGGGGCATATCCGCTTCCTCCTCCCGCCTTGTTTTCCGGTCAATTATAGCACAGGCGAACCGTTCCGGTAAAGAAAGCCGCCTTGAGTTTCCACTGGTTTTGTGATACGCTTACGGAGAAGAAAAAGGACGGTGATTCCCATGCCGGATGTTGTGGTTCATACGGTTTTCGGGCAGGATGTGCTGAAAAGGCTTCCTCAGGAAGTCCGTCAGGAAATCCTGCCGGATCCCTACCGCTTTGCCCTTTACGGCCCGGATCCCTGGTTTGCCTATCAGCCCGGAGCCCACAGGGAAGGGCGCGGCCGGCGGATGCATACCACCCGGACCGGAGACTTTCTGACCGCCCTGGCTGTCCGTGCGCGGGAGGGCTCCGCCCGCCGGGAGATGTATTCCTATCTGGCCGGCTTCCTCTGTCATTACGCGCTGGATTCCGCCACGCATCCTTACATTATCCGCCGTACCACGACAGAATACACGACTCCCCGGGCCCATATGGGCTTCGAGCACCGTCTGGATGTGCTGGAAATGGAGCGGGCCGGAACGGCCGCCGAAAAGCATCCGGTGACCCGGCACTATTTTCTTCCGGTTTCCCTGCCCAAAGCCATGGAGGCCGACCTGAATCAGGTATATGAATCCGTTTACGGATGGAAAAACTGTTTCCGGATTCTGAACCGGAGCATCCGGATCTTCCGTCTTTTCTTCCGGGTGATGGAATCGCCTTCCGGCATTCCCGCCCGCCTGGCCCGCAAGCGGAAGCAGGCCTACGGGCTGCGTGCCATGACGTATACGGAGACGGACTTTAAAGACGCCGATCCGGAAAACCGGAATCACAGGGAATGGGCGCATTCCCATGACGAAAGCATCCTTTCCCGGGAGAGCTTCCCCGAGCTGAAGGAAAAAGCGATGAACCGGGCCGTGGAACTGATCCGGGCTGCCTATCGTTTTATTTATACCGATGAGCTGCCGCCGGATGAGCTGCGGAAGCTCATCGGCAACGACTCCTATCTGAGCGGGCTGCCTGTCGACGATCCCCGCTGCCTGACCGTGGAATCCATGCTGCCCCCCGCAGGATCCTTCGGAACGAGCGGGACGGGGCCGGAAAAGAGCGCTCCATGACCCTGAACGCAAACAATATCCAGACGGTTCTGATCGTCACGTTTCTGGTCGCTGTCATGGTCGTCCTGCTCCCCTGGGCGGACCGGCGGATCTGCCGCCGGCTGGGGCTGAATCTCCGGGGCGGCCTGAGCACGCACCCGCGGGCGGATCATCTGCTGATGCTTCGCAAGCGGATCCTGTGCGCCGGTTTCCTCCTGTATCTGGGCGTCTTCGCCTACATCGTTTTCTTTTCCCGTACCGCCACGGAGGATTATCAGGTTCATGTCGCCGTGCTGGAGGATCTGAGCAATTCCGTTCAGACGGATCACGGTTTTTCGGACGTCCTCCGCACCCTTTTCAGCGAAGGGATCGGAGCGGCGCTGGAGCGGGTTCGTATCGTACGGCTGCAGGATATTCTGCAGTTCTACATGAACATGATGCTCTTTATTCCCATGGGATATCTGCTGCCCTATGTCTCCTCCTGGTTCCGGGCCAGGGTCGACCGCTGGCCGGTGCTGGCCTGCTTCCTGTTCAGCGTTGCAATTGAGAATCTCCAGTTGGTCACCAAGCGCGGCTACTACGACCTGGACGACCTGATTTCCAATACGCTGGGCGGACTGATCGGTCAGCTTCTGTTCATCTCAGTCGCCTATGTGGTGACCGATCCGGACTGGAAGAAAAACCTCCGGTCCTATCGGAAATGGAAAAAAAGCTCCCGGGGTCACGCGCTGCCGGCCTATGAACGCAGGCTGAACCTGAACCGCGTCACCCTGCAGGGCAGCGATCCGGAGCCGGTCCGGGACTTCTTTGAGGAGCAGCTCGGCTTCCTGCTCCGCAGCCGGATTCCCCCGGACAGCCAGGGAGAAACTTCCTTCCTGTTTCAGCTGGGAAGGCTTCAGGTGGAAGTCTTTTGCAAGCCCGGCGCGGTGATTGAGGAAGACCAGATTCTGACCCTCACGACCTCCCGGATGGCTCTGATCCGGAAATGGCTGAAAGCGGAAGGCATTGAGCCGGAGCCGTATCGGGAGGAGTCCTTCACCGCACTTCGTACGATGGAGTTCGCGGGGCCGGACCGGATTCATGTCCGGCTGATGGAGGAAAGCCTCGGCTCTCAGTAACCCGCACAACTGATTCTCAACGAAACCGGAGGTGAACCATGATCAAGCGAATCCTGCAAACCTTCTCTCTCGTCCTGGCCGGCCTGTTCTGCGCTTTTCCCTCCCTGGCGGAAACCGCATCCGGAGATGAAACCTCCCTGCTGTGCCTGAACATCGGTAAGGCGGACTGCATGCTGCTGACCCATCAGAATCATCATTATCTGATCGATACCGGCTATGCCCATACCTGGCCTGCTTTGCAGACAGCCCTCAGCCAGGCCGGGATCACCCGGCTGGACGGCGTCTTTCTGACCCACTGCCATGAGGATCACGACGGCGCCCTTCTTTCTCTGGCCGAAAGCGGCATCGCTGTGGATGCCTGGTATGCTCCTCCCTTTTCCATCGAAGCGGAGGACATGAGCCTTCATCCTGCCGTTCTGGCGGCCGGGCGCCGGGGGCAGGAAGTGATCTGGCTGTCCTCCGGCATGACCGTCAGCGCCGGAGAGAATGCCGTCTTCACCGTGCTGGGTCCGCTGCGGCTGAACACGGAAAACGAGAACAACAATTCGCTGGTCATGACCTTTTCCTGTTCCCGGGGCCGTATTCTGCTGACCGGAGATATGAAAGAGGAAGAAGCGGCGGATCTGATGGCGGCGGGGCTGTTTTCCCCCTGCGACCTGCTGAAGGTCAGCCATCACGGGGATAATAAAACCATCTCCAAAGCCATCCTGGCAGCCATCCGGCCGAAGGCGGCCGTGATCCTGACCGATACCCGCCAGGAACCGGATACCCCGGCCCCGTCCATCCTGAAAATGCTCTCGCAGGCCGGCTGTCAGACGGTCGTCTCCCAGGATGTTCATGACGCGGTCCGCTTCACCCTGACCGACAAAACCATCGATGTTGAAGATGTCCGGTGGAACGGCATTCCCGAACGGACGGCCGCCCTGCAGCTGTCGATCAGCACCGGGGACGATACCGTAACCATCCGGAATACCGGCTCTGTCCCCGTCTCCCTGAAGGATTATGTCCTGTTTTCCACCAAAGGCAACGAAACGCTGACCCTGTCAGACGCGGAACTGCCGCCCGGCGGGCGCCGGGTCATCGGTTCCCTGAGCACAAAGGGCGGCGCGGATGAAACATGGCCCGATAAGAAAATCTGGAACAAGAAAAAGCGGGATGTCGCGATCCTGTATGACAACTGGGGCCGCCCCGTTGCCTCTGCGGATAACGGCATCACCGACTGAGCACATGATGAAGGGTATTATTCTTCAGATTTTTTAAACCGCAGGGGATTGGTCTCCGGGCGGATGACGCCGTCCCGCTGCATGGAGAACTGATTCATCGGATAACGCTCCAGGTTCTCCAGAATCTTTCTGTCATCCGCCCTGGCCAGGAGCTCTCCGCGGGCCTTCAGTACCAGATTCTCCGCCTGATGCTTGGACGGGCCGCCTACACAGCCGCCGGGGCAGATCATGCCTTCGACAAAGTCTTCCTTCAGGCGGCCGGCTTTCAGCAGGAGGAGCGCCTTTTTGCACTCGTCGCCGCCGGCACAGGTCAGCAGGGAGATATCCGAGGTGTCTTCGCCCAGCTCCTTCATGACCTCCATGACCGCACCCGCCACGCCGCCGGAGCCGGCGAATTTCTTGCCGAACAGGGAGGATTCCTGATAGTCCTCCTCCACCGGCTCCACCGTTACGTCGCGGGAATCCAGCATCGCTACGATTTCTCCGTAGGTCAGGGCATAATCGGGCCGGTCGGCAATCATTTCGTTCAGGGTCTCCCCCTTCTTGGCGATGCAGGGGCCGATAAACACCGTCACGCAATCCGGATCCATGGATTTGAGATACCGGGAGACCGCCACCATCGGAGAAACGGTGGTGGATTTGTTTTGCTCATACTGCGCCGGGAAATGATGCCGCAGCATGGAAATGAAGGCCGGGCAGCAGGAGGTGGTCATCTTCCTGCCTTCTTTTTTCGCTTCCATCCATTCGATCGCTTCATAAGCCGCTGTCATATCTCCGCCCAGACCGACCTCCACCATGTCCGCAAAGCCGATCTTTTTCAGCGCTTCCCGGATGGCCGCCATCCCGATCCTGTCTCCGAACTGGCCCTCTGTCGCCGGAGCGCACATGGCGATCACCCGTTTCCCGGCCTGAATGCTGCGGATCACATCCACCGCGAAAATCTTCGACCCGATCGCACCGAAGGGGCAGCTGTGAATGCAGTGCCCGCAATGAATACATTTCTCCTCATTGATCAGGCAGACACCCGCGTCGTTATAGGAAATCGCGCCCGCGGGGCAGGCTTTTTTGCACGGCCGCTCCTGATGAATAATCGCGCCGTAAGGGCAGGCCTTCGCGCACTGCCCGCAGGATTTGCACTTGTTGGGATCGATCTTCATCTTCGTGTCTCCGGGGGTGATCGCTCCGAAGCGGCAGGAATTCAGGCAAGCCTTGCCCAGACAGAAGCGGCAGATATCGGAGACAAAAAAGTCCTGAATCGGGCAGTCGTCGCAGGCCGCCGGTATCACCGCCACCACATTCTTCGTTTCATAATTGATATCCGGACTCTCTCCCCTGGCCAGCCGGATTCTTCCGCGGAGGATTTCCCGCTCCTTATACACGCAGCAGCGATAGGAGGGCTTCGGCCCCGGGCTCACCTGATAGACGATTTTCTCACAGTTCTCCGGCGTCATTTCCCCGGCCCAGGCCAGGCGGCAGATTTCCCGGAGAATAAAGTGTTTCAGCTCAACAATACCCTTGTCATTTGTAACCATATCGTGTTCATCCCCTCAGTCAGGTGTTTTTCTTTTTCTATTGTATCATGAATACGGTACAAATTCCAGAGACAAGTTTTGCTCCCTTTGCCCCGAAATCCTCGCTTGACCAGGCAGATTCTTTCCTTTATAATTCCGGTATCAGAACACAGGACAAAGCAGACGGAGGCGCAAGCCATGGGTGAATCGGGAGAGATGTATCTGGAGACCATTCTGGTTCTGGGAAGGAAGCAGAATCGCGTCCGCGCCGTGGATGTGGCAGAGGAGATGGAGCTGTCCAAGGCTTCTGTCAGCATCGCTTTGGGGAAGCTGAAGACCAGCGGGTGCGTCATCGTGGATCAGGGAGGCCAGATCGCTCTGACGGAAAAGGGCCGGCAGATCGCGGAGAAGATTTATGAGCGGCATCAGATCCTTTCCCGGATTCTGATGCATCTGGGTGTCGATGAGGAAACGGCTGTGGAGGATGCCTGCCGCATGGAGCATGTCATTTCCGACACCAGCTTCGCGGCAGTAAAACGCTACCTGGCGGAGCATACCT
Organism: Clostridia bacterium; assembly: GCA_017652125.1. GTDB lineage: Bacteria > Bacillota > Clostridia > Christensenellales > Aristaeellaceae > Aristaeella. Next base: position 11,268 of record JAGCBO010000093.1, on the reverse strand, counting down.
CCTTCGGGGCATAATCAACCCGGAAACGTCGGTATCTGTCTTGACAGTTCTGACAAACCCATTTAAAATTACACTGGTAATTGGGTTTTGTTTTTTTCGTGTATCTTTTTTCGTTCAGACTTAGCTTTTCCCGGAGGGGAGGAAGCCGTTTGCCGATTCAGGGAGTGTATACGGACAATTATATGCCGGTGGGAGACATACTCACCATGGCGGTCTGCTATGTCATCATCATTGTCATGTTCTTCTCCTTTATCAAACGGACGCGGAGCTTCCGTGTTTTCCTGATCATTCTTCTCTTCCTGATTCTGGCTTCGATAACAAACGTTGCCTATTATACCGTTCTGAAGCACACAGGCCTGCAGGGGGCCCCGATTGCGGGCGCTTTGCGCCTGATCATGCACGCGTCTCTCTTCATCATCTTCTTTCTCTTTACCCGTTACATCGCCATCGTCACGGATCTGACTCACAAAGTATCGCTCTGGAGCTCCTTCATCGGAGGAATCATTACCTGTTTTGTCATCATCTGGGATCTGATCGACACCCTGGATACCCGCCGGGGGTTCCGGATCACCGAAGCCGGAATTCAGACCGGAACCGATGTCTTCATGATTGGCTATATCGCCTATGTCATTCTTCTCGGCTTCCTGCTGATCTATGTGCGCAATCGGATCTACAAACGAGTCCTGTACGGTTATTACTATACCGTGATCCTGGCCGTTGCTCTGAACCTGATTCAGCATTTTGCAGGCCAGTCCTCCCTGACGGTCGGCAGTTTCCTGCTCCCCGTCGTCGCCATGTTCTATATCATGCATTCCAATCCGTATGATGTGCGGCTTGGCTCCATTAATATCAGCGCGATGGATGATATGATCCGCTTTTACCGGGAAAAGAAAATTCCCTTTGGTTACATGAGTCTTTTCATGCACACATTCAGCGAAAGCCATACGTCGGTTCCCGCCTCCATGCAGGAGACGATCCGCCGTTTTTCCTCCTCCTACTTCCGGGACGCACGGCTTTTCCACGTCAGCTCCGGTCACTTTCTGCTGATCTTCAGCCAGAAGCGGAATCCGGATTATCAGGAACGCATCAGCAGCATCCTGAAAGCCTTCACCACGGAACACGCCCGCTTCAGGCAGGATTATAAAATTGTTATAGGCTCCTGCACCGATCAGCTCAGCAACCACAATGAATACATCAGTTTTATCCGGAATATTCATCGGAACATGGAAGAGAACTCCATCCATTTTGTTACGGAAAAAGACAGCGCGGACTACGACCGGGCGGCCTATATTCTGCGGGAGCTGACCGATATCTACCGCGTACGGCGTCTGGATGATCCCCGGGTGCTGGTCTACTGTCAGCCGGTGTATAATATCCGGCTCGGCCGGTATGATACCGCTGAAGCCCTGATGCGGCTGAATCTGAAGGAAACCGGCATTGTATATCCGGATCAGTTTATCCATCTGGCCGAGGAAAACGGTTATATTCACGTGCTGACGCAGATCATCCTGCATAAGACCTGTGAGGCCGTCCGGACCCTGATCGCCGAAGGCTACAGCTTCACCCGGATTTCAGTGAATGTATCCGCCCTGGAGCTGAAGGATCAGTATTTCTGCCGGGATATTACCGGGATCATTGAAGAGTCGGAGATTCCCGGAAACCGGGTAGCCATCGAGCTGACGGAATCCCAGGATGAAAGCGATTTCCTGATTATGCAGCAGCGGATCAACGAGCTGAAGGATCTGGGAATCAAATTCTATCTGGACGATTTCGGCACGGGCTATTCCAGCCTGGAACGCATCATGCAGCTCCCCTTCGATATCATCAAGTTTGACCGGTCCCTTGTCATCGCCAGCGCCAGCAATTCCCGTTCCGCTCAGATCGTCAGCAATATGGCCAGGCTTTTTGCGGAGATGGATTTCTCCGTGCTGTATGAGGGCGTGGAGGATACCGGGGACGAACAGCGGTGCATCGGGATGTCCGCATCCTATCTGCAGGGTTATAAGTATTCCCGTCCGGTGCCGATTGACGAGATGAGGCATTTCTTCTCTCTTTCCGCCTGAGGGCCGGAACATCATTCAGGAGGTTTTTTTCATGCCGAAAGTGCTTGCCTTTAACATTGAACAGCCCGAAAAGGTTCAGGAGCTGAGCATTCTCGCTCTGCGTCTGAATTATAAACTGATAACGGTTCCCTGCCGGCAGCAGGGCTGCCTGATCCGGGATCTTCTGGACGGCCGGGACACCCCTCCGGCCCCTGGGGTTCCTTTTGAGGAGGAAATGCTGGTGTTCTACGGATTCGAGCATGAGGATCTGAATTTCCTGCTCAACGAACTGATCCGCACCAACCGCCGGGTCGCTCTGAAGGCTGTCGTGACCGCCACCAATGTGGAATGGACCGCCTCCCAGCTGTATCTGCAGCTGAAAAAGGAAAACATGGAAATGAAAAAGCCGATCCGATGAAGGACCGGCTTTTTCATTTCATGCTTCCCTGAATAAAGCCTCATGAGGCCGGGGTGAACGCATCCTTCCCCAGGCCGCAGACGGGGCATACCCAGTCTTCGGGAATGTCTTCAAACTCTGTGCCGGGCAGGATACCGCCTTCGGGATCACCGACCGCAGGATCATAAACATATCCGCAGGGGCACTCGTACAACATGAACTTTCATCCTTTCTTTTTTCGACGGAAACCGCCGGTTTTTTTCTTAATCTTACCGAAGTTTCTCTTCCCCGTCAAGCTGTTTCCTCCGGCTCCGTCCGCACCGTTCAGGCAAGGCTCAGCCCCAGCCGGATCATATCCTCAAAGCTGTTCTGACGCTCTTCCGCCGGAAGGGATTCCCCGGTCAGCGTATGATCCGAAATGGTGCAGATCGCCAGCGCTTTCTTTCCGGCAGCCGCCGCGTTGGCATAAAGGGCCGCGGTTTCCATCTCCACCGCCAGCACGCCCAGTTTCTGCAGGATCGCGCTGTCCCGCGTATCCTCCGCATAAAAGACGTCGGATGTGTAGAGGGGGCCGCAGTGTACCCGCAGGCCCATCTTCCGGGCCGTTTCCACCGCCCGGGACAAAAGATCATAATCCGCGCAGGGCGCGCAGTTTCCGGTAAAACCGAAGCTCCTGAGATAGGCGCTGTTGGTATAGGCGCTCATCCCGATGACGATATCCCGTACTTTGATCTTTTCATTCATGGCGCCGGCGGAACCGATCCGGATAATATTCTCCACGCCGTAGAAATGAAACAGCTCGTAGGAATAAATGCCGATGGAGGGACAGCCCATTCCGCTGGCCATCACCGATACCCGCTTCCCCTGCCAGGTGCCGGTATATCCCTGCACCCCGCGAACATTGTTCACCAGCTGAGCATCCTCCAGAAACCGCTCCGCAATCAGCCTGGATCGCAGCGGATCCCCCGGCATCAGCACCGTTTCCGCAAAGGCTCCGGCCGGAGCATTGATATGAGGGGTGGGAATCCTGTTATCGCTCATTGTCGGGTGCACCTCCTGTGATTCTGTTTTTTCTACAGTATAGCATAAAACAGCCGGCATGTCATGCCCGGACCACGGCTTCCGATTACCTGTCGATTGCCCCGGGATTTCAGGTCAGCGCTCCACGATTCTGCGGACGCGGATGACCCCGTCGATCTCCTTCAGTCTCTCCACGGTATCGCGGGGCATGGGGTGGGTCAGATCCAGCAGCGTATACGCATAATCTCCCCTGGCTTTATTGGCCATATTATCAATATTCAGACCCTGGCTGCCAAAGAAGGTGGTGATCTGGGAAAGCATATTCGGAATATTCCGGTGCAGAATGGCCACCCGGGCTTCCGTTTCGCAGACGCCCGCGCTGATCTCCGGATAGTTCACCGAATTGTGGATATTGCCGTTATCCAGATAGTCCTGCAGCTCCTGCGCCGCCATCACCGCGCAGTTGTCCTCCGCCTCATCCGTGGAGGCTCCCAGATGGGGAATCACAATCGCCTTCTCCATCTTCGCGGTCACCGGATTAGGGAAGTCCGTTACATAGCGCTTCAGCTTTCCTTCCGCCAGAGCCGCGGCCACAGCCTGCTCATCCACCAGGGAATCCCGGGCAAAATTCAGCAGCACGGCGCCCTGCTTCATCTGGCTGACCGCCTCCGCGCTGATCATCCCCTTCGTGCTGGCCATCGCGGGAACATGAACGGTGATAAAATCGCAGTTTGCGTAGATCTCCTCCACCTTTTCCGCGTGACTCACCAGCGGAGACAGATTCCAGGCGGACCGGACGGACATATACGGGTCAAAGCCATAGACCTTCATTCCCAGGGAAACCGCAGCGTTGGCCACCAGCACGCCGATCGCCCCCAGACCGATCACACCGAGGCTCTTTCCCTTAATCTCGTTGCCCGCAAAGGCTTTCTTCGCCTTTTCGGTTGATTTGGCGATGGCTTCGTCTTCCCTGTTTTCCTGAACCCAGTGAATCCCGCCGGCCACATCCCGTGCCGCCAGCAAAATGCCGCAGAGCACCAGCTCCTTCACCGAGTTGGCGTTCGCCCCGGGCGTATTGAACACCACGATTCCTTCCTCTGTGCACCGTTCGATGGGAATATTGTTGACCCCGGCCCCGGCCCGGGCAATCGCCCGGAGCCCCGCGGGGAAAACCATATCCTTCATATCCGCCGAGCGAACCATCACTCCCGCGGCAGGCTCCAGGGTATCCACCAGTGAATACCCGGGGCGGAACTGATCCGTCCCCACCTTCGCGATCTGGTTCAGGCAGTAAATATTCCGATCCTTCATATAGCCCTTCATGGTCTCACCGTTCCTCCATCCCGATTAGAATCGTTTTCCATTATACGTCCTTCCCGACGCTATTTCAAATCTTTTTCCGCGGCTCTTCCGGCTCCGTGTGATTTCACGTCGAAACTTTTGTCCCCTCATATTGATGTTTTTGTTCCATTCCTGACGATTTCTGTCTTCCCCTCTTGCTTTCTGCCCTATTTTCAGGCATAATATGGAAAGACAACGAAAGCAGAAGAAAGCAGGGCGGATCATGCAGTTTTTTTCAGACTTCTTCCATCAGAAGGTACCCCGGGCCGGCAGGGAAACCCCCGGGTATTTTCAGCGTGCGCTGCTTTGCTGCAACGGGCTGCTCATCATCTACTTTCTGATCTGCTTTCTGTTTTATCCGCTGGCCAACAACGGCGTCTGGGAATGGCTTCCCCCGGTGTTCATTGCCGGGAGCGTGGCCGGTCTGTGGCTGGCGAAGCATCAGAGTCTGCGGATCAACCTGCTCTTTTTTACGGTTCTGTCCTTCGGGTGGGTCGCCTGGAATGTTTATGCCTTTGGATGGAGCAGCGGCACCCAGCATTTTCTGACCCTGATGCTGGTTTTCATCTTCTTTAACGTCTATGAGTATCCGCTGGTCAAGCTGCTGTGCTTTCTGGCGATTCTGGGGTTCAGGGTCTGGCTCTTTTCCTGGTCTCAGTCCCATACCGCGTTTTACGTTATGACCGCCTCCGCGAATACGGTCTATCAGACGGTGAACACCGTCGGTTTCTTCCTGATGCTGGCCTCCATCTGCGTGATTTTCAGCACCAGCATTCAGGATACGGAACGCCAGCTGCGGCTTCGGAACCAGACGCTGTACAAGAAGGCGGAAACCGATCCCCTGACCGGTCTTCCCAACCGCCGGGCTATGGTCGAAATGATTGACCATTACCGGCAGGCCAATCCCGGCGATCTCTTTTCCATCGCCATCGCCGACCTGGATTTTTTCAAAAAGGTCAACGATACCTATGGCCACAACTGCGGGGATTATACCCTGGTCAAGCTTACGGAGCTGTTCGTTCAGCATGCCAACGGCCATTATCACGTCTGCCGGTGGGGCGGGGAGGAATTCTGTTTCTTTATCCCCGGCCGAAACCTGGATGAGGCGGGCGTCATTATGAATGACCTTTGTTTTGCCGTGGAGCGGATGCAATTATCTTTTGAAGGGAACGATTTTTCCGTCACCATAACCATCGGCGTGGAAGAAAACGACTTCAGCTCCCCGCTGGACGAGCTGTTAGGCTCTGCTGACAAAAAGCTGTACCTCGGCAAGGAGCAGGGCAGGAACCGGGTGGTTGTCTGACCCGGACGGCAAAACAAACCGGGCGGCCTGAACGGCCGCCCGGGATTTTTTTGTCAGCGCATGCCCTTGTCGTAGGGAATCCCCTCGGCCTTGGGCGCCGCGGAGTTCTTGGAGAACAGGAACAGCACCGCCAGGGAAATAATATAGGGCATCATGTTATATACCGTGGAAGGCAGATTCAGATTTCGGAGAAAATCAAAGCCGGTATAGACGTTGGACAGCGAGCGGAACAAGCCGAACAAAAGCGCCGCCAGGGCGATGCGGTGAGGCTTCCACCCGCCGAAGATCATGACCGCCAGCGCCAGGAAGCCAAAGCCGGCCACGCCGTTTTCAAACTTCCAGGCGGACACGCCGGCGGTGATGTAGACCAGACCGCCCAGGCCGCCCATCAGGCCGGAGATCATCACGCCCGCGTAGCGCATCTTCCGGACATTGATGCCCACGGAATCCGCCGCCTGAGGATGCTCGCCGCAGGCCATCAGACGCAGGCCGAACTTTGTCTTATAAAGAATAACATAGGACGCGATCAGCAGAAGCAGCGCCAGAATCATGAACCAGCTGAATTCCGTGCCTTGCGCGATCAGCAGGGCTTTTCTGGCATGGACATACACGATTTCCGAGGATACATTGCCGGGATCCATCGCGGTATTCATGGCTTTCACGAAGACTGTGGCTGCCGCGGCTCCCAGCAGGTTCATGGCCGTTCCCACCAGGGTCTGGTCCGCCGAGAAGTTCACCGCCGCCACAGCCAGCAGCAATGAGTACAGCATTCCCGCCAGCATCGATGCCAGCGTGGTCAGCAGGACGACGAAAAACGGCGCGGTCTCCGGGGGCAAAAACTTCATGACCAGCGCGCCGCCCAGCGCGCCGATCACCATGATGCCCTCGAGGCCGATGTTAATCACGCCCGAATGTTCCGAAAAGCAGCCGCCCAGCGCCACCAGCATCAGCACGGCGGTAAAAATCAGCATATACTGCACAAGCAGGATCATTGATCACGTCCCCCTTTCCGGCTCTTTTTTCCGGTTCCCCGCTGCGTGTTCATAAACTTCTTCATGAACAGAACGAATCCGCACATATAGATAATCACCGCCAGGATCAGATCGGAGATCTGGGGACTGTACATATTCATGTTCAGGTGTCCGCCGCCGCGGGAAATATGCTGGATGAAATAAGACGAGAAGATCGCGCCGATGGGATTGAGGCCGCCCAGGAAGGCCGCCGCAATGCCGTTGAAACCCATGGCGGGGACACTGGCCTGGGTGACCGCCCACTGCTCGAAATCCGAGAGGAACATAAACGCCGCGCCCATGCCCGCCAGCCCGCCGGCGATGCCCATGGTCAGAATCATGTTGAAGCGGTCCCGCATACCGCAGTATCTCGCCGCGTTCCTGTTCAGTCCCGTAGCCCGCAGTTCATAGCCCAGCCGGGTCTTCGACAGGAGCACCCAGATTACCACACACATGACGACCGCCAGCGGCACGGCAATGGTCATGTTTTTCTGGCCGAACAGATCATTGAGCCCCACGGTAGGCAGGATGGCCCCGGGATTCCTGGAAGCCAGGGTATAGGTGTCCTTGCCGGTGGGATTTTTCACCGTGGCCAGCACCGTATTGACCAGATAAAGCATGATCCAGTTCAGCATGATGCAGGAAATAACCTCGTTCACGTTGCGGTATGCCTTCATCGCGCCGGAAATCACGCCGAGCAGCGCCCCGGCCAGAATGGCCGCCAGAAGGCACACAATCCAGGGCAGCTTCAGCGCCAGCGCGCAGTACAGGCACGCGCCCGCGCCCGCCACATACTGGCCCGCGGCGCCGATGTTAAACAGGCCGACCTTATAGGCAAACAGGACGGAGAGCGAACACATCACAAGCGGCGCGGTGATGACCAGCGTGACGCCGAGGTTTTTCAGCTGCTTCTCCGGTTTGGAATAGGACCAGAAATTCTTGATGATGGACAGAAACGCCTCGTTGGCGCCCGCGGGATTGATAATCAGCAGGGCGATATATCCCACCAGCAGGCCCAGCAGGATACAGACCAGGCTGGCCAGCAGGGTCTGAAGCCAGGGCAGCCTGCGCAGAAGCGACTTTTCTTTATCTGTCTGCATAATCGGGCACCTCCTTCCGCTTCGCACCGGCCATATACATACCTATTTCGCCGGGGTGGGTCTTCTTCGGATCCAGCTCGCCCACGAGCTCACCGTCGTACATCACCAGAATCCGGTCGGACACATCCAGCACCTCGTCCATTTCCAGCGACACCAGCAGCACGGCCTTGCCCCGGTTGCGCTGCTCCACAATCTGATGATGGATGTATTCAATCGCGCCCACATCCAGTCCCCGGGTCGGCTGCACGGCGATCAGCAGCGCCGGATCCCGGTCAATCTCCCGGGCGATGATGGCCTTCTGCTGATTGCCGCCGGACATGCTGCGCGCCACGGTGACAGGCCCCTCGCCGGAACGGATGTCATACTGATCGATCAGCCGCTCCGCGTACCGCCGGATGCTGCCGCGCCGCAGGAAGCCCATTTTTGTAAACTCCGGCTCAAAATAGCGCTGCAGCACGATATTGTCCTCCAGGGAGTAATCCAGCACCAGGCCGTGCTTGTGCCGGTCCTCCGGGATATGGCTCATGCCCAGGCAGGAACGCCGGCGGATCGGGGCGTGCGTCAGGTCCTGCCCGTTCAGGGTAATCGTGCCGGAGGAGAGCGGCTCCAGCCCGGACAGGCCGTAAACGAATTCCGTCTGGCCGTTTCCGTCGATCCCGGCGATACAGACGATCTCGCCCTCCCGCACCTGAAGCGACACGTTTTTCACCGCGTCGCCCGGGTGGTTGTGGGACCGGACGGACATGTTCCGGACATCCAGGATCACCCTGCCGGGCGTTTTTTCAGGCTTCTCCACATGGAAACTCACATTGCGGCCCACCATCATGGCGGACAGCTCCTGCATGGTCACATCCTTCGTGTTCACGGTACCGACATACTTTCCCTTGCGGAGTACCGAACAGCGATCCGCCACAGCCTTGATTTCAGCCAGTTTATGGGAGATGAACAGGATGCTCTTTCCCTCCGCCGCCAGGTTCTTCATGATCTGCATCAGCTCGTCGATCTCCTGGGGAGTCAGCACGGCGGTGGGCTCGTCAAAGATCAGGATCTCATTGTCCCGATAGAGCATCTTCAGAATCTCCGTCCGCTGCTGCATGCCCACGGTAATATCCTGAATCCGGGCGTCCGGATCCACCTGCAGGCCGTATTGATTGGAAAGATCGATCACGCGCTGACGGGCCTCCGCCTTTTTCAGAAGTCCGAATTTGTCCGTAGGCTCCACGCCCAGAATGATGTTATCCAGAACCGTGAAGCACTCCACCAGCTTGAAATGCTGGTGCACCATGCCGATCCCCAGGGCGTTGGCGTCATTGGGATCTTTGATACTGACTTCTTTTCCGTCCTTTTTGATCACGCCTTCTTCCGCCTGATACAGGCCGAAAAGGACGCTCATCAGGGTCGATTTCCCCGCGCCGTTTTCGCCCAGCAGGGCGTGAATCTCACCCTTTCGCAGCTGCAGCGTGATATCGTCATTGGCGATGATGCCCGGAAATCGCTTTGTGATATGCAGCATCTCAATGGCATACTCGTCCACCCGTTTCACTCCTCTGTTTCAAATGATCTTCCGGTTTTCCCGTTTCTGTGTATCCTTGACAAAAACCCCCGGATTCCGGTGAGGAACAGGGGGTTTTTGTCAAAGACCCGGGAGAACGCCTTCCCCCGGATCGGGAAAAATTACTTCACGGTGCCCAGATAGTTCACGGTGATGGCGGTCTGCGGCTCGGCATCGATGGCGTCGGACACGGTAATTTCACCCTTGAACATCTTGGAGACCATGGCCTGATAGTCTTCCTGGGTAAAGCTGTCGTTAAACCGGGTGGTCGGAGAAAGGGACACGTAATTGGCCTCGGGATCCTCGCTCACGACCCCCAGGAGTTCCATCTTTCCGCCATAGTTGGCGAAATTGCCCGCCAGCACTTCGGAAAGCATCGTGTTCACGGAAACGGCAAGGCCCTTCATCGCGGAGGTCACGGTCATGCCCTCGCCGTAGTTCGGGTCGATCACGACGCTCTGATCCGTATCCACGCCGATGACTTTGCCGCCGACCTTCGCGGCCGCTTCCGCCGCTGAGGTGTAGATGCCGCCGCCGCAGGCGAACACGCACTGCACGCCCAGCTTCTGATACCAGGTATCCATGTAGGCGGTGATATCGGCATCGCCGACAAACTGGTTGCCATACACATACTCCACCTTCACCTGATCGGTAATGCCCAGTTCCTTCGCGGCGGCGTCAGCGCCCTGCACAAAGCCGTAGCCGCGGCGCACCACAGCGGGAACCGCCATGCCGCCCAGGTAGCCCAGGTGGGTGTAACCCATCTTGACCGCCGCGTAGCCGGCCATGAAGCCGCCCTGCTCATCCTTATAGTTCGCGCTGTACACATTGCTGCCGAGGCTCGCGCCGCCCAGATCGGCTTCCGTCACTTCCAGCGCGATGAAGATCGTGTTCGGATACTCGCCCTGCACCTCGGCAATGGTCTCGCCAAAGGCGAAGCCGGGCAGCACGATCACGTTGTAGCCCTCGTCGTCCGCCTTCTCGACCATGGCGACACGATCCGGGGTGGTATCGGTATTGGGCTTGAAATAGGTAAAGGGAACGCCCTTGGCTTCACAGAAGGCCTTGCAGGCTTCATAGGTGGTCTGGTTGAAGGACTGGTCCGTAATATCCGCGTAGTCAGAGATCATGGCCACCCGGTATTCACCCTCGGCAAAAGCCGTCGCCGACAGAAGCATCAAAACCGCCAGCATGACAGAAAAAAGTTTCTTCATAAAATCTTTACCTCCTTTTTTTGCAGCACCGTTGCTTTCTCTCCCATTATATCAGATTCCGGTCGCCGTGAAAAGGTTTTTTCTGTCCCGTGTTTCCGGAGGGAAAACGCCGGCGGAAACACGGAAACGCACTGCTTGAAGGATCTCCCGCTCTATGCTATAATCTTTTCCGATACTTTGTCCGTTTTTCTCCCCGCAGGGAAAAATAACCCCGGCTATCCGGCCGGAATCATCATTGATTTTCTTCTAAACGTTCCGTATTGTATAAGCATGAAAACCATCCTGTCGG
>JAGCBO010000092.1 GCA_017652125.1 Clostridia bacterium | reverse complement strand
CTCACAGGGGGAGTTTCCGGCCTTTCCTGATCCACTCCCGGAATTCCGCTGTGGCGGTAAACAGGACATCGCTGGAGGAATTGATGGCCGTCTCGCAGGAATCCTGGATGACGCTGATGATGAAGCCTACCGCAACGACCTGCATGGCGATATCATTATGGATTCCGAACATGGAGCAGGCCATCGGGATCAGCAGCAGGGATCCGCCGGCCACACCCGAAGTACCGCCGGCGCAGAGGGTGGCCAGGATACTCAGGAGAATCGCGCTGACAATGGAGACGCCGATACCCAGCGTGTGCGCCGCTGCCAGCGTCATGACGGTGATGACCACGGCGGCGCCGTCCATATTGATCGTCGCTCCGAGAGGAATCGACACGGAATAAAAATCTTTGTCCAGGCCGAGCTTCTCGCACAGGGACATGTTCACGGGGATATTGGCGGCGGAGCTTCTTGTGAAGAAAGCGGTGATGCCGCTTTCACGCAGGCACCTGAATACCAGCGGATAGGGATTGCGGCGAAGGGTCAGGCCCACGATGAGGGGATTGCTGACCAGCGCCACGAAGGCCATCGTTCCCACGAGCAGGAGCAGCAGCCTGCCGTAATCCGCGAAAATGGACAGCCCGCTGGTGGAAACGGATGAAAACACCAGGCCGAGGATGCCGAAGGGAGCCAGGCCGATGATCCAGCGGACAACCCGCGACAATGCGTCGGAGATGTTCTGCAGGGAGGACTTGAGGGCCGGGGAAGCGAAGGCCTTGAGCGCGAGTCCCAGCATGATGGCCCACGCCAGCACGCCGATATAGTTGGCTTCGGCTATGGCCGAAATGGGATTCTGCACGATATTGTCAAGGATGGACAGGAAGATGTCCTTCAGCTCTCCGGGAGGAACGGTATTGACATCACCGGTGATCAGCTTGATGGTCACGGGGAAAAGGAAGCTGGAGACCACGGCAATGACGGCCGCAATCAGCGTGCTGACCAGATACAGCACAATGACCGTCGAAAAGCGCTTGCCGATGCCGCCGGTGGCGTTGGCCAGGGAGCTGATGACCAGCACAAAGACCAGCAGCGGCGCAATGCCCTTCAGCGCGCCGACGAACAGGTTGCCCAGAATGCCGATAAAGGTGGCCTGCGGCGTCAGGAGCCCGAACAGGATGCCGAGGGCAAGGCCGATCAGGATTTTGACAATCAGAGAGGTCCCGTTCCAGATTCTGCCGATTGCTTTCATGAAAAAACTCCTTTCGGTTGTCTTCAATGACAGGGGAGGCTGCGATCCGGGAAACTGTTTTATGCGAATGACTTCAGAAAGAACAACAACGGATTTCGCTTTTCATCATAGCATGAAACGCGGGAAAAGAAAAGAGAATTCATTCCTGAACTTTTTTCTTCCTGTACAGAGACAATAGCACCCCCGGCAACAGAAACGGCCGGGGATCATCCGCGTGTTGCGGCGAACCGCCTGCTCTGATATACTGGCTGTGTTCCGGGTGAAAGCGGTCGGGACAGCGGAGAAACTGAGTGGGGGAGGTATTTCAATGAAAACCGATTCAGGAGAAGGAATACGCCCGGCAGGGAGGCTCGCCGCCGCTTTGCTGTGCGTATTCATGCTGTGCGGATGGATCCGGGTGCCTGCTTTTGCCGAAGGGGCGGAGGAGCCTGCCGGCCTGGTCGGCATCTATTGTTCCCAAACCGCCAGGGATGCGCTCGGAGATGAGCAGCTTCAGACGCTGGCCGATCTTATTACTGCATCCATAGAATCGGGATCGGTTCATCCAGGGATGAAAGACCGCCGAAAGTGTTGTACCTGCTGCACGGGTACAGCGACGACCATTCAATCTGGATGCGCAGGACTTCCGTGGAACGCTATGCGGCGAATCACAACCTGGCTGTCATCATGCCGGCTGTTAACCACAGCTTTTACTGCAATGAGATTTACGGCGAAAAATACTGGGATTATGTGAGCGACGAGCTTCCGAGGACGATGCACAGCTTTCTGCGGCTGAGCAGGCGCCGGGAGGATACCTATGTGGCAGGCCTGAGCATGGGCGGATACGGAGCCATGCGGCTGGCGCTGACCTACCCGGAGCATTTTGCCGGGGCGGCTTCCTTCAGCGGAGCGGTGGATCTGGCAGACACGCTTTATCAGCGGCGCCGGGGCGGTGAGATCGATCGGGTATTCGGAAGCATGAAGGACCTCAAAGGCACGGAGTACGACAACTATTACCTGATGGAAAAGAATGCGGACGCGCCTCACAAACCGTGGCTGTATGTCAGCTGCGGCACGAAGGATTTCCTCTATGAGCAGCATCGGACCTTTATTCCCGCGCTGAAGAAAAACCGCTGGGATGTGATGAGCCATGAAGAGCCGGATGCCGTTCATGAGTGGGGATTTTGGGATGAACAGATCAAGACGTTCATTGAGCTGATTTATGCCCGGGAGGAAATGGATGGATGAACAGCTGACCGTCTGCGGAAAACCGTATCGCATTCGCAGCCTGCTCCGCTGTTGCAATTTCCCGGTTCCCGCTTCCGCTGCATCCTCCGGCACCGGATGAGGTGAACGCGCTGATTGAACGCGAGGGCCCCCTGCCTCCTTTCAGTTTTTCCGACATTGTGGATCTGCTGAAAGGATATGAGAGATAGAAAGGCGATGAGTGAAACATGGATTATGAAGAAGCGCTGGATACAGCTCGTTTTTTTGAGAAGAACGTCAATGTTTGCCTTGAGTACGACGATGCATGGATATTTAAGAACAGCAAGAAAAGGCCCGGGCTTTACAACCCCGTTGTAGTTTTGAAAGAAGGGGATGCAATACCAGCTTCGTTATATAAACGGACAACGTTGATTGGTACCATCAAAATTCCGAAGAAGTGAGACGCCGCCTGGAAACGAAGTTGAAGTTTCATGGGATCCGGCGCTGACGGTTCAGTTCCTTCTGAGCATTCTTGCTCATCTTGTCCTTCGGGACAAATCCGGCCATAGGAAGTGAACAGCGATATGGATATTTTACTGGAACAATTGACCCATGCAAACTATATCGATGCGTTATCTGTAAACCGGGATGATATTCCCGAAGAATGGGTGGATCGGCTGATGAGAAACATACGCGCCGGGGAAATGGAAAAAACTTTTGTATTGATCCTGATTTCATCAAAAAGATCATTGTTCACGCGCCGGAGAAGTCCAGCGGCAAGCGGAAACAGGAAATTGAGATCATCTTCAACTTTGTGGGCCAGGTGGAAATCCCGGTCCTGACTGAATCGATTATTCTGGAACGTGTCCCCAAGGGTAAGAAAACTGCGTAACCTTTCAGCTACGCAGTCATCCCGGGAAAATAGTTTCTTATGACTATTAACCCTTTGTTTCACTCGTTTTTTCTTTGTTTCTCCGTTTCTTCTTTTTTCTCTCTGTGTTATATTGTGATGAGTTAAGCGCTGTCTATGCGGATTCACGACGGTTTACTGCAGAAGAAGGAGAGAAACGTATGATGCGAATGATGAAAAAAGCGTTGTCTCTGCTGCTCTGCGTCCTGCTGGCGTCAGGCCCGGTATGGATCTTTGCCGAAGGCGGCACGATTCTGGACGGACGCTGGCTTTGCGCGGACATCAAGGGGAACGTGACCGGGGACACCCCTGCTGAGCTCAAGGATGACTTCGGGCTGTTTGTCAACAAGGATTGGATTCTGCAGGCGGAGATTCCTTCCGGAGAATCCAAGACGGGCATGATTGAGGATGTCAGCCGTATCCTGAAGGACCGGCAGATTGCTCTGATGAAGGACACAAGCCTCACCGGTCACGATGCCGAACTGGTACAGAAGTTCTACAGGCTGGTTTCGGATTGGGACTACCGCAACACCCTGGGCGTGGCGCCGGCCATGCCCATCATGGAAGCCTTCCGGAGCATCGACAGTCTGGAGGCCCTTACCGCTTTCCTGTGTGACAGGAACAATAACGGCCGGTACTATCCTCTGACCATGGTTGTCGACACAGATTTGCTCAATCCCAACATTTATATCACAATGATCGATACGCCTGAGCTGATGCTCCAGGATTCAGCGGAATACACCCAGCGCACCCAGGCCGGCGAGCTGTACTACGCCAAGTGTCAGCAGGTTGGAACGTATATGCTCACACGGCTGGGCTTCAGCGAGGATGAGGCCGCCCAGGTGTTTGGGAACGCCTATGCCTTTGAGGCGCTGATGGCTCAGCACATCAAGCCCCAGGCGGCGCGCTACCGGGAGGACTACTACGCCAGCATTCTCAACCATTATACGCCGGATGAGCTCCAGGTGCTGGCAGGCGATTTCCCGATCCTGAAAATGATTGAGGCTTACGGCCTGAAAATCGGGAAAAACTACCTGGTCCCGGAGCCGGATTACGTTGCCGCGCTCCAGGATCTCTACATAGAAGAAAACGTACCTCTGATGCGGGACTGGCTGACGCTGAAAGAGGCAAACGACCTGGCGAAGCTGCTGGACCAGGAGACCTATCAGCAGACACAAGCCATCTCCAACACGATCATGGGTATTACCGGCGAGACCAGCGAGGACGACTACGCTCTGGACACAGTGCTGGATTATCTGGTCGTACCGATGGACAATCTGTATATCCAGGCCTACTGCACCGAACAGCAGCGTCAGGACATGCTGGACATCATCGGGGATTCCCTGCGCATCTATCGCCGGATACTGGAATCGGCCGACTGGCTGGGCGACGAGACCCGGGCGAAAGCGATCGAGAAGCTGGACACCATGCGTGTTTTCGCGGTTTATCCGGATCAACTGGGCGACTGGTCCGGTCTGGACTTTTCCGGGGCGGACGAGGGCGGCAGTTTGCTGACCGCAGAGGCTGCGGTCAATGAATTCAGGCTCACCCTCCAGTCGAAACAGATCGATACCTCCGTGGACATGGACGAATGGAATCAACTGATAACACCGACTGCACAGGTCAACGCCTCCTACGGTTTTAATAACAATTCCATCAACATCCTGGCGGGTTTTCTCTGCGGCGGGATCTACGACGAGAATATGAGCTATGAGCAGAAGCTGGGCGGTATCGGTACGGTGATCGGCCACGAGATCAGCCATGCATTTGACAACGAGGGCTCCCAGTTCGACATCGATGGAGCACTCTCCAACTGGTGGACAGATGAGGACCGCGCAGCCTTCCAGGCGCGGGCGGCAAAGCTGGCGGCCTGGTTCAACGGCTTCATCCCCTGGGAAGGTGCGAAATACTCCGGCCAGCAGGTACAGGGCGAAGCCATCGCGGACCTGGGCAGCATGAAGTGCATGCTCGCGATCGCCGCACAGCAGGAGAACTTCGATTACGACGCATTCTTCCGGCATTACGCGGCCCTCTGGCGCACGCAGGCGCTGCCTGCTTACATAATCACGAAGGTTGCGGAGGATGTTCATCCGATGCGTTATCAGCGCATCAACGCGACACTCGCGCAGTTCGATGAATTCATTGACTATTATCACATCCAGCCCGGAGACGGCATGTACATCGCCCCGGAGGATCGGGTCTCCGTCTGGTGAGATAACGCATTACAGGAAGATCATGCCCGTTCAGCATTTCCTGTTTCGCCGCGTTCATGCCGGTTTCATTGGGGACGCGGCAGTTTTTCCGTATCAGCCTGTCCGATGGCCTTCCGACTCTTCGCGGGTTCCTCAGGGTGTTCTCATGTGACGCGGTCCGGATCCGAAGCAGAGAATCATCCCTGTCTTCAGGAATATTTCCGTGCATGCCGCCAGGCTTCCGAACCCAGGACCAGCGGACTTCGGCGGTAGCGGATCAGCAGCAGCACGGAGCACAGGATCCAGCCGACCGGATAGCCCAGCGCGACAGCGACAAATCCCGCCCCCATCGCTCCGGTCGCCGCCAGATAGATCTGACGGAAAACCACAAACGACCCCAGCATGATGATGGTCGGCGCGGTTGCGTCCCCGATTCCCCGCAGGGCGCCGGCGTAGATCTGGTTAAAGCAGACCGCAATATAGAACGGAGTCACGATGCGAATAAACCGCACGCCGTAATCGATCACCTCCGGCTCCGGGGAAAAGAAGCCCATCAGCGGCTTCGCCAGCACGAAGACAATCAGCCCCAGGACAGCGGTGGAAATCAGGCTCATCACAGTAGCCGTCCGGACGCCTTCCCGGGCACGTCCGGCCTGACCCGCGCCCCAGTTCTGCCCGACGAACGTCGTGGAGGACATGCTGATACTCTGCACCGGAATCAGGGCAAAGGCGTCGATTTTGCCGTAAACGCCGTATCCGGCCATGCAGGCCGAACCGAACGCGTTGATATAGGATTGCACAAACACGTTGGAAAAAGAGGTAATCGCAGCCTGAATGCTGCTGGGCAGGCCGATCTTCAGAATCATGCGCAGCGATTCCCGGTCAACCCGGACCTTTCGCCACCGGATCCCGTAGGTTCCTTTTTCCCGCGTCAGGGCAAACAGGACCAGCAGCGCCGACAGGATCTGCGACAGGATGGTCGCATAGGCCACGCCGTCCACACCCATTCTGAAAACCAGTACAAACACCAGATCCAGCGCGGTATTGAGCAGGGCGGAGACAATCAGGAAAAGCAGCGGCCTCCGCGAGTCTCCCACCGCGCGCAGGATCCCGCTTCCCAGATTGTAAAACAGGATGCCGGTGATTCCCGCGAAATAAATGGTCAGATACGTGCCGGATTCCGGCATCACATCCTCCGGCGTCTGCATGAACCGCAGCATCGGATCAATGATGAGCAGCCCCAGTCCGGTAGCGATCAGGCTGACGATGAACGTCAGCGCCACCGTTGTATGAACGGCCCTGCTCAGCCCCTCGTTGTCATGCGCGCCATACCGCTGGGAGATGATCACCGACGCGCCGGTGGCCAGACCCGCGCAGAAGCCCACCACTGTGTTGATAATCGGCCCGGTCGACCCTACAGCCGCCTGCGCCTGCTGGCCGACAAACTGCCCGACCACCAGCGTGTCCACCGTATTGTAAAGCTGCTGGAACAGCAGCCCGATCGCCATCGGTACCGAGAAACGCAGCATATGCTTCCAGATATTCCCTTCGGTCATATCCAGATCCATTCGTGCCAAAGCGGTATCGCTCCTTTACCCTTCCCTCCCGGGAAGACTGATTCGTCATCCGCCGCAGCGCAGCCCGAGAAAAGCGGCAGCCTTCCGGATCATTATACCACAGGCGCCGTGCTGCAGTCAGGAAAAATATTGCCACCTTTTCCTGTTTTTCGTATACACTGAGGAAGACCGGAAATCAGTCATCATTCCGGCAAGGAGGTAGAAAGGATATGAAAAAAACTGCGGCATTCCTGATGGCAGCAATCCTGCTGATCGTAACGGCTTGCGCCGGAGCGGAAACAGCCGGCCTGTTCGACCGGCTCAACGGGAAAATTTTCTGGTTTTCCAGCGGAGCCGGCGGCTGGTCCACCGAGCTGTCCATCGGGGAAAACGGAGCCTTCACCGGCAATTACCATGACAGCGAAATGGGTGAAACCGGGGAAGGCTATCCCAACGGAACCCTCTACGGATGCTCCTTCCACGGCCTTTTGTCCGATCCGGAGTCCCTGGATGAATACTCCTGGAAAGTTAACATTCAGGTGGAAATGGACGAGGGACAGGTGCCTGAGGCCATTGAGGACGGAATCCGCTATGTAACAGCGGAAGCGTTCGGCGTGACCAGGGCGAAAACCGTAATCATTTATGAACCCGGCACCCCGGTGGACCGCCTGCCCGAAGGGTTCCTTCCATGGTCCCATCTGCAGGAAACGAATCCGGCCGCAGCCACGCTGCCGTATTACGCCATCTGGAGCGAGGCGGACGAATCCGGTTTTATCACCGATTCCGAAGCCGTTCCCGGAGAGCCGGATGCAGCCACGCTCAACCGGATCGACGAAGGGATGAACCGGGTCAGCGGCAGGATTGAGGACGGCGCCTATGTGCTGACCGCGCAGGTCAAAGATCCCGGGGAATGGCGGGCGGACGAACTGGCTCAGGATGATTCCGTGCTGAAGCTTGCATCCTCCGGCGTGGAAAACGGCGTGTTCACCGCCCGGTATGAGCCGACGGGAGACGGAGATATGGCTGTTGTCCTCCGGCATTATAACGAACACAACACCTGCGACGAGCTTCATTCCTTCGATCTGCGGGTCCGGAACGGAAAAGTGGAGGATGTCACAGGCGGTTCCTTCACCGCTTCTCCCGCGGAGGAGGACGTGGATTCCTTCCTCTCCGGCAAATGGCTGGAGAAGGATACCCAGTTTACTGTCCTGAACATCACGAAAAACCCTGAAGGCGGCTGGTATCTGGAATTCACTTCCCCGGTCTCCCACGGCGCCTGGGTCATCCGGGCCACAGCCTATCACGACTGCGACTATGACGCGTTTGTGTATGCCGACGGCGCAAAGTATCTTCTGAACTCCGACGGGAGCATTCAGGATCAGGCATCGGCATCCGGCCTCTGGGGAACGCTGAGAATTGAAGCAGATCCCTCCGGCTCCCTGCAGCTGGTCTGGTACGACATGATGCATTCCGAAGGAGGAGAAACGATCACGTTTGTCAGCGAATCCGCTCTTCCCGAATAAAGTCCTCCGGGTATTCCGCTTCGTCTCCCCCGCTTTCGGGAAAGACAAAGCAGCCGCTTTTTCCGCCAGGAAAAGGCGGTTTTTTAATCGGTCTCTTCCAGGATCACCGACCAGGCTTCCGTCAGCCGGTCCAGGGTCCATTGCGCATTGGCCGGACTGGTCGAAGGCAGGCAGACGGCCTCCCGGCCTGTCCCGGGTTTAATCAGCCGGTCATAATACTGCCATGCCGTCCTCCCGTTGCAGAAAATCCGCCGGATCGGACAGTGATCCAGAATGACGCTCAGGTCATTCGCCTTCACTTCCCGGATGCTGGCATCCGAGGATCCGCTGATCACACAGCCGGCAATGGAATCCCACAGGGCCAGACCATTTTTCAGAATCAGATCACGTTTTTCCGGTATGCCCGCCGGTACCTCCTGATGATACAGGGCGGCGATCACTTTCCAGAAGCGGTTCTGCGGATGGCCGTAATAAAACAGCTGTTCCCGGGATTTGACAGACGGAAAGGATCCGAGAATCAGAATCCGGCTGCGTTCACTGTACAGGGGGGCAAAAGGATGATCCATCCGCTGCGCCATGGCGTTCATCCTTTCTCTCTTTGTCTGCGGCCGGAAGATTCCAGCCATACGTTATAAGCCAGGACGGTACAGAACACAATCGCGCATCCGATCATCGAAAGGGGCGTGATTTGCTCTCCGTAGAACAGCGCCACCAGCAGCGGATTCAGGATCGGCTCCATTCCGGCAATCAGGCTGGCCGTTACAGGCGGCGTATTCCGGATGCCGATGGAGAAAAGGATATAAGCTCCGCCGACCTGAATCACGCCAAGGGCGAGCACCGAGGAAATGACCGGCAGAGAAAAATCGGTTTCCCGCAGGCACAGCGGCGTCAGAATCAACCCTGCGGCCAGCTGACCCAGAAAGCAGGATGAAATGGCGTCCGCCTTTTTTCCCGTGTTCATCATAAACACACCCGCATAACAGACGCCCGACAGAACAGCCAGGATATTTCCCGGCAGATTGCCGACCTGGATCCCGTCCACAAAGAACAGCAGCACGCCCAGCAGCACCAGAAAGCAGACAATCAGATCGATCCGGCCGGGTTTCTGGTGATAAAAAAACGCCATAAACAGAATGACAAAAACCGGCGCCGTAAACTGCAGCACAATCGTATTGGCCGCGGTTGTCATCTTGTTGGCCAGAGCGAACAGCGTGGTCACGCCGATCATGGACAGCGCCCCGATCAGAACCTGACGGCTGAAAACGATTCTGTGCCTGACAGCCAGCAGATATACGCCGATCACCGCCGATCCGATCAGATTTCTGGCTCCGTTAATCGCCAGCCCCGACCAGGGAATCAGCTTGATAAACAATCCTCCGGTACTGAAACATACAGACGCCAGAAAGACAAACAACGCCGACCTGTTCTCATTCTTCATTCCGGGTTCTCCCTCAGTCCGTCTCTTCCTCCGGGGCCGCTTCCCATGCCGGCGCCCGTGAAAAGGCCTTCCCATTATAGCACGATTCCTGACGCTCTGCTGAATCAGTTGACAGGCGGCAGGCCATTTACTATACTGGCTGCAGATCCGTCCGATCCGGTAAAACGACAGAAAGAAACGGAGGAAATGCCATGCTGAAGGACAGAACGCTCCAATCCATTCTGGAAGACCCGGCCATTGCCGATATTGCCCCGGAAGCCATCAGCAAATGGGACCTGTCCAAAGAGGAATTTTATCATTGGACCCTGCAGGAGATGGCAGACAAAATGGGATGGCGCAACCTGGAAAGAGGGTTGGCCCGGCTGCTGAAAGCCGCTCAGGGGAAATATTTTTACCGGCTTTATTCCGACAGCGAATGCGCCGGCGCGCCGGAAAAGCAAAGCGCCAGTCTGGTCTGGTTTCCTTCAGACCATCCCGAAGCGGATCAGCGGCCTTTTATCCTGGTGATCCCCGGCGGCGGCTTTGTGAACGTCTGGAATCTGACAGAAGGATGGCCGACAGCTCAGCATTTCAACGAGCGCGGATACCATGTATTCATCCTCACCTATCAGGTCCGGACGGAAGCTTCAGCGGTCAAAGCCATGGACGACATCGCGCGGGCTATGGAAATCATTGCGTCGCACCGGAACGAATTCCATGTCGATCCCCGGAATTACATGACCTGCGGTTTTTCGGCCGGCGGATATATCGTCTGCCTCTGGAACACCGAAAAAGGATACAGCGCCTTCGGAATCCGCAGGCCCCGGGCCTGTTTCCCCGTTTATCCCGTTACCTCCTACCGCCTGATGAACGCCGAAAAGTGGGATGAGGGCGACGATAAGGACGAGTTTGCCCGCTCCGGCGTCGGCTGTACCATGGAGGAAGCCTGCAACAGCTGCTTTGAAATTCCCCTGCATGCCGAAGGATTCCCGCCCACCGCGCTTTTCCTCGCGGCCGGAGATGAGCTGGTTCCTCCGGATCATTCCAGAATCCTGGCGGAAGCCCTGGAGCAAAACGGTATTCCCTGCCGCCTGGAAATCGGTCCGACCGGAGGACATGGGTTCGCCGACGGAACCGGTATGTGCATGGAAGGCTGGCCCGAAAGAGCCCTGGACTGGTACGAGTCCGTGATTGCGCCGCAGCAATGATTCGCTCCGTCCGCCGAAGGAGACAAACCAATGAGAAAACAGACCGTGGAAAAAGCACCCGCCCCCTCCGCTCCCGCCGAACCGAAAAATCCGGTCGTTTCGATCACAAAGCGGGTTCTGGATCTGCTGCAGAATAAAATAATTGCTTCCCTGATGCTGTTCGGGCAGGGCATTCTGTTCCTGGTCTCCCCCTCCGGTGATATGGAAGGAACAATCCGGATCTCCGCGGGCATCATCATTCTGGCCTGTGTGATCATGATCGTCTTCCATCTGAAGCGGACACAGAAAACCGTATGGGACCGGATCATCTCCGGGATCTGCGGCCTGCTGATTGCCGCCGCAATCGTTTTTATCTTCCGTCCGGTTCTGATCGAGCCGTATGTAAAAACCGTGGTCGGCGCCGTCACGATCCTGACCGGTCTGGTGAACCTGTTTCATACGCTGAAAATCGAAAAAAAGAAGGACTGGAAATTCATTGTCAGCATCGCGGGCGCGGCCGCCATCATCGTCCTGGGCATCTTCATGCTCACAGTGGACGAAGGCGGAATTGCCGTGGCGCAGCGAAGCATCGGAGCCATCCTGATTCTGAATGCGATTGCCAACATCTGGTATATTATTCAGTTTTCCCGGAAAGAGGAGCCGTGAAAACCGCTCAGATCCGGGCAACGCCGCTTTCCCGGGCCGCCTGCGCCACAGCTTCGGCAACGGTGCGCCCGACTCTGGGATCAAAAGCCGCGGGCAGAATATACTGACTGTTCAGCTCCTCAGCGGAAACCAGCCCCGCCAGCGCATGGGAAGCGGCCAGCTTCATGGCCTGATTGATATCCCGGGCGCGCACATCCAGGGCGCCGCGGAACAGCCCCGGGAATACCAGCACGTTATTAATCTGATTGGGATGATCGCTCCGCCCGGTGCCGACGACGGCAGCGCCGGCTTCCAGCGCTTCATCCGGCTCAATTTCCGGGACAGGGTTCGCCATGGGGAAGACGATCGGACCGGATGCCATGGAAGCGATCATTTCCCTGGTGACAATATGCGGAGCGCTGACGCCGATGAACGCGTCCGCGCCCTTCAAAGCATCCGCGAGCCGTCCGGAAAACTTTTCCGGATTGGTGACGGCGGCCATTTCAGCCTGGACCGGATTCATCTCGATCCCCTCGCACAGAATACCGTTCCGGTCCACCATCTTCAGGTGCTTCACACCCAGATCCATAATATGCCGTCCGATGGCAATGCCGGCGCTGCCGGCTCCGTTAATCACAACCCGTACGTCGCCGATTTTTTTACCGACCACGCGCAGCGCATTCAGTAAGGCCGCGCCGACCACAATGGCCGTACCGTGCTGATCATCATGGAAGATCGGAATATCGCAGATTTCCTTCAGCTTTCGTTCAATTTCGAAGCAGCGGGGCGCGGCGATATCCTCCAGATTGATGCCGCCGAAGCTGCCGGAGATCAGATAAACCGTCCGCACGATTTCATCCACATCCTTGCTGCGGATACAGATGGGAAAAGCATCCACATTGCCGAACGCTTTGAAAAGGGCACATTTGCCCTCCATGACCGGCATACCGGCTTCCGGGCCGATATCTCCGAGACCGAGGACGGCCGTCCCGTCGGTGACCACGGCCACCAGGTTGCTCCGCCGGGTCAGCGTAAAGGACTGATCATAATCCTTCTGAATTTCCAGGCAGGGCTGCGCGACGCCCGGCGTATAGGCGAGAGACAGATCGTCCCTGTTCTGTACGGAAACCCGGGAAACCACTTCAATTTTTCCCTTCCATTCGCCG
>JAGCBO010000091.1 GCA_017652125.1 Clostridia bacterium | reverse complement strand
ATATCAATCCGGAGCTCCATATCATGAACGGCTACGGGCCTACGGAGGCCACCATCAGCTGTACCATGGAAGTGATCCGGAGCGCGGAGGATATTACCATCGGGATTCCCAACGCCAATGTGTATGTGGCGACGGTGGATCGGAACGGACAGCTGCAGCCCCTGGGCGCCACGGGCGAACTGGTGATCCTGGGCGAAGGCGTGGGCCGGGGCTACATCGGCCGGGACGACCTGAACCGGAAGAGTTTCATTACGCTGCTGGGCAAGCGGGCCTATCGCAGCGGCGACCTGGCGCGGATCCGGGAGGACGGAAAGATTGAGTTCCACGGCCGGATGGACGACCAGGTGAAGCTGCGGGGCCTGCGGATCGAGCTGGGCGAAGTGGAAAACGCCATCAGTACCTATCCCTCCATCCGCTCCAACGCGGTGATGGTGGTTCACGGGGAGACGGACTATCTGGCGGCCTGTTTCACCGCGGACGAACCGGTGGATATAACGAAACTGCGGGAACATCTTTCCCGGCGCCTGACGGCCTATATGGTGCCCCAGTCCTTTATCCAGCTGGAGTCCATGCCCATGACCGCCAACGGGAAGATCAACCGGAAGGCCCTGCCGGAACTGAGCCGGGCGGACAGCAGCCGGAAGGTGAAGCAGCCGCAGAACGAGATGCAGCGGAAGCTCTGCGAACTTTTCTCCAGAGCCCTGGGAATGGAAACCGGCATCGATGACGACTTCTTTGCCCTCGGCGGAACCTCCCTGACCGCCGCAAAGGTGCTGATGGGCGCCATGGTGCAGCAGATTCCGCTGGAGTATCAGGATATTTTCGACGCGAAGACGGTGGAAAACCTGGAAGCCCTGATCCGCCGCCGGCAGAACGGGAAACCGGCGGATCTGCCGGTCCGGCCGCCGGAGGAGCGGAAGGCCGTCCGGTTTGAAAAGGCGCTGAGCCATAACCGGCATGAATACGCCGCGGAGATCCGGGAGGGCAGCCTCGGAAACGTGCTGCTGGCCGGAGCCGCCGGCTTCCTGGGAATTCACGTTCTGAAGGAGCTGCTGGAGAACAGCGACAGCCGGATTGTCTGCATGGTGCACGGGAGAGCCAATGTTTCGCCGGAGAGCCGGCTGCGCCTGTATCTGTTCTATTACTTTGAAAAGGACTACCTGAGTCTGTACAAAGACCGGATTACCGTGATCGAACGGGATCTGACCGACGCGGAAGGCCTGATGGATCTGGTCTGGGAGGACTTTGACACGGTGATCAACTGCGCCGCCAGCGTCAAGCATTTTGCGGACTTTGATTTCCTGAAGCGGGTGAACGTGGACGGGGTGGAAAACCTGATCCGCCTGTGCCTGCGCAAAAAGGCGCGGCTCATTCATGTTTCCACGGTGTCCGTCAGCGGGGAAGCGCTGAACGGAGAGTCAGCGGAAGCGGAACTGACGGAAAGCAGTCTGGATATCGGCCAGGATGTTGCCTCCAACGCCTATGTATACACGAAATACCTGGCGGAGGAGAAGATCCTGCAGGCCGTGGAAGAGCAGGGGCTGGACGCGAAAATCATGCGGGTCAGCAATCTGATGAGCCGCTACGCGGACGAGGAGTTCCAGATCAACTTCCGCACCAACAGCTTTATGAACAGCCTGCGGGCTTATGTGACGCTGGGGTGTTTCCCGTATTCGGGAATGGATGAACAGGTGGACTTTTCCCCGATCGACGAGACGGCCCGGTATATTGTCAGACTGGCGGGAACCCCGGCGGAGTTTACGGTGTTCCACGTATATAATTCCCATTCGGTGGATATGGCGGATGTGCTGGAAGCCATGAAACGCTGCGGCATTGAGATCCGGCCGGTAACGGATGAGGAATTTACGGAGCGCCTGAACAAAGGGCTGGCGGACGACCGGATCAACAGCATGATTTCCCCGCTGGTGGACTACGATCTGACGGACGATGAGCTTCGCGGGGATATCCCCTGTGACAACCGGTTTACGGTGCAGGCCCTCAGCCGGCTGGGTGAACGCTGGTCCATCACGGATATGGATTATCTGGAAAAGATGATCCAGATGCTGCAGCTGCTTGGGTTCTTTGATATCGGATAAAAAAGGCGCCGGACGGAGGATTTCAGAAAACAAAAACCCAAAAACACCGCTGCTGTTTTCAGGTTCCTCTTGAAAACGGACGTGTTTATGGTACAATAATAATATTCTGGGAAAAGCAACCAAATACGGGGGGAAAATGCCGGCTGTTACCGGCAGGTTTCCGGTTTATCACCCGGGAAGGGAATGCATCGATGAATCACTGGCTCATCATCTGCATGGTGTACGGCGGAGCGGCGCTGATGT
>JAGCBO010000090.1 GCA_017652125.1 Clostridia bacterium | reverse complement strand
CTGTATAGCATGTTTGTCAACGTGGAGCAGTTTGAGAAGAAAACCACCGGCATGGCCTTTGCCAGCGTTTCCGCGGCGCTGCTGAGCTTGTGTCTGAACGCGTATTTCATTCCCCGGTACGGGTATATCGCCGCGGCTTATACCACCTTAGCCGGCTATCTGTGGATGCTGCTGGTGCATATGTTCCTGGTTTACCGCTACGGGTACCGGGAAGTGTATGATTACCGGCTGGTGAGGGTGATGGTCGGCGTGATCACGGCGGTGATGCTGGCGGCTACCTGGCTGTACGGGCAGACGCTGATCCGGTATATCGTGCTGGGCGTTTACGCGCTGGCGCTGGGCGCCGTCTTCCTGAAAAAGAAGGATCTGATTCTGGGCCTGTTCCGGAAGCAAAAAGACTGAAGACCGAAGGAAAGGGGAAAAGATCATGAAAGAGCTGGAATACCCTTTTGACGCGGAACAGCTGATGCGAAAGCGGAAGTCCCTCCGGAAAAAGCTGCTGGAGGATCCGGCGGCCGCCTGGGTAGATGTGAAGATCGCCTTCCTCGGGGGCCAGACCACCCGGGATCTTCTGCAGATGACGGAGCTGTTTCTGCTGAATCAGGGGATCCGGCCGGTTTTTTATGAATCGGAGTTCAACCGGTATTACGAGGATGGGATGTTTCCCAACCCCGAGCTGGAGGCCTTCAGCCCGGATGTCATCTACGTGTGCACCTGCGTGCGGAATATTCCGGTCTGGCCGGAGCTGCGGGACGATGAGGCGGCGGTGGCGGAAAAGCGGGAGGGAGTGGTTGCCCGGTTCCGGGGGCTCTGGTCCCATCTGGCGGAAACCTATCACTGCGCGGTGATTCAGAACAATTTTGAATATCCCTATTTCCGGCTGATGGGCAATATGGATGCGGTGGATCCTCACGGCCGGGTGGCTTTTGTGAATGAGCTGAACCGGGCAATGGCGGAATGGGCCCGGACCCATGAGCGGTTTTATCTCTGTGATATTAACTATCTCTCCGCCGCCTACGGGCTGGACCGGTGGTCCGCTCCGGAATACTGGCATCTGTACAAATATGCGGTGGCGGTGCCGGCGATCCCCGTGCTGGGGTTCGAGGTGGCCAAGATCGTCAAATCCCTGTACGGAAAGAATAAAAAGGCCTTCAATCTGGACCTGGACAACACGCTCTGGGGCGGAATTGTTGGGGACGACGGGCCGGAAAACATTGAGATCGGTCAGGAGACCGCCATGGCGCAGACCTACAGCGAGTTCCAGCACTATCTGAAGCTGCACCAGCAGATCGGCGTGCTGCTGACGGTGAACTCCAAGAACGAGGAGGAGAACGCGCTGAACGGTCTGCGGCGGCCGGACAGCGTGCTGAAGCCGGGGGACTTTGTTTCCATCAAGGCAAACTGGAACCCGAAAAACCTGAATCTGACGGAGACCGCCCGGGAGCTGAGCCTGTTGCCGGAGAGCTTCGTGTTCACGGACGATAATCCGGCGGAGCGGGCGATGATCGCCGGCCAGATTCCGGGGGCCGCCGTTCCGGAGATGGAGGGGCCGGAAAACTATATCCGGATCCTGGACCGCAGCGGCTTCTTTGAAGTGACGAACCTGAGCGGAGACGATCTGAAGCGGACCGCCATGTATCAGGAAAATGTGAAGCGCCGGCAGATGGAAGCGGCTTTCGAAAACTATGAGGATTATCTGCGCTCGCTGGAGATGAAGGCGGAGATCGTTCCCTTTGCGCCGGTCTACATGGCGCGGATCGCGCAGCTGACCAACAAGAGCAACCAGTTCAACCTGACCACCCGGCGCTATACGCAGGCAGAGATCGAGGCAGCAGCGGCGGATCCCGGACGGATCTGCCTCTACGGAAAGCTGGAGGATCGCTTTGGGGATAACGGTGTGGTCAGCGTGGTGATGGGCCGGACGGAGGGTGAAGCCGGAGAGGAGCTGCACATGGAGCTCTGGCTGATGAGCTGCCGGGTGCTGAAGCGGGACATGGAGCTGGCCATGATGGACGAGCTGGCGGAACGGGCGATCAAGAAGGGGATCCGGAGGATCTACGGTTATTACGCGCCTACGGCAAAGAACGGCATGGTCCGGGATTTCTACGGGAATCTGGGTTTTACCCGGATCCGGGAGGATGAAGAGGGAAATACCCTGTGGGAGCTGGATCTTTCAGGGGGATATGAGCGGAGACAGCGGGTGATCCGCGTCAACGGGGAGTAAGACGCCTGTTTTTCGTCTGTATTAGCGCTTGACAGGAGAGGATAACCGGCATAGAATACCCGCAAGCGAACGAAGCGCGAGGGAGTGCTGATCTCCCCCGCGCTTCGTTCGCTTTGGCGCGGAAAGGAGATGGAAATGCGACTTGCGTCAGAACGGTAAATATTGTATCATTTCATGAGGAACGGAAGAGACGGGAAGGGACGAGTCCTGAGGCCCGCGGGATGAAGG
>JAGCBO010000089.1 GCA_017652125.1 Clostridia bacterium | reverse complement strand
CGGCGCGGGACTGGCGGAGAGCCATCCTCACGACATTTCCATCACGAAGGAAGCGCCGAATTATTCCAGAAGCAATTAACGGGCGGCGTCCCGGCGGGGAAATGAAGGGGAAGGGCCATGGGTAAGCGGTTTTATCGGCTCGCCGGCGGGTTGATCCGGCTGCTGTCGCCACGGATGCGCGTGGAATGGGAGGAACCTTTTGAGGACGGCCCCTGCGTGTTTGTCGTGAATCATGCCGGCGCTGTCGGCCCGGTGGACATGATGGTAAAGTTTCCCCTGCGGGACAAATGCAATCCGTGGATCAATAACGGCATGCTGGAGGCGAAAGAGGTTCCGGCCTACGTCCGGCAGGATTACTGGTGGAAGCCCGGCAGCTTTTTTGAGCCGGTGCTGACGGTAACCGTGCCCTATCTGGCGGCGGCGGTGATTCCGCCGATTCTCCGGAGCGTGAAACGGATTCCGGTCTATCACGATCAGCGGATCATGCTGACGATGCGGGAAAGCATCCGGGCGCTCCGGAGGGATGAATATCTGGTGATCTTTCCGGAGCAGCCCAGCGGCTGGCTGAGCCATCGCGAATGGATCAATACCGGCTGGCTTCGGCTGGGGGAGCTCTGGTACAAGGCCAGCGGACGGGCCCTGAAGATGTATCCGGTTCATGTGGATTATAAAAACAGGGTATTTAAAATCGCCGCCCCGGTCTGGTATGACCCGGCGCGGCGATTCAGGGATCAGGAAAACGAGCTGGCGGAAAAGCTGGCCAAAGGCCTGCGGGGCGAATAATCAGGGGGCGGCGGAAGCCGCTCCTTCTGTTTCTTCGCCGGAAGCCGGGGGCTCCTCAAACATGTCGTTCACCAGAATGCTCAGGAATTTCAGGGTATTCTCGGTATTGCCGCCGGCATAGAGGACGCAGAGGTAGCCGTCCTTGGCATAGGCATACTGTCTGAGCCCGGGAACTTTGTCCGCGGGAATCCCGAACAGATGGGTCTCTCCGGTTTCCGAACTCCTTCGCCATCCGTTCTGCAGGGAACGGCCCGCCCGGGAGAAGGTATCCATCAGCTCCGTCTGATCTTCCAGCGGAAGCAGCGCGCCGTCGTAGGCGACGGTCAGGAACTGCTCCCGGGGCAGCAGATACAGATCGCCTTCCGCAACCGCGAGATAGGTGGTCAGCTGCATCGGACCGTAGGCGTCATCATCCATCAGGGTCAGACAGTCCATCACTTCCATATCCGGCATCTGTTCCTGGTTGACCCGGGCCATATACTCATTCAGCGCATTCGTATCCGCGTATCCGTAAATATAAAATTCCACCTTCTTTTCCGGCGGGCTGCGGTAGGCGGTGGTGGTATACAGCAGATCGACCGCAAAAAAAGTCAGGATAAAAAGCAGCGGATACTTCCACCAGTTATAGGTCAGATGCTGCTTCAGGGTCGCTTGATTGACGGGCGTTTTCATCGGTTCACCTCTCTGCCGAAACGGGCGGAAAATCGCTGATCTTCCGGCCGGTTTCTTCCCGGAAAGTGTAACATGAAATTGACGGAAACACAAGATTATGCTAAACTGTCAGCAGAAGGACAAGACAATCAGCCTAGCCTCTGCTCACTCTGATGAAAAATGGAGGGATTCTGATGAAGTATCACACCATCGTCACCATCGGCCGGCAGTACGGATCCGGAGGCCGCTATATTGCCAGCATGCTGGCCGAGCGGATGGAGATTCCGTACTATGACAAGGAGCTGCTGGCGGAAGCCTCCAAGGACAGCGGGATCAGCCAGCAGGTGCTCGAAAATTATGACGAGAAGTACAACAAGGGGCTGCTGTTTTCCCTGATGAGCGCCCGGGGGGATTCGGGAAGCATGTATCTGGATATGCCCCTGAATCACCGGATCTTTCTGGCGCAGTTCGATACCATCCGCCGGATTGCCGGCGAGGGCCCCTGCATTCTGGTCGGCCGCTGCGCCGACTATGTGCTGCGGGATCACGATAACGTGCTGAACGTGTTTATCCGCGCCCCCGAAGAGGACCGGATGGAGCGCATTATCGAGTACAACCATGTGGATCCCATGAAGGCGGAAGAAATTCTGAAGAAAACCGACAGGCAGCGGGCTTCCTACTATAATTATTACGCCACCGGTTCCTGGGGAGACGTGAACAACTATCATCTGTGCCTGGATTCCGGGGTGCTGGGCTACAACGGATGCGTGGAAGTGATCCTCAGGGCGATCGAGATGAAGGAAAAGAAGGCCAGCGGAGAAGGCGCCATATGGTAAGGGCCGCCGCGCTGCTCCTGAGCCTGATCCTGGCGCTGACCGCCTTCGGATCCGCCGGGGCGGAGATTGCCTGGAGAACGGACACCCCCGCGCAGCGGACCCTGAAGGAATATATTACGCTGGTGAATCAGTTCCTGACGGAGCAGGGGGAGCGGCCGGTCAATACGGCGTTCGAAATGTATGAAAAGCTGGCGGTCTTCGGCATCACGGCGCGGGACGGCGCGGAGGAGCCGGAGGGCGTGGAGATTACCGTGCAGCTTCTGTATCAGACGCTCAACAACCTGCAGCTGCGCGTCAGCGATCCGACCCGGTTCCCGGTGATCGCCGCCGCCTTTCTGTGGGCGCTGGATCCAGGAAAGACTTCCCCGAAAAGCGCCCTGGAAACACCTTCCGCCAAAGCGAACCGTGTGATCCGGGAGCCGCAGACCTCTTTTGAGGAGACGGTGGAGGAGCTGAACGGGACCCGGCCCAGAGTGTATTACGCCTATTATCCCAACCAGTACCGGGACGGCGTCAGCTGGCTGCAGATGACCATTATCTTTCCCCTGGAGGGAACCTGGGACGGAAGCGGGCCCGTCACCGTGTCGACGGCGACCCGGGCTCCGGACACCTACAGCGGGAACGACGCGAATTATGACGGCTATTATTCGCAGGACGATTATACCCATTACGAGGTTTTTGTGACGGAGACGCCGGAGCCCGATTCCGCCGCGGGGGAGGACTGGTCCATCGGAAGCCCGTAATTGTTCTGCTGTTGTTTTAACGTTTTTTCCTTGAATTACCACACCGCTGGGAATACAATTTCAGCGGTGCTTTTTTTTACGCAACCGGGACGAAAGACAGAAATGGCGGGAGAAAAAAATGGCAAAGATTCAGATGAAAACCCCTCTGGTGGAAATGGACGGAGACGAGATGACCCGAATCCTCTGGGCGGAGATCAAGGATACCCTGATTCTGCCCTGGGTGGATCTGAAGACGGAATATTATGATCTGGGCCTGAAGCATCGGGATGAGACGGAGGACCGGGTGACGGTGGAGAGCGCCGAAGCGACGCTGAAGTACGGCGTGGCGGTTAAATGCGCGACCATCACGCCCAATGCCCAGCGGGTGGAGGAATACGGGCTGAAGGAAATGTGGAAGAGCCCCAACGGAACGATCCGGGCGATTCTGGACGGGACCGTGTTCCGGGCGCCCATTCTGGTGCAGGGCGTGCATCCCACCGTGCGGACCTGGAAAAAGCCCATCACGATTGCCCGTCATGCCTATGGAGATGTTTATAAAAACACGGAAATCCGGGTTCCCGGAGCCGGAAAGGCGGAGCTGGTCTTTACCGGAGAGGACGGACAGGAAATCCGCAGGCCGGTGTTCAGCTTCCGCGGGCCCGGGGTGATTCAGGGAATCCACAATGTGGACGCCTCCATAGCCTCCTTTGCGCATTCCTGCTTTGAATATGCCCTCAGCGTCGGACAGGATCTGTGGTTTTCCACGAAGGATACGATCAGCAAAACCTATGATCACCGGTTCAAGGATATCTTTGCGGAGATTTTTGAGGCGGAATACAGGGAAGCCTTTGAAAAGGCCGGCATCACCTATTTCTACACGCTGATCGACGACGCGGTGGCCCGGGTGGTCCGCTCGGAAGGCGGTTTTATCTGGGCCTGCAAAAACTATGACGGGGATGTCATGAGCGATATGATCGCCACGGCCTTCGGCTCCCTGGCGATGATGACCTCCGTCCTGGTCAGCCCCAACGGGCAGTTCGAGTATGAGGCGGCCCACGGAACGGTTACCCGGCATTACTACCGCTACCTCAGGGGCGAGGAAACCAGCACCAATCCGGTGGCCACGATCTTCGCCTGGAGCGGCGCGCTGAGAAAACGGGGGGAGAAGGACGGCCTTCCGGAATTGCAGCAGTTTGCGGACCGGCTGGAAAAGGCTACGCTGGATACCATTAACAGCGGCGTGATGACGAAGGATCTGGCCACGCTGTATGAAGGGGAGGCCCGGGCGGTCAACAGCCGGGAATTCCTTCAGGCCATCGCTTCCAGACTGTGAGAAAATGGCGGAGGCCTTCCTTCCGGTTCCGGCCTGTTACCGTTAAGGAGACGGGCAAAAAAAGGATTGACGAAAAAGGATGATCCGGCTATAATATGACCAGATCACCTGGGGTTCGCGACAGCTTTTCGGATTTCCCCACATTTCATAAAATGGAGCCCGGGTCCAATGGGTGATATGCCATGCCCCCGTTTTATACGCCAGGGGACGGCAGAGTCATTCGGCAGGGCACCAGCCTGCTTAACATAGCGGGTGAAAAAACGAGGGCATCGGCTCCCTGGGGTTTCAGGAAACGTTCTTCCGCAAGGAGGAGCGTTTTTTGTATGCGTTCAGCCGATTTGATTGGACAAAAACCGGCCGCATCTGATAAAATAATCTGAAGACCATGCGACCGAAGGGAAGTGCTCCTGCGATGACCGGACAGAACCGATTCAGGCAAATCAGTATTATTCTTTTTGTTCTTTCTCTGATCACGCTGGCTGTTCACATTGAGTCCCTGGTGAAATTCAACCAGAGTGAGTTTCTGGTTCACGGAAACAGCAGCCCCGGCGAGGTCCGGATGAAAATCGACTCCCGGGAGAACAGCACGAGCACCTGGCTGAAACGGTCCTTTCCGCTTTCAGCGACCCAGCTGGTGGATCTGACCGGTCAGACCATCGACGGCGTATTGCATAACGGCAGCGGGGATGAGATTCAGGACTGGAGCCTGCGGATCAATATTGCCGGGGACTGCTTTATCAATCAGGCCTGGAACGGGGAAGTGGAGATTCATCAGTATGCCGGAACGGACAGGGAAAAGGTTCAGCGGCTGAACCTTCAGAGCTATGAGCTCAGCGATGTCATCTTTGAAAAACGCTTTGACGGGGATCTGCTGATTCCGCTGCAGGCCGGAGACTATGTGATCTACTATCCCAGCACCCGCCTGAATGAAAAGCCCATCGCCGGCGGCGAGGACGTCACCATCGGCATGATCTTCTATTATCTGGATCAGCTGGATCTTTCCGATTACGACGTTCTGTATCATCATCACCGCGGCTTTATGCAGGGGATCACCTTTTATCCCTTCATTGTGCTGAGCGTGTTCTGGCTGCTGTCGACGATTCTGGATATAGCCGTCACCATTTCCTACCGCCGGGCCCGGAAAGAGATGGAACTGCGGAAATCCGGCATCTTCTGCATGTCCGATATTTATGATGTGATTTACATGATCCATCTGCAGAACGGGGAAATGACCCCGGTTACCGTGAACAAGTCGATCGAACGGGAACGGGCGAAGCATCAGAGCGCAAAAGAACTGCTGTCCTCCATGCTCCTGGAGGACTGCGATGAAAAGTACCGGGAGATGATGCTGGAATTTGTTGATACGGATACGCTGGCGGAAAGACTGAAGGAACGGAACAGCGTCGTCAGTGAATTTTTCAGCAGGATGCACGGATGGTGCTCCATCCGCTTCTTTGCCATGGACCGGACAGAGGGAAAACCCATTGAGAACGTGATCCTTGCCATACAGAACATCAATGAGGAAAAGAAGGAGCTGGAGGCGATCACCGCCCGGATCGATCAGGCGGAGTCCGCCAGCAAATCCAAGTCCGTCCTGATGGAGCATGTGGCGGAAGCGATGGAACCTCCGCTGCAGGAGCTGATGGCCCAGATCGACCGGATTCTCCGGGAAAACGGGAACGCGGCGATTCAGGAATACGCGCGGAACGCGCACAGCACGGCCACACGGATGCTGACGCTGACCGAAGGCCTTGCGGACAGTGCGGCGTTGGGACAGCACGGCGTCCGGGCTGTTCCGGAAGCCTATTCCCTGAAGAAACTCCTGATCACCATTCTTCAGGATGTGCATCCGCTGGCTGAAATGAATCGGACGGAGGTCCGGACGGATCTTGCGGAAACCCTGCCCGACGGCCTGAAGGGGAATCCGCGGCTTCTGCGGGAAATCCTGATCAATCTGTTTTCCGCGATGCTTCCGGCCGCCGAGGGCGGGAGCATGCAGCTGTCCGTCTACGGAAAGGCGCAGGAGGACAGGATCCATCTGCTCTTTTCCCTGCGCGCCTTTGCGGATCCGGCGGAGGTTTCCGGACGGTATCCGGCGGATCAGGAGGAGACGGAGGAGCCGGCCGGCCTGGCCGGTCTGGACCTGGACATTGTTTCCGCGCTGCTGAACGGGCTGGGTTCGGCACTGCGGTCTGTGCGTTCACCGGCCGGACGCGCGGAATACTATTTTGAGATTGAGCAGCCGGTTCTGGATCGCACCGGGATCGGAAAGATTTCAGCGGATGAAATGAACGCATAGGAGATCGCTCCGGGAGCTGCTTGCTGGTTTCTGTTTCACTGTTCAGGGGAAAGGATTTGGACATGGTAACTACCGGCTTTGGAATCTGCCTCATGATTTCGGTTCTGGCGACGCTGACGATCGTGCTGAGAAGGGACGATCAGGTGGACAGTTATGACTGGTCCCTGGCGCTGCTGATTCCGTTTCTGATCATGGGTTACTGGCTGAAGACCCTGGTGGCCTCGCAGGAGGCTTCTCTGGTGCTGTTTGCCTTTATCAATCTGTCGACCACCGTGCTTCTGGGGATTATCCTGTTTTCATTGCTCCATCACCTGCGCATCTCCATCCATCCCTGGCTCAAAGTGCTGGTTTATGTCGCTTCGTTCTTTCAGCTTCTTCCCATCTGGTCGCTTTTCCGGAGCGGCGTTCCGGATGATCTGATCCAGATTACGGACACGGGGGACGGCTATGCCACCCGGATGACCGGAGGATCCTTTGCCTTCACCCATATCGCCTTCTTTCTGGCAATTCTGATTGTGGTCATCGGCGCAGCGGCTATCATCCGGGCCCGTAAAAAAACCTATTCCCGGCGCACGCTGGCGCTTTATATCGTGCTTGTCGGAATCGGCATGCTGATCTATACCCTGGAGTATATCCTGAACACGGACTTTTCGGCGCTCCCTTTTCTGTATATGATCGGGGATGTTCTGATCGCGCTGTATTATGACCGGTCCCATATGCACGACATCTTCGCGCTGATCAGCCAGAATGAAAAAAACCATAACAGCCGGGGATATCTCGCGATCGGAACGAACGGCTGGTTTCTGAGCGCGAACGAAAAATGCTTTGATTTTCTGCCTGAGCTGAGAAAACAGCGGGCGGATACCCGCGTCCCGGAGGACAGCCCGGCCGGAAAGATTCTGAACAGGATGATCCGGAATTATACGGACAACGGCGTGGAGACATCCACCTTCCGGATCGGCGAAATGACATGCGCCTATGAAATCTCCGCTTTTTCGTTCCGCCGGGGAGGAATGACACGGGGCTACCTGATCGACCTCCGGGACGTTACCGAGGAGAAACGGAACCTGGAAATTCTTGCCGATTTTAACCGGAAGCTGAACCAGGAAGTGGAGGAGAAAACGCACAGCATCGAGAATATCCAGCAGAAACTCGTGCTGGGTCTGGCGGATATGGTTGAAAACCGGGACAGCAATACCGGCGGTCATGTCAAACGGACCAGCGACGTGATCCGGATTCTGGTGGAGGATATCCAGGCCCGCCAGTATTTCCCCATGGATGAAACCTTCGCGAAGGATATTATCCGGGCGGCTCCCATGCACGACCTGGGAAAGGTCAGCATCGATTCGAGCATTCTGAATAAGCCGGGGCGGCTGACTCCGGAAGAATATGACACCATGAAAACCCATTCGACCATCAGCGGTCAGATGGTGCATCTTCTGCTGGACGGCGTGGAGGAAGAGCATTTCGTCCGCACGGCCTTCCATGTGGCCCGCTTTCATCACGAACGCTGGGACGGAAACGGATATCCGGAAGGTCTGGTGGGGGAGATGATCCCGCTGGAAGCCCGGATCATGTCGATTGCGGACGTTTACGACGCCCTGGTCAGCAAACGGGTATACAAGGAGCCCATGAGCTTTGAAAAAGCGGCGCAGATCATGGTGGAAGGAATGGGAACGCAGTTTGATCCCAATATGCTGCTGGTGTTTCTGAACTGCCGGGAGAAGGTGGAGCATTATTACGCGTTCATCCGGTGAGCCGGTGCATCGCTGACCGACGATAACGTGGCGAATACGGCTTCAGACGAGCGTCAATGCTCAGGTTACTGAATCAGCAAAAGCCCCTGCGAAACGGCATTCGCTGGGGCTTTCAAGCAGCTCCGTCGGGATTCGAACCCGTGTTTCAGCCTTGAGAGGGCCGCGTCCTAGGCCTCTAGACAACGGAGCCAGAGAATAAAAAAGCTGGGGAACTAGGATTCGAACCTAGACAATACGAGTCAGAGTCGTAGGTGCTGCCGTTACACCATTCCCCAACAGCGGCGAACCGCAATGCGTATTCTAACAGAATGTGAGG
>JAGCBO010000088.1 GCA_017652125.1 Clostridia bacterium | reverse complement strand
GTGTCGGCCGGGCTGATCAGTGAAACGGTTACGGCGGAGCTGAGAAGACTCTGGGAGGAGGACCGGGACGCGGAGCCGAACACGGATCAGGAGTGGCTCAGGGTCTACCGGCGGGCAGGCCGCCGGGCGCTGAGCGGTTATCTGGGAACCCCCGCGGAAACGGACTTCGATGAAGTCTCCGGCATCCTGGCGGACTTTCACCGGGGCGCCCGGGAGATCTGCCTCAAGCGGATGGGCCGGGAACCGGGAGAACTCTGGTATGACCGGGTGGACTTTTCGGAGATTCGCGTGCTGATCGTTGAATGGACGCACGGAAACAGCGATTATCTGGAGGGGGTGGATATCCCCGTTCTGCTGAATTCCACGCCGGCGGAAACGCTCGCCCACCGCCGTGCCCGGAACCGGGACGGAAAAACGGACAGCGCGTTCACGACCCTGGTTCTGGAGATCGAACAGCAGAAGCTGGAAGACCAGGCCCGGAAGGCGCGGCTGATCCTGAGCAAACAGGGCGAACTCCTGTCCTATGCGGAGTATCGCCGAATCATGGCGGAAACCTGAATAAAACCGGGGAGGAACACAAATATGAACAGCGGACCCATGCTGAACGCCTATCCGGACAGCCTCGGAGGAAAACTGGGAGACATCGCCGATTTGCTGGAAAGGCCGGAAATGCGGGGAGCGTTCAGCTCCTTCTATATTCTGCCCAGCGTGTTTCACACGGATCTGGACAGGGGCTTTTCGGTGATCAGCTATGATCTGAACGAGCGGCTGGCGAAGTCCGCCGACCTGGACAGACTCCGCGCGCTAAAAACGGATCTGAAGCTGGACTTTATCCTGAATCATCTTTCCGTCCTCTCGCCCCAGTTTCAGGATATTCTGGAAAAAGGGGAGGATTCCGCCTACCGGGATTTCTTTATCGACTGGAACCGATTCTGGGAAGGCCGGGGAGAGATGACGGAGGCCGGCTGGATTCAGCCGGATGAGGCCTGCCTGAGGGATATGTTCTTCCGCAAGCCCGGCCTGCCGATCCTCATGGTTCGTTTTCCGGACGGAAAGGAAGTGCCTTACTGGAACACCTTCTACCAGGAAGTGCATTATGACCTTCCGGACACGCAGGACCTGATGCGCGCGCTGGGAATCCAGTACGGAACGGCGGAGACCCTGGCGAAAAGGGTCGCTTCCGGCCTCGGCGAAGGAAAGAAGCCGGCTGAACTGGAAACAGAGGATCTTCTCTCCGCGGAAAAGCGGGAAAAACTGACCGAAACCCTGGAGAGCCGGCGGAAATACCTCGGCCAGATGGACGTCAACATCCGTTCTCCGCTGGTCTGGCAATACTATGAGGAGGTGCTGGACAAGCTGGCGGGATACGGCGCTTCCATCGTCCGGCTGGACGCTTTCGGGTATGCCTCCAAGATTCCCGGACGGCGGAATTTCATGAACGATCCGGAAACCTGGGAGGTGCTGGAGCGGGTCCACCGGATGGCGGAGGAGCGGAACCTGACCCTGCTGCCGGAAATCCATGCCGCCTACAGCGAGAAAAGCTACAGGGAGCTGGCAAACCGGGGATATATGACCTATGACTTTTTCCTGCCCGGGCTGCTGATCGACGCCATCGAGAACCACGACGCCGGATACCTGATCCGCTGGGCGCGGGAGCAGCAGCGGGACCGGATCCGCTGTGTCAATATGCTGGGATGCCATGACGGAATTCCGATGCTGGACCTGAAGGGGCTGGTTCCGGACGACCGGATTCAGGCGCTGATCGACCTGATTGTCCGTCGGGGCGGGCTGATCAAGAACCTGCACGGCAAGAAGAATATGTACTACCAGGTCAACGCCACCTATTTCAGCGCGCTGGGAGCGGATGAAAGAAAGCTCCTGCTGGCCCGGGCGCTGCAGCTGTTCATGCCCGGAAAACCGCAGGTCTGGTATCTGGACCTGTTTGCCGGGGAAAACAACCGGGAGGCCGTCGCGGCGGGAGGAGACGCGGGACACAAGGAGATCAACCGCACCAACCTGACAGCGGACGCGCTGGAAGCGGGCCTGCGAAAGCAGGTGGTGAAGGATCAGCTGAAGCTGCTGAAGATGCGCAGCGCCTGCGGCGCCTTCGGCTTCGACGCGGAAATGACCGCGGAACAGCCGGCTCCGGACCGGCTGGAGATCACCTGGAGAAACGGCGGCCGGGAAGCCTCGCTGACGGCGGATCTGAGGACCTGTGCTTTCCGGATCCGGGCGGATCTCGGGAACGACGTTTTCTGCTTTGAACAGAACTGATACGGAAAAAGGGGCTGTGAAAAACTCACAGCCCCTTTTTCAGCAACGGAGGCCTTTTCGGCCGAGTTCCGCCAGGCGGCGGCAGTAATCGTCGCTCCGTTTCTGAATATCGTCCTGGTAAACCTCCAGTTCAGGCATGGAAACCGCAAAGAAATCATATCCCACCTTGTCAAAAAGATGGCGTTCGCCGAAGATCACCAGCTGGTGGAAACACTTCAGCGCTTTTTCCTCTTCGCCCAGGGCGCGGAAGGCCAGTCCCTGCCAGTA
Organism: Clostridia bacterium; assembly: GCA_017652125.1. GTDB lineage: Bacteria > Bacillota > Clostridia > Christensenellales > Aristaeellaceae > Aristaeella. Next base: position 107 of record JAGCBO010000088.1, on the reverse strand, counting down.
GATATAGTCGGACGGCTGATCGTTGTAATACCGGACCGGCTCAGGTATGGAAGAACCCTCCGTTGCTTTCCGGAAGTATTCCCGGGCCTGGTTTTCCCGGCAAAGTT
>JAGCBO010000087.1 GCA_017652125.1 Clostridia bacterium | reverse complement strand
TATTTCCGTGGCCGGGAAAGTGCTTCAGCGCGGCCATGATCCCGGCGTCGTGCAGGCCGGCCAGATACGCGCAGCCGTATTGCGCGACGTTCTGCGGATCATCGGAGAAGGAGCGGACCCCGATCACCGGATTGGCCGCGTTATTATTCACATCCACGACCGGCGCAAAGTCCGGATGGATTCCCAGCAGGCCGATTTCCTCCCCGTGGATGAAAGCCATCTTCCGGGCGTTTTCCGGATCGCCGGAAGCGCCCAGCGCCATATTGCTGACGCCGATGGTGCTGTAGGGGATCCGGTTGACGCTGCCGCCCTCCTGATCCACAAAGATCAGCTGGGGAAGCCCGCCGCCGTTTTGATTGGCTGTCTGCAGATCGGATATAAGACGAAGCGTCTGTTCCGGATCCGTGAAATTCTCTCCGAACAGGAGAATGCCGCCGAAATGCTCCCGGGCCACCATCTCCCGGATTTGATCATTCAGCTCCGTAATATTCGTTTTGGGCGCTTCCTCCGCGGGCTGCTCCCCGTCTTCGGTTTCCGGCACTTCCTGCCAGACCCGGAAGGACGGGATCATCATCTGCGCAATCTTTTCCCGCAGCGTCATGCCGGACAGGAGATCCTCCGGCGATTTCTTCCCGCTTCCTTCGGCAAAAGCGCTGAAGGAGAACAGCAGAGCAGCCGACAGGATCAGGCAAAGAAACCTCGTTTTCATCATCGCGTTCTGTCTTTTCATCATGATCATCCGCCTTTCTGATATAATATTTCGGTTTATTATCTGCCTCATTTCCCCTGATCGTAATGATACATCCCGTCGGAACCCACGATCAGACCGTTGCAGAGTTCGATGGGGAGGAGATGCGTCCCGCGCGGCGTTTCAAAGGAATAAACCCGGGCGCCGCCGGTCACCGTTCCGTTCATGGCGCGATTGCGCTTCATGGCTTTCATGGTGGATCCCTCCTTATCCCTACATCCAATCAAACGGTGAACGGGGATCCTGTGTTCCCTTGCCGGGATTTTTGGTTCATCTATTGGATTGTAACCTGAAACTGCCCCGCGGTCAATTCTGTCCGTGAAAAAGGAACAAAAAAACCGGGACGGCGGGCAGGATGCAGGCAGAATCGGCGGTTCGCAAAAACCTATTGACATGTGGGGTAAATGGACATAAAATGGACGGGCAAAGGGATCCGAAGATCCGGGAAGGAGTTAACCAGATGGCAATTTATGCTGATCACGCGGCGACAACCGCGATGAGTGAAAAGGCGATGGAGGCGATGATCCGATGTATGCGGGAGGATTCCGGCAATCCATCCAGCCTGTACCGCCTGGGCCAGCGGGCGAAGGAGCTGCTTGAAGGAGCACGCGAGGAGGTTGCCTCCGTGATTCACGCGGAGCCACGGGAGATCTTCTTTACCTCCGGCGGCAGCGAAGCGGACAATCAGGCGATCCGTTCCGCCGCGCTGGACGGTAAAAAACACGGGAAAACCCATATCATATCCACCGCGTTTGAGCATCACGCGGTGCTGCATACGCTGAGGCAGCTGAAGTCCGAAGGTTTCGAGATTACGCTGCTGGATGTCCATGAAGACGGCATCGTCCGGCCGGAAGAGGTGGAGGCGGCGATCCGTCCGGATACCTGCCTGGTCACCGTGATGTATGCCAACAACGAAATCGGCACGATTCAGCCCATCCGGGAGATCGGCGCGGTCTGCCGGGCTCATCAGGTTCTTTTCCACACGGACGCGGTGCAGGCCGTCGGTATTCAGGCCATCGACGTGCAGGCGGAGAATGTGGATTATCTTTCCGCGTCCGCCCATAAGTTCTACGGTCCGAAGGGCGTCGGCTTCCTGTATGCGCGAAAGGGCGCGCCGCTGTTCCCGCTGATTCAGGGCGGGGCGCAGGAAAAGGGGAAGCGGGCCGGGACGGAGAATCTGCCCGGCATTCTCGGAATGGCCGCGGCCCTGAAGGAAAGCGCCGCAGAGCGGCAGCAGGAATCGGAGCGGCTGAAAGCGCTGCGGGACCGGCTGATTGCCGGACTGCGGGAGATTCCGCATTCCGCGCTGAACGGCGACGCGGAAAAGCGTC
>JAGCBO010000086.1 GCA_017652125.1 Clostridia bacterium | reverse complement strand
ATCTGTTCCAGTTCCTCCCGGTCGATCCCGCCGTTCATCACCATGTGAACGTGGATCCGCTCCCTGGTCCCGTCGTCGTTCCCCTCGATTGTGTAGATGTATTTCAGCGGCTCCAATCCCCGCTTTTCTCTCTTTCGCTTCACTGCCCGAAGGAAGTTCTTCACGTCCACCTGTGCCTGTTCGTATTTCGGCGGCGTCCCCAGGTATGTCAGCGTCAGGTGGATGTCCCGCTCATCAAAGTTCGCGTCGATCAGCTGGATCAGCTTCCGCTTGCTCCGTTCCTCATTGTTCCGCTGCACCCGTTCCGGCGTCAGGTTGTGATTCGCCGCCCTGGCCTTCCCGGCGTTCTCCCTCCCGAAGATCGGGAAGATCTCGACCTCCAGCCGTGGCCCCGCCTTCACTGTCCGCGTCCGGTATCCCATTCTCCCGATCCGGATCTCCGTCGGCATGTCCCGCCAGTATCCGTCCTGCCATCCCCCGTCCAGCAGATCCCCGTTTCTCTCCGCCGGCACATCAAACAGGTCTTCAAACTCCCAGCTCATTCTTGCTCCTACCCCGGGAAGGCGTTTGCACCCTTCCCGGACCCTTCCCGCGACCGCCGCCGAATTGATGACGGCTGAAATGACTTTTTGTTCTTTTGTTAATACTCCATACAAGCCTTGGTTTGCGGAACCCGTCCCGCAGTTCCGGCGGCTGACCCGCCGCGGGTCCGCGCCCGTCTTTCCGGGCTGTCATCCATTGCCGTCTTTCCGGCTGTCAGTTTGCTTTATGCCGGATCCATTCCGGGTTTAATCAGCACCCGGCAGCTGTATTAAGGCTTTCGCCCTGGTGCAGAAGGCTGGACTCGAACCAGCGACTTTCGGGACCTATGAATCCCGCGCTCTTGCCAACTGAGCTACTTCCGCATGGAGCCGGATCTCTCCGGCGAGAATCTTCCTATATATATGATGATCAGTATGCACACAGGCGGATAGAATCCGCATTTATAATCATTTCGCTCTTCATCTTCCTTGTTTTCAGACTCCTGGCTGTTCCGCAATATTCACAGTGAACGCTTCCATAATGAAAAGGTGCCCCACAGTTTCTGCAGTTTCTATCGTCAAAATCGTTTTCGTCTGGTATCGACTCGATAAGTTGATCGTCAGCGTATAGTCTGTTCATCCCACTTCACCTCCATCATCCGCTCCTATTGCGAAGTTTGTTATCGTTAATCGTTTTCTTGCAATTTGTTCATTCGATTTACAATCAATTCACATATTCCCTTGAACTCATTCAAATACTTTTGCTCTGTTAATGCACACCCATATTGAAATGAATTTCTGATTGCAAAGCAAACCTTGCTATCTACATCGTCACCGCATTTTTGGTTAAGACACATACATATTTTCGTTTCGTCATCCATCATTGGACAATTTGGAACCTTTGGTAAATTTGCCATTTATAACTCGCTCCTTTTCATTGTTTCGCAATACTCCTATTTTTTCATGCGCTCCAGTCGATCGGATGTCCGCAATGCCTGCAGTATTTGTCATGCGTGTCGATGCTCCCGTGACATTCTCCGCAGACGTAGAACCAGGTCGACCCTCCGCCCTCGATCTCCGCTGGCATCGGGATCAGCGCCTTCAGCTCCTCCGCTGCTTTCCCGCTTGTTTCCGCAATGCTGAAAAACGTATAGCTCGTTTTCGGATCCGTTTCCCGTAAATCCCGCGCCGCTTCCAGCGCTCCGCGCTCCATGTCTTTCAGATCCTCTATCAGTTTTCTGATCTCATTCATCCGCCTTTACCCCCAGCTGCTTCAGCGCCACCAGGATCTCCGTTGAAAACGCGCACCATTCCCGCTCTGTCATGTAGATCGACGATCCGCCGATCGACATCCCTCGCAGCGTCATGCCTTCCCGTTCCCTGCAGTATTGCCCGTCCGCCAGCATTCTGCTTTTCAGCGCGTAAATCTCCAGCGGTTCCTTCCCGAATATCTTTCCCGGCCAGTTCACTTCCGTCACCGCCGGCTGTATCGGTGCCACCTGGATGACCTCGCTTTCCGGCAGCCTGTCCGCCACCTCGACCACCGGCTTCTTTGCCGGCCTGCCCCGCTTTCCGTCCATGTCTTTCCCCTCCGTTTCCCTGTCGTATGCCCTCAGGCATCCCCAGCTGCAGAAATAGATATAGTTTGTCCCATATCCGCGCCTGTATCGCCATATCTCCGGCCACAGCACGTCAAATGTCTTTCCGCATTCCCTGCATTTCTTCACTCCGGATCCACCTCGAGCCATTCGGCCTGGATATACCCGCGGCTGGTAACCGCCCATCCCTCCGCGATGTAGAACACGCTCACGTTGCTCCCGTTGGCCAGCCACCGCGGCCTGCCGTTGTCCTCGATCTGCGGCCCGTCTACCCACCGCCGGCACGCCACCCGGTTCTTGGCCACGCACACGTATTGTTCCCCGATCGGCTTCGGCTCATCCGTCACCACGTACCCGCAGTAGATAAAGCACTCGCATTCTCCCCGGTTCAGCACCCGGAACCATCCGTTCCGGTTCTCGCCGTCCGTCTCAAAGCTGTCCCCGCATTCCAGGAACCCGACGCTCTTGCTGTCCTTCTTCGGTTCCATCCGCAGGTTTACATGGTCGCCCGGCTGGCAAAGCGCCCAGCATGTGAACGTCTGTTCCGCCGCCTGTCCGAAGCTGAGCCAGGCGACCGCGATCAGGATCACAAGTGCCCCCGTGAATATTGCCCAGAATTCTTCCCTGTTGATCTTTTTCATTTAATCCACCGCCTTTCCGTCTTTCATCGTCCTGACCACCCCGCCGGCCATCCTTGCCGCCTTGCAGGCGTGATCATGGTCCGCAAACACCCGCGCCTTCTGGATGTCTTCTGACCAGCAGTACCCGGCTTCATCGATCCGCACCTTTTTCCCCTTCCGTGCGAGAAACTCCACCCCGCGCTTCACGACCATCCCGTTTCTCATTCTTTCCCTCCGGATCCGGACCGGAGATTGCTCCCCGGTCCGGTTGTTCCTTACGCTATAACGTCCACGTTGAATCCCTTCAGCGCTTCAACCAGGTATCTCCGGATGTTGTCCACCGCTTCCAGTTTCCATTTGCTGCCGTCGCCCTCGAACAGGGCCGCTTCCCCGTCTTCATTGAACCGCAGCACAAACGGGCTTTCCGGCTGCTCTACCTCATGGAATGTCCGGTATGGTGTCAGCGTCACCGGATTCTTCACGATCACGTCCGCCGCTGTGCTGATCCCGGAATTGATCGTCACCTTCTGACTCACTCCGTCATCCGCCGTCTGCATGTTCTGTTCCTTCCGGACGCTTCCGGCCAGCTTCAGAACCAGCGACCGGTTTTCGCTCTCCATGAAGCTGGTCTGTACCATCACCTGGAATTCGTCGGTGTCCATGTACTCGTCGAATTCGATATTGGGCTTCACCGCTTTGCAGACAGCGATCATTTCCCGCTCCCGCCAGTATCCTTTTTGCGGTGCGATCAGTCTCACCACATCCGGGCTGAAAACCTGCACAATGTGCCGCGGCTGATCCTCTCCGAACAGCTTCTCCGGATCTGCCTGGATGTATTCGATCAGTCCGTTCAGAGAAAACGTTTCAAAGCATTCCGCCTTGATGATCCTGTCCGGCTTCCGCAGTTCCAACCTTGTGCATTCTCCGTTCTTCCAGATGTACTGCTCCCCGTACTTGTCCTCAAAAAGTACCGGCTCTTTCAGATTGTCGAGTTTCTTTTGCCACTCCGCCCCGGTGAAAAGCAGGAATTCTTCCTTTGCCCTCACGGCCTGCGCTGTCATCTCGATGTGTTCCATTTTTCATTCCTCCATCAGTTCGCCTGTTCTTTTTTACTCTTTCCGAATTCAACCACCCGCGGCATCGGCTGTTCCTGTCCGTCCATGTCGATCTGCCCCGGCACCTGTTTCGTGATCTCCGTCGCCGTGACGTTCCCTTCATCGTCCTGGAACAGGAAGCACGTTTGGCTCATCTTGATCGGCGGTGCGATCTTGCTCTTCACATCCATCGTGAATCCCGCCGCGTCCCTGCGCTCATTCGGCTGGATCTCAATCGTGATGATGATCTGCCGCTTGGCCTTCGGATCCGTGTTCGGATCGAACACGTTCCGCAGCACCCGCTCCATCTCCATGTTGAACCGCTCCGTCAGCGCTCCGTCCATCAGCTCATCCAGCTGTTTGATCTGTCTCGGCATCGTCTGTCCTCCCTTCTGATTGTTTATGCACTAACGGCTTTCACCGTTTTTGCACTTCTCGCGGCCTTCCATTCCTGGTATGCCCTCTCATTCTCCGGATCCTGATAAAATAACCGGCATGCATCGAGCAGTTCCGGAGCCGTCCTTTTATATTTCGGCTTTTCCGCTATCATCATTGCTGTGATCGCCAGGTCCATCTGCGTCAGTTTCATGCCGGTTTCCTCCGTCTCTTGTGCATATGTGTTTTTCGTTGATGATGATCCCGTAAAGCAGGCAGTAAACGCTGCCCCGCATGTAGTGTTTCCCTTCCGGGCATTCCCGGCAGATCATCCTTTTCTCCCGCTGAAGCAGTTCTTTCGATGAATCCTGTATGCCGGTTCCGCGCCGATCGTCCCGATCTCCGCTTCCCGTCCCTGGATCTTGCTTCCGTCAAACCTCACGAATTCTTCCCCTTCCGGATCCGGCACCACGTCCACCGCTTCCGCGTCCACCACGATCTTCCTGTAAACGCCCCAGGTGATGATGCTTATCTTCCGCCCGCAAAACCTGCAGGTTTTCACCGTGTCCTTCATGTCCGGTTCCTCCTCCGCCGCTGTGGCTTGTTCACGTATCCCTGCTTCCATTACCGGATAATCCGGATGTTCTCCTCAAACCTCGGAGCAGGCTGTTCGATCCGCCTGTCGTAGATGATCGTCTTTCCGTTGCTGAAGCTTACTCGGATGCTTTCCGGGTACATGCTGGTTTCGT
>JAGCBO010000085.1 GCA_017652125.1 Clostridia bacterium | reverse complement strand
TGAACGCTCCGCAGGAGATTTCCGTTCCCACCATCACCGGGATCGCCGGACATAAGGGATATACCGTTATCAATATTGAAAAGAATATGATGAACAGCGAGGTGGGCTTCGGCCGCAAGGTGCTCCAGATTCTGGAGGATTACGGCATCAGCTTTGAGCATATGCCCACCGGCATTGACAGCATGTGCGTGGTAACCACAAGCGACATGCTGCAGCCCCATCTGGAGGATGTGGTGAAGCAGATCGAAAAGCTGGTGGAAGGACAGGGGACCGTCACCGTGATGGATCAGCTGGCCATTATCGCCACGGTCGGCCGGGGCATGGTTCACAACTGCGGCACCGCGGCCCGCCTTTTCTCCGCCATGAGCCGTTCCCGGATCAACGTCCGGATGATCGACCAGGGATCCAGCGAGCTGAGCATCATCGTCGGCGTCAATGAAAGCGATTTTGAAGCCACGATTCACGCCATTTATCACGAATTTGTCGGATGAATCCCCCCGCGGATGTTCTCCGAAGGGAACAGGAGGAAGGGCCATGAAGGTACTGGTGACCGGGGTAGCCGGACAGCTGGGTCATGATGTGACGGAACTGCTGGAAAGCCGGGGAGTTCCCTGCCGCGGCGTGGATCTGGCGGATTTCGATCTGACCGACGGTGCGGCGGTCAAAGCCTGGGTGCAGGATTACGCGCCCGACGTCATCGTGCACTGCGCCGCCTATACCAACGTGGACCGGGCAGAATCCGAACCGGAAATCTGCGCCGCCGTGAACGGTATGGGCACCATGAACATGGTCCGGGCCGCGCTGTCCGTGAACGCGAAGATGGTCTATATCTCCACGGACTACGTCTTTCCCGGCACCGGGGAAAAGCCCTGGGAACCGGAGGATGAGTACGGTCCGCAGAACGTGTACGGCATGAGCAAGGTCCAGGGGGAAAACGCGGTCCGCAGCCTGATGACCCGCTTCTTTATTCTGCGGACCAGCTGGGTCTTCGGCCTGAACGGCCGGAATTTTGTCCGCACCATGCTGCGCCTGGGCGCCGAAAAGCCGGAGGTCCGGGTGGTTGCGGATCAGATCGGTTCCCCCACCTATACCCGGGATCTGGCCGCCCTGATCGCGGAGATGATCGGGACGGAAAAATACGGCATCTATCACACCCGCAACGAGGGCTTTGTTTCCTGGGCGGACTTCGCCCGGATGATTATGGAAAAGGCCGGCCTTCCCTGCCGCGTCATTCCCGTCCCCACTTCCGAATATCCCACCGCCGCCCGGCGTCCCCTGAATTCCCGTCTGAACGCCGATAAGCTGAAGGACGCGGGATTCCGACCACTGCCCTCCGTGGAAGACGCGCTGGACCGGTATCTGGCGGAACTGAAAGCGGCCGGCGTGTAAGACGCGGCCGCCCGGTTTTCCGAAGGGAATCCGGTCACGGTTCCGGAATCCCGATTCCATTGGTTTTCAGACCTTTCAGGAAGTCCTCCGGCAGAGGCGCCTGAAAGGTCATTTTTTCATGGGTCCGGGGATGCTCAAAGGCCAGGCTGTAAGCATGCAGCATCAGGCAGGGAACCTTCACGCCCCGTTCCATGCCGTACAGGGGATCCCCGCAGACCGGATGATGAACGCTCTTCAGATGCACCCGGATCTGATGGGTCCGTCCGGTCAGAATCCGCACATCCAGCAGGGTGCAGCCCCGGCCCTCCGCCAGCACGCGCCATTCAGTCACCGCCGGCCGCCCTTCCGGATCCACCGCCATTTTTTTCCGGTCCGTCCGGCTTCGCCCCAGAGGCGCCTCAATCCGGCCCTCCGGCTCCTTCATCCGGCCCTCCGCCAGCGCCCGGTAATGTTTCTCGATCCGTCTGTCCCGCAGCATGTCCGACAGGGCCTGCTGCGTTTCATCGTTTTTGGCCACCATCAGCAGACCGCTGGTATCCTTGTCCAGCCGGTGCACGATCCCCGGCCGGGTTTCCCCGCCGATTCCTCCCAGGGAGGAAAGGCGGCTCAGCAGTACGTTGACCAGTGTTCCGTCCTCGTGGCCGGCCGCCGGGTGAACCACCATGCCCCGGGGTTTCACCACAATGGCCAGATCCTCATCCTCATAGAGGATTTCCAGCGGAAGATCCTCCGGCTTGAGGGCGGTTTCCCGGGGCGGCGGAACGATCAGGGTCACCGGCTTTCCCGGGGCGGGCTTTTCCCCGGCCTTTCCGCAGGGAACCCCTTCCACCAGGCACCGGCCTTCCGCCATCAGGGCGGCCACCCGGGACCGGCTCAGCCCCGATTTTTCCGCCAGCAGCACGTCCAGCCGCCGGCCGTCCGCCGCCGTTTCAATTCTCGTTTCCGTCATTTCCGTTTTTCTCCGTCTCCCGCGGTTTTTCCTCCGGCCGTCCGAAAAGCAGGCAGCCGATCACCAGCGCGCAGCCCACCGTCAGGGCGGCATCCGCCAGATTGAACACAGCGAAACTGACAAACAGGGGTTCCACCATGTCCGGCACAAAGCCGGTGAAAAAGCGATCCGCCATATTCCCCGCAGCGCCCCCGGCCATCAGCATGATGCCCGTCGTCATCAGGGGGCTGAAGCGTTTATTTCGCAAAAGCCAGGCCGACGCCAGCAGGATGATCAGGCTGATCACCCCCAGCAGCCAGGGGGCGCCCCGTAGCAGGCTGCAGGCCGCCCCGTCGTTCCGGGTCAGCCGCAGCCGGAGCACTCCGGGAATCAGCGTCACCCCCTCCGGCGGCAGCCGGAAGCTCAGGATCTTGCTGATCCGGTCCAGCAGGAACACCCCTCCCGCAATCCATAACCCGTCCCGTTTTCTCATATCCGTTCCCGGCGCCGCAGGATTCCGGCCCCGCCTGGTTCCGCCGTTTTCCCGGACGCTTCCTTACTTATTCTCCGCTTTCTTTTTTCGCTTCCGCCTCTTTTTTCGCTTCCGTCAGCTGATCCAGCCGCCGGACCAGCTTCCGCATCACCTTCAGCCCCTCGCGCAGCGCCTGCCAGTCCTCGCCCTTCACGCCCCGGAGCGTCAGCGCGGCCGGCGGACGGGAGGACAGGATCAGCCTGCCGTCGGTTTCCGCGATGGCCTGCAGGAAGCAGGCCGGATCCGGCACGCAGCGCTCCTCCAGCCGCATCCGCAGCCCGTCCTTGTTCCGGCTCACGGCGCTGACGCCGATGCGGTTGCACAGAGCCCGCAGCTGGCTCACGTCCAGCAGCGTCTCCACCGGCACCGGCAGTTCCCCGTACCGGTCGATCAGTTCGTCCGTCACATCCGCCCGGTCTTCCTCGGTCACGATGGAAGCCACCCGCTTGTACATCTCCATCCGCTGCTTCTCTTCCGCCACATAATCCTCCGGCAGGAAGGCGTCCACGCTCAGATTGATGCGGGTTTCCAGCTCCCGGAACACCGGCTTGCCGCTGGTCTCCGCCAGGGTTTCCTCGATCAGCTTGCAGTACATGTCATAGCCCACGGTCGCCAGATGACCGTGCTGCTCCGGCCCCAGAATGTTGCCGGCGCCCCGGATCTCCAGATCCCGCATGGCGATCCGGAAGCCCGCGCCGAACTCCGTAAACTCCCGGATGGCCGCCAGCCGCTGCTGCGCCGTCTCCGACAGAATCCGGTCCGCCCGCACGGTAAAATAGGCATAGGCCTGCCGGTTGCTCCGGCCCACCCGGCCGCGCAGCTGATACAGCTGGCTCAGCCCGAAGCGTTCCGCGTCATAGACGATCAGGGTATTGGCCAGGGGAACGTCCAGCCCGTTCTCGATGATGGTGGTGCACAGAAGCACCTCGTAGTTTCCGTTGTAAAAGTCCATCATCACGTCTTCCAGCTGATGCTCCCGCATCTGCCCGTGGGCGACGCCGATCCGGACCTCCGGCACCAGCGCCCGCAGCCGGCTGTAGAATTTTTCAATGCTGTGCACCCGGTTATAGAGGAAATAAACCTGGCCGCCCCGGGCCGTCTCCCGCAGGATTGCGTCCCGGATCAGGGCGTCCGAGTATTCCGTCACCACTGTCTGCACCGGAATCCGCTCTTCCGGCGGCGTTTCCAGCACGCTCATATCCCGGATCCCGGTCATGCTCATGTGCAGCGTCCGGGGAATCGGGGTGGCGGACAGGGTCAGCACATCCACCTGACGCTTCCAGTTCTTGATGACTTCCTTATGGGCCACGCCGAAGCGCTGCTCCTCATCCACGATCAGCAGCCCCAGATTCTTAAACCGCACATCCTTGCCCAGCAGCCGGTGGGTTCCCACCACCAGATCGATCTCCCCGGCCGCCAGCCGGGCGATCACTTCCTTCTGCTCCTTCGGCGTCCGGAACCGGGACAGATAATCGATCCGGGCGCCGGTATGCTGAAAGCGCCTGACGATGGTGTTGTAATGCTGCTGAACCAGAATGGTGGTCGGCGCCAGCAGCGCCACCTGCTTGTTGTTGACGATCGCCTTGAAGGCCGCGCGCAGGCTGACCTCCGTTTTGCCGTATCCCACGTCGCCGCAGAGCAGCCGGTCCATATTCCGGTCGCTCTCCATGTCCTCCGTGATTTCCCGCACGCTCTGGGCCTGGTCCGGCGTCAGCTCCCAGGGGAATTCATCCTCGAATTCCCGCTGCCACGCCGTATCCGGTCCGAAGGCGTAGCCGGTATTCCGGCTCCGCTCCGCGTACAGGGCCTTCAGATCAAACGCCAGAGCGCGCAGCCCTTCCTTGACCCGGCCTTTCTGGCGGGCCCATTCGGCGCTGCCCAGCTTGTTGATCTTCGGCGGCTGGCCCGGGTTGCCGATATACCGCTGCACCCGCTCCAGCTGTTCCACCGGCACATACAGCTTGTCATTCCCGGCATAGTGGATCAGCAGATAGTCCCGCCAGGCCCCCTCGGACTGAATCCGGGTGATGCCCTGATACAGACCGACGCCGTGATCCTCATGTACCACATAGTCTCCGGGCTTCAGATCCGTGAAGGTGGAAATGCGTTCCCCCGCGTGCTTCCGGCTCTTGCTCCGCCGGTAGCCTTCGCCCCAGATATCCGCGTCGCTGACCACCACAACGCCGCTGTCCTTCAGCCAGAAGCCCTTGCTCAGCGTCAGCGGCAGGATCACCGGGTCTTCCCCGGAGGGGATTTCGCCTTCCTCCCGGAAAACGGCGGTTTCCCCCAGCTCCTTCAGGCTGTCCCGCAGGCGCTGGCCCCGGGACGCGCCGCCGCTGAGCAGAAAAACCCGCTGGCCTTCTCCGCGCCATTTTTCCAGATCGTTTTTCAGCGTCCGCAGCTGGCCGTTGCAGCCGGAAAGGCCCGCCGCGTTCACGGAGATCACCTGTTCCGGCCGGATGCCTCCAAGCCCCAGCAGCATCTCGGTGATCAGCCCCCGGGGAAACCGGGCCAGCTCCTGCCGGACCGTCTCCCAGTCCGTCATCAGCCCGCCCTGGCCGGCCACCGCCTCCCGGCGTTCCATCGCGGCCGCCAGATCCTGCTGAAAGCCCGCCGTCCGTTCCTCCACCCGCGTCCGGATCCGGTCCGGCTCCACCAGCAGCACCAGATCCGGCTGAAACCAGTCGTATACCGCCGCCAGGCTGTCCGTCAGCACAGGCAGCCAGGCCCGGATCCGCCGGAAAGGCAGACCCGCCTCCAGGTTTTCCGCCTCCTGGCGCAGGCGGCTCAGCCGCAGGGCAGCCACATCCTCCGCCGCTTCCCGCCAGGCCTTTTCCCGGGCTTTCGGTGCGACAGCCGCATCGAAGTAAGCCTCCAGGTCCTCCTCGTCCTCCGGCAGAGGCGGCAGGGAATCGAAGAGATTCGCCGGGGCGGCCGGGGCCGCCGTTTCCTCTCCCAGCGCCTCCCGCATGCGGCGGGAGGCTTCCGGATACTCGGATTCCCGGAGCAGCGCTTCGCAGGCAGGCGTCAGCGCCGCCTGCTCCAGATCCTCCTGGCTGCGCTGGCTGATGCAGTCAAAACCTCTCAGGCTGTCGATCTCATCGTCAAAAAACTCCAGGCGGACGCCCTGGCTCAGGGCCGGCGGATATACGTCGATAATGGATCCGCGGCGGGCATACTGCCCCTTGCCTTCCACCATGCCGACCCGCTCATAGCCCATCCGGTCCAGCCTCTCCGTCAGCGCCGCGGGGGAAAAGGTCTCTCCCCGCTTCACCGTCACCGAAAGCTCCCGGAAGGGTTCCGGGCGGCCCATGCGCTGGCTCAGCGTTTCCGCGCCGACGCAGAGCACCTGAACCTCCTCCCGGCATACCGCCGCCAGGGTTTCCAGCCGGCGCCACTGCATCTCCAGGCTTCCCGCCGCCCGGGTCAGATCAATCTCTCCCCCCGGCAGATGCGCCGCGGCGCTCCCCGCCAGCTGGCGGACGTCGTCCGCCGCGCGGGAGGCCTTCAGATCGTTGTCCATCACCAGCAGCACCCGCCGCCCCTGCCGGCTGACGCGCGCGGCCAGCGCCGCCGCCAGGGACGCGTGAAGGCCCGTCAGGGCCAGCGCTTTCCCCGCCGGCAGCTCCGCAAGCTCCTGCTCTCCCGGAAAGCGGAGAGCGTCCAGTAATTCCTTCATGCCTGTTCCTTTTCTGTCTGATCCGTGCGGCCGGATTCCCCGGCCTTTTCCTTCTGACCCGCAGGACCGGCTTCTCCGGTCTTTTCCTTCTGCTGCCGGAGGCTCAGGAACCGCAGAACGCCGTCCGCCCCTTCCGCCGCCCAGATCAGGGCCGCTTCCGCCGCGGCGTCAAAGGCCTCATTCATGCGCTTCTGTTCCTCCGGGGAATAATGTCCCAGCACCCAGCTGACCAGATCCTGACCCTTCGGCCGGTCCCCGGTGCCGATCCGAAGGCGGGGGAAGGCGGTCAGCCCGGTCTCCTCCACGATGGAGCGCATCCCGTTATGGGTTCCCGGTCCGCCGTTTTTCCGGAAGCGGAGAGCCGCGGGAGGCAGATCGATATCATCATAGATCACCAGCAGCCGTTCGGGGGAAATCTGATACCGGTCCATCAGCTTTCGCACGCAGCGGCCGGAATTGTTCATAAAGGTCAGCGGCTCGCACAGGATGATCTTCCGCTCCGGGCCGGCGATCTCCGCCACCGCGCCCTCCAGCAGCAGCTTCCGCCGCAGGGTCACGCCCAGCTTTTCCGCCGCCCGGTTCGCCGCCTCGAAGCCCGCGTTATGCCGGGTATGCGCATACTCCTCTCCGGGATTCCCCAGCCCCGCAATCAGCACCATTTCCTTTTCCATCGCCGCTTTCGCCTCACGATCCCCGTTTTCCGGCCGGCCTTTCCGGCTTCCGCCCAAAACACGCTTTCGCGAAGGGAAGCTCTCCCCTTCGCCGCAGACAGTTTCTCATCTTTCCCCGGCCCTGTCAAGCGCTGCCGGGGCCCGTACGCAGAAAATCCTTCCTTTTCTCCTGGAATCGTGCTATGATGGGGGCTGAAATTTTGACGCAAGGGGTGGTTCCATGAATCTGATCATTCCAAAGAACTATAATCCCGTGCTGGATCTGCGGGATACGGAGATCGCCATCAAGCTGGTGAAGGATTTCTTTGAAACAGAGCTGGCCAAAGCGCTGAATCTGACCCGGGTCTCCGCGCCCATTATGGTCACCCCGGAAAGCGGTCTGAACGATAACCTGAACGGGGTGGAGCGTCCCGTTTCCTTCGATGTGCTGGAAACCGGCTGCCAGGTCGAGATCGTCCACTCCCTGGCCAAATGGAAGCGCCAGGCGCTGAAAACCTACGGCTTTTCCGCCGGAGAAGGGCTGTATACCGATATGAACGCCATCCGGCGGGATGAAATGACGGATAATATCCACTCCATTTTCGTGGATCAGTGGGACTGGGAGCGGATCATGAAGCCCGGGGAGCGGAACGAAGCCTTTCTGCGGGAAATCGTGGAGCGCATCTACCTGACCCTGCGGAAAACCGAAGGCTATGTCTGCGCCCATTATCCCCATATCCGGCCGGAGCTGCCGGATCGCATCACCTTTGTGACGACCCAGGCGCTGGAGGACCGGTATCCGGATCTGACCCCAAAGCAGCGGGAATATGAGGCCGCGAAGGAATACGGCGCGGTTTTCCTGATGCAGGTGGGCGGCGCGCTGCGGTCCGGTCAGCCCCATGACGGGCGGGCCCCGGACTATGACGACTGGAGCCTGAACGGGGACATTCTTCTGTATGACCCGCTGCTGGATATTTCGCTGGAGGTCAGCTCCATGGGCATCCGGGTGGATCCGGATACGCTGCGGAAGCAGCTGAAGATCCGCGGCTGCGAGGAGCGGGCAAACCTCCCCTTCCAGAAAGCCCTGCTGAACGGCGAACTGCCGCAGACCATCGGCGGCGGCATCGGCCAGAGCCGGATGTGCGTCTATTTCCTGCGCAAGGCCCACGTGGGCGAGGTGCAGGCGAGCCTGTGGCCCGAGGATGTGGTTCGTGCCTGTCATAACGGCGGTATCCCGCTGCTATGAAAAAAACCGCCGTTCAGCTGGCCGCCGCGGCGCTGGCGCTGCTGATTCTGTGCGTGATCTGCCGGTTCTGCTTTTTCCGCACCTATTCCATGTACTATCATCCGGCCCCGGCGTCGCTGGCCGCCGCGCAGGCCCGCGGCCTCCGGATTCTTTCCGGGGATCCCTCCGTCGCCACCGCCGGTTCGCCGGAAATCCGGGACGGCGTCATCCGGATCCCGGTTATTCCCGGGCAGCGGGGCGAAACCACCCTGGAGCTGCAGGACGCGGAAGGGCGCCCGCTGGGCCTGATTCCCGTCCGTGTGACCCGGTTCAGGACCGTTTTTGAATCCGTATCCGGCGGTTTCAGCGGCGATTCCATGGCCATGGCGGCTTCCACGGTCTTCTGGCTCTTCGCCTGCTTCCTCATGATCCGCAGCTTTCGCCGGGCCCGCGGTCCCGCCTTTTACCGGCACGATACGATTTATTTCGCCGGCTTTGCCCTCTTTTCCGGAATCACCGGCCTCAATCTGTTCGCTGCCACCCTGCGGCATCTGCTTCATCCGGAATCCTATTCCATGCTGGAGCTGTATTCCGCCCTTTCCGGCGCCTCCATGCAGTTTCTCCGTCTGACCGCTCCGCTGGCCATCCTCTTTGCGGTTTTCATGGCAGCCGGCAATATCGCGCTCTTTCTGCGGGTGCGTCCACGGGCGCGCAACGCGCTGGGGCTGGGAATCAGCCTGCTTCTGGCGCTGGGGGTTGCCGCCGGCCTCTGGCTGTCTTCCCTGGATTTTTCCGGATCGGAATGGGAAATGCGCATCCGCTCGGCGCTGCTCAACACCTATGCCACCGTCTTCGTCTATTTTGAGTGCATGCTGACCGGATCCGTCCTCTGCGGACTGATGTCAGCGCATCATCAGCCTTCGCTTCCCCGGGATTTCATTATCATCCTGGGCTGCTGGTTCCGCCGGGACGGCTCCCTGTCGCCCCTGATCCGCGGCCGGGTAGACCGGGCTCTCGCCTACTGGCGGAAGCAGCGGGAAACCACCGGCCTGGAGGCCGTTTTCGTTCCTTCCGGCGGGCAGGGACCGGACGAGTCCATGCCCGAAGCAGAGGCCATGCGCCGCTATCTGCTCGCTCAGGGCATCCCGGAGCGGCTGATTCTGCCGGAATCCGCCTCCCGCAACACCCTGGAAAACATGCGGTTCTCCCGGGAAATCATTCTGGAGCGCAATCCGAATCCCCGGGTCGTCTTTTCCACCACCGGGTATCACGTCTTCCGCAGCGGCGTCTGGGCCGCTCTGGCCGG